>DATMNB010000210.1:0-24323 GCA_035569435.1 Gemmatimonadaceae bacterium
CCGCTCGTCGGCATCACGGCGCAGTGCCCCGCCGAGGGCGCCGGCGACGTCCTGGTTGTCATCCCTGGCGTTGGCGAGCGACCACGCCGCCATCTCCCGCACCGTTGCATCCGCGTCGTGCTGCACGGCGTTGACCAGCGCGCCGACGGCGGCCGGCGAGTCCGCGTACTCCTGCAATCCCCAGGCGGCGATCCGGCGCAGCGCCGCGCTTGAGTCGCCGCGCAACACCTTTGCCAGGAGTGCCGGACGATCGTCATCCGGCCCGGCCTGCACGTGTGCCTGCCCCGTCGGCGCCTGCGCCGCCTTGGAGGCCCGTTTTGTAACCACCTGCGGGCGGGCGCGCACCTCGGCTCGGGCTTCGGGCGCCACGGTGTCCGGCGCCTTCACCGCCGGCGCCTGCGGCACCTGCGCCGCACTCGCCAACCGCGCGACCGGCGCGATCATGGCGACGACGCCAGCCACGACCGCCAACGACCCGATGAGCGCCACCGACTGCCGTCGACTCGGACTCGAGTGCCGTAGCTCCGGATCGAGGATCGCCAGCATCCGCCCCTCGAACTCCTTCCGACGCGCCATGGCCAGCGCCACGACCGGCGTCGCGTCCCGTCGGACCGCGGTCACGATCTCGAGCAGATGCTCCGCATAGTCGGTCGCCCGCGTCCCGCACGAGAGTGCCAGATCATCGCACGCCCGCTCGCTCTCCGACCGCAGCCGCGCGGCCGCCATCCAGACCAGCGGATGGAACCAGTACACGGCACACACCAGCCGCCCGAGCAGGTGGCCCATGAGATCCTTCCGCCGCACATGCGCCAACTCATGCAGCAACACCGCATGCCGCCGATCGAGCGCCCACGTCTCGGCTTCGTCCGGCAACACGATCGTCGGCGCGAACACACCGCAGGCAAACGGCATCTTCGTGTGCCCACTCACCAGCAACCGCGGCGTCGCGTCGAGCCCCATGCGATCGGCCACCTCCAGGAGCGGTGTGACCCACGACGGGTCGTCGAGTGGACGCGCCCGCCGCACGATCCGCCGCACCGCCATCCCGGACCCGGCAAACGAGCCCAGGATGAGCAAGACCACCGCCACCCACCCCCCGACAATCACCCAGACCACCGGCACCGCCGGGGGAAGGTTGGGCGCGGGAGCGGAAACGATCGTCTGCGGCATCACGGTCTGAACCGTGGCCGGTGCGGTCGCGGTTCTCACGTCGGACACGGCCGGGAGCCTGACCGCAGTCACCGGCGGCAACACCCGCACCCGAAGCGGCGCCCACATCGTCGACGCCGGCACGACCAGCAGCACCGCCAGCGTCCCCAGCCACACCAGGTGTCGCGCCCCCGCCGACGCCCGCTGCATCACGCGCGTGATGCCAAGTGCGGCGCCCAGGATGACGGTGACCTTGGCCAGCAACAGGAGCAACCCCGATTGCGTGAGCATAGAGTCTACCTCCCCCGTTGCCGGGCGCGACGGATCGTCGCGCGGAGCCGTTCCACCTCGTCGTCGCTCAACCCCACGTCCGACATCCGCAAGAGCGCCGTCACCGCCTGCTCAGGCGACCCGGCAAAGTACGTCCGCACGACGTGCGCCAAGACATCGTCTCGCGCCGTCTCCGTCGTCTGCGCCGGATAGTACACGTACCGAGGACCGTCCTCCTTGTGCCGGATCAGCTCCCGCTCCCCAAGAATCCGCAGCACCGACCGCACCGCCGAATACGTCGGCGGATCCGGCAGCTCGGCCATGATCTCCGCGACCGTCCCCTCGCCACGCCGATGCAGGATATCCATTACCTGCCGCTCGCGGCGAGACAGCGCCGCCGGTTCCGGGTTGGACGGCACACGCGCACGGGTCATGGGTCACCATCGGCTCGGGGGCACAGGCTCGCGCCTGTGTTGAAAAATCAACTATGCTGATATTTCAACAGTTCTGGGCAATTGTCAAGGCCCACGTTGGCATGTCGCCAGCGTGGGCCGTTGACCATCGATCCGACTCGGTCCTACGACTTCGCAGCCAGATCCCGTACCGTGCTCGCGAGCGTCCGCGTCTTCGCCCCATCCTTGGCGCCGCTCGCGTCCGCATCCAACGTGGTCGCCAACTGCGTCAACGCATCCCGCCGCGCGCCGCCCGACGCCTGCTCGGCACTCGCCAACGCCGTCCGCGCCGCGTCGATCTTACCGGCCGCCAGCCCTTTCGACCGCGCCAACTGATCCAGATACGCCCGCGCCAGCGTGAAGCTCGCCGGCCAGACCAGCTGCGGCTGCCCCTGCGTATTGAACTGATCAAACTGCACCGACTTCGCCGCGTCGATCTCGTTCTGCGAGATGAGCGGGCTCGGCGTGAGCTCGAAGACGTCGAGCCCCCGCGCGATCTCGGAGCTGACGATGACGCCGTTGTACCAGTACGCGGACCACGACCCGCCGCTCGCCATCTTGGTCGAGTCTACCGGACCCCGATCAAAGAACGCGATCTCCTTGGGATGCGCTCCGTCGGTCCAATCAAAGACGGACAGACCGCCCTGATACCACGCCTGCACCATCACGTCACGCCCAGGGATCGGGATCAACGATCCGTTGTGCGCCACGCAGTTCTCGAACTTGGTCTGCGCCGCCGGCATCTTGTAGTAGCTCAAGAACTTGAGCTGGCCGCCCTGGATCGCGTAGATCGCGTCGGCCCCCCACTGGTACTTGTCCGTGGCGCGGCACTTTGGCTGCCCACCCCCACCCCACTCGTCGGTGAACAGCAGCTTGGTCCCGTCGTTGTTGAACGTCGCCGAGTGCCAGTACGAGAAGTTGGAGTCGGCCGCGGCGGTCAGACGGGTCGGATGCGCCGGATCATGAATGTCGAGCAACATCCCATACCCTTCACACGCCCCCCCAGCCAGACCGATCGACGGATACACCGTGATGTCGTGGCACTGGGTGACAGGCCTCGGCGCGTTGAGCTCGGCCACGGTCGTCCCGATCATCTTGGCAAGTAATTCCGGCAGTGCCGCACGCAGTGCCGCGCTGTCGGCCCCCGTCGGCGCGCCTGTGCCGCCCCGCGCCTTGACGATGCTGTCCAACTTGGGATCGACAAATCGCGGGCCCAGGACGAATTCTTGCCCGTGCATCGACGCGACGAATTTCCCTTGAGCCTTTGCCGTCGCCGTCTCGGCGGCATCCTCCGCCGCCGCGGCGTGCGTCGTCGGCGCCGTCAGACCGTTGAAGATGTGCGCCGAGCTGACAATCGCCGCCTGTTCAGGATGCGCCACCGGCACCTTGATGATCTCGATCCGGAACAACGACGAGTTGGGGTCCTTGTCCGGGGTCTCCTTCACACACCCCGGAAGCTCGCTCGGCGACCGCACGCCTGACGACCCCGAGATGTAGATGTAGACGTTGTCCTGATCGTGTGGATCGACGAGCAGCGTGTGCGTGTGCGACCCGCGGCACGTCTGCACGTTGCCGACGTTCTTGGGATGATCCAGATCGCTGATGTCAAAGATCCGGATGCCGCGCAGTCGAGCGCTGCTGACCGTGTCCTTCACCCCCTCCGTCCCGCAGTCCAACCGCCCGCTCAACCCTTCCCCGGAGACAAAGAGCAGGTTCTTGTAGATCGAGACGTCGCTCTGCGACGCCGGGCACACGTACGCCGTCCTGAGCGTGGGCTTGGTCGGCGTCGAGATGTCCCACACCTGGAACCCGTTGTAACTCCCCTGGATCACGTACTTACCATCAAAGGCCAGATCGGAGTTGGTCTTGTCCACGAACGCCGTCGACGGTGGCGTGTTCGACAGCAGGCGCATGTTCCACGCTGCCTGGCCGGCATCCGTCAGGCCGCCCTTGAGGCCAACACGCGGGTCAGGGCTCGGCGCCGTGACAGAGATGCTGTTGTCGGGCGACGCGCCGGTCGACCCTGACGAGGTCATCCCTGGATGCGCACACGCTCCCGCGGACAGGAGCGCCAAGGCAAGCGAGACACTGCGAAGCGGATAGACAAATGCCACAGATGATCCCTCTAATGGTGTGACGGGTGAACGTTCGACGCCGGGGTCGTTATTTCGACCCTCCCTCGATCTCGAGGGCCAACAGCATCTTCTGCATCCGTGCGATTTCGGTGGACTGATCGACATTCACATCGGACGCGAACTTGAACACCGCCTCGTCCTGGGCGGCACCGTAGCTCTCGAACAAGTCGTGCACCATCGAGACGGCTCCCTTATGGTGCTGGATCATATAGGTCAGGAAGAGCCGGTCGAACTCTGTGCCGCGTGCCGCGTCCAGCTCCTTCATCTGGGCCTCGGTGAGCATGCCGGGCATGAGCATCGTCTCCTCGTGCCCGTTCATCATCATTTTCATGCCCATCGTATGCCCATCCGGCGCCGGCTGGCCCCGATCGCGCAGCCAGGTCTGCATGCTCACGATCTCGTCCGACTGCTCATTGATAATTCGCTCGCACAGCGTCCGGACCGATGCGCTGGCGCCATGACTTGGCGCCCAGCCGGCCATCACGATGGCCTGGGCATGGTGACCGATCATGCCAGACATGAAGCGGATGTCGGCGTCGGTGTACGGATATCGTGCGCTATCGGCCCGCGCCCGGGGCGTCACGGCCGTTTGGGCCGGAGCGACGTTGGCGACGACGGCCAGCGCAATCGCCGTAATCCCAAGGATATGTGAGCGATTCATGAGCACCATTGTAATGGGCGGTGTACGGAATTGGCTCTTGTAAAGTTTCCGGCACAATGGCGCTTTGGCATGGCGAGCGCAATTGCGTTGTTAGTGGGGTTGTTAATTGCGTTGTTAGACGCCCGACCCGCCCAAATCGTTGGCACAGCGCCCTTGACGCCTGCACCTCCCGGGCCGATCATCCGGCCATGCCTACCGGCCTGAGCCGTACCGTAACGCTCCTCGCCCTGGCCGCCTGCAGCTCCGGCCCCACGTCGTCGTCACACGCCACGACATCGACTCCATCGGCCAAGAGCGCCAAACGCGGCATCGCCTATGACCTCGCCGACACGGCGGATCTCAAGGTCCTCTCGCCGGGCGTAAGCTGGTGGTACAACTGGAGCCCGAGCCCCAAGACATCGGGGTATGGCGTGGACTTCTACCCGATGCTCTGGAACGGCAATTTCGACTCGACGTCGATTGTGGGCTACTTGCAGGCGCATCCCAGCATCAAGTACATGCTGGTGCTCAACGAGCCCAATCTCACGGGTCAGGCCAATATGACGCCTCAAGCCGCCGCCCAACTATGGCCGCGCTATGAGTCCGTCGCGGCGAAGACCGGCGTCAAGATCGTCGGGCCGGCCATCACCTGGGGCAACATGTCCGGCTACGAGGACCCGGTCCTGTGGCTCGATGCCTTCTACGCCGCGTACCAAAGCGCCAACGGCGGCCGCAGTCCACAGATCGACTATCTCGCCTTTCACTGGTACGACTACGGCCTGTCAGCGCAGTTGGACCGCCTGGCCAAATACAACAAGCAGATCTGGGTCACCGAGTTCGCCAACTGGCACAGCCAGACCGACGGCGCCCAGATCACGACGCTGGCCGAGCAGGAGACGCAGATGACGGATATGGTCGCGACCTGTGAGGGCCGCGCCGATGTCTTCCGATATGCCTGGTTCACGGGCCGGTGGACCCCCGACCCTCACTATACCAGCCTGCTGGGCGCCGCCGGTCAGCTCACCGGCTTGGGCGCCCTGTACCTCACGCTGCCCTTCACACAGTGATCATTTGACGGGGCACGACCGGCCCCCGATCGTCACCTGCTTGAAGCTCGGCTGATCGGTCGTCGGGAACGGCTTTGTTCCGTGGTTGCTCGGCGACACACAATCGTACGACAGCAGATATGCCATCACCGCTGCGTATTGATCCGGCTTGAGCGAGCCCGGTGCGGTGAGCGGCATCGTCGTGGTGATCACCGTGCGAAGCCCCGAGACATTGACATTGCCGCGCGCCAGCCCAGGCCCAGTGAGTGCCGGCGCCGATACACCCTGCAATTGGGCTCCGTGGCATGAGGCACAGGCTGATGCGTACACCGCCTTTCCAGCCTGCACCTGCGCAGGCGTGTACGGCGCCGAGCCAACGCCGGCGGCGGGCTGGCCCTCGCCGGGACCCGCTGGCTGCGCCGCCATCTGCGTCTGGTTGTCCGACGCGTTGACGACCGGTCCCGTGGCGTCGAGCGCATAGGCCGTCACCACGCTGCCGTTGGACGGCGGCAGGTTGGGCGTGTGCTGCGCGCCCGCCTGACCGCTGATCACCGCGACATACGCGCGTCCGTTGGCGCGATAGATGGAGATCGGCGCGACAATCGACGATCCGGTGTCGTCATGCCACAGCTCCTTGCCCGTCTTGACATCAAACGCATACACACGGCCACGCAGATCGCTCGTGAACGCGACCCCGGTGGCCGTGATCGTCACACCACCCTGCGCGGGATACGGCAACGAGTCGCGCCACACGACATTCCCCGTGTTGACATCCACGGCCGTCAGCACGCCGGTGCCGTTGCCGCGTGCCGGCAGCGACCCGCCCACGTACGCGTGGCCGGGCACGTACGTGGTCGTCGGGCTGGTGATCTTCCACATCCCACACTCATTGGTGCTGGGGATCACGATGACATTGGTCGTCGGATCATAGGACACGCCGTTGAACTCGATGCCACCCCCGTGATTCGGGCATCCGAGGACGCCCTGCAGGGTGGGGGCGGTCGCGAGCCCTTTCTGATTATCAACGACCACTTTGTGAATCAGCTGGCCGCTCCCTTGGTCAAACACGAACAGCTCCCCAGCCTTATTGCCGATCGCCACGAGGTTGCGGCTGCCGCCCGACACTTGCCCCGTGAACAGCACGGGGGCCATCGACGGATCGATGTCGTGCGTGTCGTTCTGCAGCAGCTGCGAGTACCATTTCACCGTCGGCGTGTCGGTCGACACATCGAGCGCGACGATGGAGTTGGTGTAGAGATCGGGCCCTTTGCGTCCGGTCAGAATCATGTCCGGCCCCGGATTCCCGACCGGCAGAAAGAGCGTGTGCGTGGACGGGTCGACTGAGAGCCCGCTCCAGACGGCGCCGGCGCCGTGCTGCCACGAGCTGTCCGGCCATGTGTCGTGCTTGAGCGTCTCCCAATTCCACGCGCTCGATCCATCCGTCGCATGGAACGCTTGCACGTACCCCCGCGTGCCGTCGTCGCCCCCACCATTGCCGACGATCACCTTCCCGTCGTACGGATAGGCCGCCATGGAGTACAAGCTGTTGGTCGTGTCCACGCACCCGCGCACATTCCACACCGTCTTCCCGGTGGTCGCGTCGGCGGCCAGCACGTGACAGTCTTGCGTCGCCACGAAGACCTTGCCGTCGGCCAACCCCACGCCGCGGTTCACGAAATACAGGATTGTGTACTGCGCGGTGTTGGGGTTTTCCCACTTGAGCGCACCGGTCGCGCCGTCGAGTGACAGGATGCGATCATGGGGCGTCGCGAGGTACATGATGCCGTGCCACACCGTCAGCGCCGACTCCTGTTGGCCGTCGTCGGCCAGCTTGGTCTGCCACGCCTTCTTGAGGTGCGTGACGTTGTCCGGCGTGATATCGCGCAGCGTCGTGTAGCGGTTGCTGCTGTACGATTTGCCCGGCAGGATCCAGTTGTCCGAATCCTCCACCGCGCCTTGGAGCGTCGCCGCATCAGGGAACGTCGCCACGGTCTCCTGAGCCGTATTCCCTGACTCTCGCCCACACCCGACACTCACGCTCGCCAACATGAGCGCCGGCACCAGCACCCCGTTGAGATGTTTCATAGGTCGTAATCTTATTCTAACCTTTTCAGGGTTTGGTTACATCGAGACCGTCCGACAGCATACCGCGGCGGCCGAGCTCGGCGATTTCCTCGCCATCGTGACTCACTACTACTGCTATGCCCGCTGGCTCCACCGTGTGCTTGAGCCACGCCATCTCCTGAGCGATCGCGATCCGATCCTCGCTCAACTGCCGGCTCACGGAGTCGGGCTTCTGCCGCTGCTCGTCGATCCCCGCTTTCCGCCACGCGATGTCACCGGTCAACATCAATTCCCGTCCGGATGCGAGCCTGACGTAGACAATTTGCGATCCGGGCGTATGCCCGGGCGACCGGATCAGCACGACGCCGGGCGCGATCGGCAGCAGGCGATCGTAGTCGACCACGAGGTACCGGCGCGCCGCAGTCGAGTCCAGCGACACGAACGAGACCGTCGGTTTCGTCACCATGGTCTCGACCTGTTGCCTGGTGAGCAGCGTCCGCGACGCCACATCGGCGGCGATCGGTGATCGGACCAGCGTCCCCACATGATCCGGGTGCTCGTGCGTCACGACGATCAACCGTGCGCCCCGGAGCGCCGCCAGCACCTGCTGATACCGCTCCTCAGAGAACCCCGGCGCCTTCCCGGCCATCGCATGGGTCATCCCGGCGTCCACCATGATCCACCCTTGGCGATAACGCACCTGAAACACCGGCGTGACCTCGTTGATACGCGCGTGGGGCGCACCATCCACGGCATCGGACGCCGGCGACGAATCGTCCATGAAGTTGAGATACCGCACGGCGATGGGCAGCTCGCCCGGCACCGCACGTGCCCGCGCACGAACATCCTGGGGCAGGACATCTGTATACGAAGAGTCCTGCGCGCACACCGGCTGCGCGCTCGCCATCAGGATCCACGCCACTGCAAGAGTAGTTTTGCGCATACGCAAACCTACACTAGCGATGGCGATCACAAGGTGTTCGACTACACCAAGGACCTATCGCTAGCGCGGCGCTGCCTGGTCCAGTGTGAACCGGCGCATGTACTCGGTCAGCCGCCCTGCAACCGCGGCCAGTCGTTCGCTCGACGCCGCGACGTTGGTCATCGAGGCTGTTTGCTCCTCGGCCAGGGCGCTCACCTGCTCGGCGACCGCCGCGTTCTCTTCCGCCGCGGCCGTGACCGATTCGACCTGCTGCGCCAACGCCTCGGCCTCCAGCCGCTGCGCTGAGGCGGCGGCGGCGATCCGGTGGACCGCCTGCCGGTTCGCGTCGATGTCACCACCGATGCGCGCCAGCGCCACCTGCGACGCATCGATCACCGCCTGCCCCTGCACCACCGTGTCGTCCACCGTGCCAATCGACTGGGCCGTCCGCGCCGCCGACTGTTCCAACTCGCGCGCCAACCGCCGCACCGACTCCAACGCCTGAGCACTCTCCCGCGCTGATCGCGATCGCGTCGGTGGCGTGCCGGTCGACATCACCCATCCGGGCCGTCGCCAATGAGTCGAGCCGCGCCAACAGCCGTCCGAGCACCTCGGTCGGCCGCCTGTCTTGATCGCGCACCATGCGGTCGACCTGCACGGCATTGCGCCCGCCGGCGGCCTCGAATGCCCGGAGGCCGGCGTCATAGCGCACCGACATGCCATCGAAGGCCGACCCGAACTGCGCGGCCTCGTTGGCCGCGACCGTATCATGGACCTTCTGGGCGACGAGCGTCTGGACCGTCTCCAGATGCTTGTGGACCTCCGCCGCCCGTTCACGGAATGCCCGCGTGTACGCGGCCCGATCGGCCGTATCCGCGCCGCGCAGGAGCAGGTTACTCCACTCCTGCACCTGCATCTTCTCGGCCACCTCCATCTTCCGCGCTTCCGCCCGCGCCTGGACCTCGGTGGTAATGACTCCTTTATACGCGTGGGCGACGTAGCGGAGCTGGACCCAGAGAACGGCGCTGACGATGATGCCAGCGCACAGGGCGGCGCCCAGCAGCGCATACAACTTGGCCGACAACGTAAGACGGGGCATATTCCCCATGACGGCAGTAGAAAACTTCCGTCACGGGGGCGCGAGCTGAAACGGCTAGGAGGGCGCCAGCTCCAGCGTCGGCGCATACGTCCCAAAGCTCCAGAGCTGCCCCTCGGGATCCAGGCAGCTGTAGCCGCGCCCGCCGTAGTCTTTGTCTTCGGGCTCGAGCAGGATAGTCGCACCGGCCGCGCGGGCCCGGGCGCAATGGGCATCGACCCGATCCGGAAGTACGAGATAGATGCCACCTGTGCGTGCGCCGAGCGCGCGCGGGGGCTTCATCGCGAATACGTTCTCGCGGGGCGAGCTGAGCATGATCATGTCGCCGCCAAGGGTCAGTTGAGCGTGGTCGATCGTGCCCGCGGCGGCGCCGGCAACGATGAGGTTGCGCTCGAATCCAAAGGCCGCGACCAGCCAGTCGATGGCAGCGGGGGCGTTGTCATATACCAGGGTCGGGATCAGCGTCGGGGCCATTGCGCGCTCCTGTCGAGAGGTGTGGCTCGATCATAACGTCGGCTCGCCCTGCGGCATTGGAAAAAAACGCCCGCCCTGTCAGCCGTCGATCAGCCCTGGAAGGTCGGGGTGTATCTGCCGCACCAGCTCCGTCGGCGTGACGCCGGCAAACTCGCGCACCTCGCGGATGAGGTGCGCCTGGTCGTAATAGCCCGCCGAGTAGGCCACGGCGGTCAGTCGGGCGTCCGGGCGCGCGAGCTCGCCCACCGCACGCTGAAAGCGAAAGAGTCTGGCGACCTGTTTCGGCGGGAGGCCGGCCTGGTCGCGAAACGTCGCGACCAGGCGTTTGGGACTCCAGGCCGCCTCTTTCGCCAGTGCGCGGATCGACACGCGACCGTCGGTCGCCGCCAGTTGCCGCCAGGCGTGGGCCAACACCGCCGGTGTGCCGGGAGCACGGTCGAGCCGCGACGCGAGCTCGCGCTCGAGCAGCGCGAAGCGTTCTTGCCACGTCGCCGCCTCCCGGATCCGCGCGATCGCCGCTCGGCCGGCGAGGCTCAGGATGTCGTCGAGCGGCACGACGCGATTGGCCAGGTCGGACATTGGAATGCCAAACAGCCGCCGCGCCCCGGTGGGGGTGAGTCGGACCTCCACCCCCTCCATCTCACCGATGGTGTCGACCAGACTGTGGCTCGTGCACAAACCGGCCACAAAGCTCTCGGCCAACCGCCTCCCGTCGACGACGAGCGGGGGCCCAAGATTGATGATGACGGTGATGCCGGCCGATGGTAGTTCGCGCCGTCGCAGCGTGCCTTGCACGCGCTCGCGGTACCCCTGGTACTCGAGCACCGCGCTCCGGAGTGCCGGATGCGGCAGGCGCCGGATCAGCTCCCACGCGTGACCGTCGGCCATCGGTGCAACTTAACCCAACATGTGGCGCAGCGAGCTCAACGGAAGCAGATTGTTGGCGCACTCTTTCCGCGAGGCGTCGTGCCGGCAGCGTCAGTCGTGCGGTGCAACCGTTTGGGCGGCATCATCATCATCGTCGTCGTAGCCAGCGCCGTGTTCTCCAGCCGCCCCGCAGCCCAGCAACCCGGCACGTACGAGGCCGCGCTGTCGCGCACGGTGCACGACACGGCGCTCGCCAATGGGTTGCAGGTGGTGGTCATCGAGAATCACGCCGTGCCGTTGGTGACGGTCGAGATCGCCGTGCGCACCGGAGCGTTCACCCAGGATTCCGGCGACCAGGGCGTCCCGCACCTCTACGAGCACATGCTGTTCAAGTCGTATGGCGGCGGCAGCGATCAGTCGTGGGGCGGGCGCATGGGGGAGCTCGACGCCACGTACAACGGCGAGACGGGCCAGGAAGTCGTGCGCTATTTCGTGACGCTGCCGTCAGCGAGCGTGGAGGGCGGGATGCGCGCGCTCGCCGAATTGGTGCGGGACCCTTCATTCACAAACGACAACCTCGTCGAGGAACGGCGCGTCGTCGATGACGAGCTGGCGCGCGACCTGTCCGATCCCGTGCGCTTGATCTACGACCAGGTGGGTCAACGGTTATGGACAACAGTGTGGGGACGCAAGGACCCTGGTGGCGACCCCAAGACCCTGAATGCGGTCACAGTCAAGCGGCTCAAGACGATCTTCGATCGTTACTACGTGCCCAACAACGCGATGCTCGTCGTGAGTGGGGACATCACGCCGGGCCGCGCGTTCAAGCTGGCCGACGAGCGGTTCAGCCACTGGCCCCGTCGAACCGATCCCTTTGTTGGCGTCACGCCACTCGTCGTACCGCCGCTCCAGCTGCCGGCGGCGTTGATCATGCAGGACCATGTGACGGATGCGCTGGTGGTCATGGAGTGGCAGGGCCCGAGTACCATCACGTCGCCCGAGGACACCTACGCGGCGGATGTGCTGTCGACGATCCTTGATGCCTCCGGCTCGACCTTCCAGCGCCGGCTCGTGGACAGTGGACTGTTCGCCTCGTGCACGATCGGATACACCACACGCTCGCACGTCGGGGAAATCACGCTGACCGCCCATGCCAGCGTCGACAGCCTGCCCCACGCACTCGTGGTATTGAACGCCGTGCTCGAGGACCTCGACAAGCCGGTGGCGTTCAGCGATGACGAGTTGGCCGACGCCCGACAGGCGCGGCGCGTCGCGTTCGCGCGTACGCTGGAATACCAGACGTCGGTGGCGAGCGAGGTGGCCGAATTCTGGGGCAGTGCGGACCTCGGCTACTTCCGGTCGTACACCGATCGCATGCTGGCGGTCACGCGGTCCGATCTCCAGCGGTACGCGCAGCGGTATATCATCGCCAAGCCAATGGCCCTCGGCGTGCTCGTGCCACCGGGCACGGGGCAGCAGGTTCGTCCCGTCGTCCTCTCGTTCCTGAGCGGCCAATGAGCGCCGTGCACCTGGTGATTCGGGCCGCGCTGGCGTTGTCGGGGTTCACGACGCGAGGCGCCGCCGACACGGTCACGCTCGACTACACCGTCGGCGGCGTCCACGTGCTGCAGCGCGTCACCCCGGGCAATGATATCGTGGCGGTCGACCTGTATCTGGTCGGCGGTGTGCAGCAGCTCACGCCGGCGACGGCGGGCCTCGAGGCGCTGGCGCTCAAGGCTGCCCAATACGGCACCGCGCGCTACCCAGGAGCGGCCGCACGTCACGCGCTGACGCGGACGGGCAGTGAGTGGGTCGTCGATCCGGAGACCGATTGGACGATGGTCGGATTTCGCGGGGTCGCCGACCAGTTTGACTCCAGCTGGGTCGCATTCGCCGACCGGATCGTCCACCCCACGCTGGACTCGGACGCTGTCGCGCTGGCTCGCGAGCGCCTGATCCGCGAGAGCCGACTCCATGGGATGAGTCCCGAGGCAGTGGCCTGGGAGACGGCCGACAGTCTGGCGTTCGAGGGACATCCCTACGCGTTGAACCCGAGTGGTACCGAGGCGTCGCTGACGCACCTGACGCCCGATGCGGTCCGCCGGTACGTGCACGACCACTTCGTCACATCACGCATGCTGCTCGTCGTCGTCGGCAATATCCCGCGGGCGCGCCTCGAGGCGCTCGTCGCCGCCACGCTCGGCACACTGCCGCCCGGTCAGTATGCGTGGGCGCCGCCGGCCGAGGTGCCGCGCCACCCGTCATCGTTGGCCATGGTCTCACGGATCTCGCCGACCAACTATCTCGTGGGGTACTACACGGGGCCGTCCGTGCGCAGCCCGGACTATGCCGCCTTCGAGTTGGCCACCGAGCTGCTGTCAGCGCGCGTGTCGACCGCGGTCCGATATCGGCTGAGCCTGTCCTACGCCGCCGGCGCCCCCTACCAGGGGCGCGGGATCTCCTCTGGTGCGCTCTACGCCAGCACCCCTCAGCCGTCGTTAGTCCTCGGCGTCATGCGCCAGCAGTTGGACAGCGTCCGCCAGGATAGACTGCCGAGCTGGGTGATGCGGGACTTTGTGAAGGAATTCACCCTCGACCATCTCATGGACCAGGAGTCCAACGAGGCGCAGGCCGCCGCGCTGGCGCGCGCGCAACTGTATTTTGGTGACTATCGTCAGGCGGACGCCCAGCTCGACATTCTGCGTCGCGTCAAGCCTGGCGACCTCCCGCGGGTCGCCAAACTCTACATGCACGACTTTCACTTTGTGTATGTCGGCGACACCACCCACATGCGACGCGACTGGGTCAAGGGTTGGTAGTTGCACGTGACTGCGTCGGTCTTCGTCGGTACCAGCCTTGACGGCTTCATCGCGCGACGCGATGGCGGTCTGGATTGGTTGCCACCGGGCGGTGGCGAGGAGCACGGCTACACCGAGTTCATCGCCACGGTCGACGCCATCGTCATTGGCCGGCACACGTTCGAGACGGTGTTGGCCTTCCCGACGTGGCCATACGGCGACAAACGCGTCGTCGTCCTGAGCAGCCGCCCCCTCGACTTCTCCACGGTTCGCGGAGGCGTCGTCGAGCAGATGGCGGGCGCGCCAGCGGATATCGTCTCACGACTCGCCGCCAGCGGCGCCCACCATCTCTACATCGATGGGGGCATCACCATTCAGCGGTTCCTGAGCGCTGGCCTCATCCAACGCGTCATCATCACGCGCGTGCCGGTGCTCATCGGCGATGGTATCCCGCTCTTCGGCCCTGTTCCACACGACATTCGCCTCCGGCACGTGGCGACCCGACAGTACTCGAGCGGCTTGGTACAAAGCGAGTACGTCCCGGAATAACGATCACCCCGCCTTGGTCATTCGCACCACCGGCAGAGTCAGACCGTTGGGAAGCGGGACATCGTAGCGCTCGTGCGCCTCGTACCCGTGCGCGGCGTACAGGGCCACGCCCGTGAGTGTGGCCGCGAGCCCAAAGCGCCGGAAGCCCGCCGCTAAGGCCGCGGCCTCGCACGCCTCGAGGATCTGTCTGCCGATGCCCCGTCGTTCCCAATCGGGTCTGACAAAGAAGGCGCGTATGCGCGCCGCATCGCGGGCGGGATCCAGTTCCTCGTCGACCCTGCCGGCGATCGCATCGCCCCCAAACAGCGTGCGCCGTCGGCTCCACCCACCGCACCCGACCAGGAGCCCCGAGGCTTCGGCGACAAAGTAGGTGCCGTCCCGTATCAGCTGACTATCCACACCAAACACGGTGCCCAGCGCTCCCCTCCGCTGTGCCTCCGAATAGTCAGCGGCCTGCAGCACCATAACCGCGTCCTCGATCAGCGCCTCGAGCGCGGGCACATCGTCAAACGCGGCCGGACGGATGCGAATCTCCACGTTACGCCAGGCTCGTCCGCGAAGCTGTCGGATCGTTCGTCATAGCCGGACAAGTTATGCGCGTGGTCTCGAAAATGCGGCAACCGTCACGTCACACCACATCGATCGGAGCGTTCCATGGCCATGGCCCAACCTCTGATTCAAAGCACGCTCAACCGCGCATGGTGGGGCATCGTCCTCCGCGGCATCCTGGCGATCGCACTCGGCGTCTTCATCATCGCACGCCCCCTCGAGTCGGTCGCCGCGTTCGCTCTTCTGATCGCCGTCTGGGCCCTCATCGACGGAATCACAAACATCGTGCATTCGTTCGACGTGCGCCCATTTGTCAAGCAATGGTGGCTGATGCTGGTCGGCGGCATCATCAGCTTCGTGTTCGGTATTCTGGCCCTGTACGCCTATCCCGTGCTGTCCCTGGCGTTCGCGGTCATCTGGGTCAGCTGGTGGCTGCTGCTCAGCGGGTTCGTCGGCATCTATATCGCCGTCCTGCAGCGCTCGGCACACGTCGCATGGGGATGGACGATGGCGCTCGGCGTGTTGAGCGTCGTGGCCGGGGTCTACGCGCTGGTGTACCAGCCCGCCACGCTCGCGGCGATCATGGGACTGATCGCGGCCTTCGGCATTGTGGGAGGCATCTTCCTGCTCATCGGCGCCACCAGGCTCAAGTCCGCCCAGCAGGACGTCCGGAGCGCACTCGGCGCGTCCATGGGATGACGCGCCCGCACGAGGACCTGGAACGCCACAGCCCCACGGACCACCGCCCCGGCGGCGCACCCATCCAATTCCCGCCGGGGGCCTGGTGTGCCATCGATATCGTCAACGTGCGGGCCGATCGGATGAACGCCGGGATCTCGACGTACGAGACGTTGATCGAGAAGGCTCGCACGTCGTCGACGCGCGCGCGTGCCGGGGCCGTGCTCCGCTCGGTGAATCATCGCCACGTGATCGCGATCCTCGAAATCGAAGGGCACGAGGCCTTCCGGCATCTCCAGTCCGCGTGGGACGATCACCACCTCAACGCGGATCGGCACGCCGTGGCCGAGTCGAGCACGCTCGGCTTCTACCGGCTCACCACGTGCGCCGGCGCCGCGGCGCTCGATCCCGCCACCAAGGATGCGTACGCGTTCGAGCACGTCGCCCGCGGACCGGAGCGCGCGCGCCCGCTCATTACGGCGATCGCCGCCGCCGAGGGGTTCCGCGGGGCGCTGGTCTTTGGCGCTGACGATGAGAGCGCATCGGCGATCATTTACCGGTTCACGCGCGCCACGGCATTCGACACCTTCCGGTGGAGCGCCGCCGCGCGGCAGGTCCTCGGCCCGGTCGGCGCCAGCGGCGAGGCGGCCGTGCCCGCGCACCCCGTGAGGACGTTCGGCTAACGATCCACTCCCTCAGCGATTGCTTTGATCTTCACCAACAACTCATCGCCGCCCGCCGTGACATCCCGGTACCGGGCCTCACCGTTGGCGACTGTGGCGAAATCGCCGCTCTCGATGTCGAGACGCGTGCCGCCATCGACCGACGTCAGCGTGTTGCTCAGCGTCAAGTAGTTCGCCACCACGTCCTCGTAGCCGCCAAAGGGATCGAACATGCTGTATCGCAGCACCCGTTCGGGCTCGAGCGCGACCAGGAACCCTTTGACATACACGGTCCCGTCCCCGCCCTTCCAGTTGAACGGGCTGCCGATCCCCCAGTCGGAGACGATCTCGCAGCCATACATGTACTGCTTTGTGATCGCCGAATCGGTCAGGACCTTCCAGACCGTAGAGGTCGGCGCGGCGATCCGGATAGATTGGTGAACCATTCGTGGGCTCGTCATGCCCGGAACGATAGCGACCCCGGAGTCGCCTGTATTGGAAAAACGCGACCACCCGACATCCCGCTTCGCGCGGCTCCGGCCCGGCGCCGACCTCGCCGTCTTCGTCGAGCACTTCTGGATTGTCCAGTGGGATCTCCGCGACCCCCGCGTGCAGGAGACACTCCCCCACCCCTCGGTCCATCTCGTCATCGAGCACGGGCGGTCGGGCGTGTGGGGCATCGTGAAGGGCAAGTTCTCGCGCCTCCTGGAAGGCGAGGGCCGCGCGTTCGGCATCAAATTCCGGCCCGGCGGATTCTATCCGTTCATCCGATCGCCCGTCTCGCACCTCACCAACCGCGTGGTCCCGGTGCCCGAGCTCTTTGGCGCGGCTGGCCGCGCCTACGAGAATGCGATCCTCGCGCGCCACGACGACGCGGACATGGTTGCCACGACAGAGGCCTTTCTCCGGAGTCTGTCACCGGCGCGGGATGCGGCGGCGGAAGCCATGGCAAGCCTGGTCGACTGCGTCGCCACCGACCGCGGCATCACGACGGTGGACGCACTCGTCGCGCGCGCCGGATACTCCAAGCGCACGCTCCAGCGACTGTTCGCCCGCTACATCGGCGTCAGCCCCAAATGGGTCATCAAGCGCTGCCGTCTCATTGAGGTGGTCGACCAGCTGGCAACCGGTCAGACGACAGATTGGACACGGCTCGCTATGGACTTGGGCTACTTCGACCAGGCCCACTTCATCAAGGACTTCAAATCGATCGTCGGCCGGACGCCGGGCGAATATCTGCGGCAGGCCACCCCGATCGTCACACCGAAGACACCGGCTCAGGGGGGCTAGGCGAGCGGAATAACAGTCCCGAGGCCCGCGTACACGTATCGCCGGCCGAACGCCCGTTGCAATGCCGCAAATGCCGGCTCACCGGTGCAATGCCCCGGCGCAATGGCATCGACGCGCCAGACGTCGTGGAGTGCGCTCGAGACGCGCTCCACCTCCGCATCCGGCGTGGTGACGAGATGCAGCCCGCCAACAATGAGGCGCACGTGGGTACCGACGCCTTTCGAGGCCTCCAGAATCGTTTCGATCCCAGGATGCGAGCAGCCAACAACCACGACCACACCCTCCGGCGTGCTGAGCGCGAGCGAGAGCTCGCGTAGCTCGAGCGTCCCCGGCGTGTGCGACACGGTCGAGAGCACGGCGATCCCGGGCGCTACTTCGGTGAGGGAATCAATCAACTGGACGTTCGCCCGCGGCCATACCTTGCCGAACTCGAGCTCGTCCGGCGGCTCGCCGGCAAAGTACCGCATCCGCGGGGGCAGCGTCGTATCGCGACGGAAGAACGTCCCCGGGAGGGACGCGCCAAAGAGCCGAAGTTCTCCTTGGGTGCATAGATCTTGACCGTCGGATTGACCTGCAGGAGATACGGTAGGCCCGCGATGTGGTCACCATGACGATGCGAGATCACGACAAAATCCAGACGCCAGAGATCCACGCCCAGGGCACTGACGTTGTGGGCAAAGACGTCGGCGTTATTGCCCGTGTCGAACAGGATCCGCTTGCCGCCGTACTCGATGAGCGCGGCGAATCCCCAATCGCGCGTCAGACCCGGCGTGTCACCGAACGCGTCGTAGAGAATCGTCACTCGCGCGGGTGCCTTGGCCACGGTGCCGACCGCGGGATACGCCAACACCGGCAGGGCCGAACATGCCTCGATGCCGATCACCCAAGCGATCGCGGCGCAGGCCGCGCGCATGATCTGTCGCACAATGTCTCCGGGACAAGGCGTAGGCGGCGTTCATCATGTGCCCCGTCGACGCTGACGGCAAGCGAGCCGCGCCGTATGCAGCGGACTACTCCCCGCGACTCTGCCGCTCCATGGCAAGAGCTTCCGCCAGCATGTCCCGACCCCGCTGCGCCAGCTGCGCCTTGCGGCGGCGAATCTCTACGATGCGCAAGATCTGGTAGCGACCAAGTATAAGGAACCAGATCAGCGCGAGTACCATCCCGAGCACGCCCAGCACAGCCTTCAGACCGCGAGGGACAGATAACACAGTGGGCGCCAACAACAGCAAAGGGCACAAATTCGACCCCAGATAGAGGGCCAACTCCCGACGCTTGTCAGTTTCCGATCGATGTAGGCGGATATACCGGACAGCGGCAATGATCATCACGATCAGCGACAACGCATACACAATTCTCATCACGTTGTGCAGGGCGGTCGACATGAATCCCCGGTACTCGAGAGTAGGTGGTCCGGACAATATTGCGTTTCACGCCGGCGCTCGCCACCACCGGCTTCGGGGAACCCGCGGCTGTCAGTGAGGGTAAGCAGCCCGGTTGCACACAAGGATCCCTCGAATGCGCAGTTCGACTCGGCAACGCACCATCGTCGCCTCGCACGGCTCCCTCGCCGTCGAGGAGCGTGGCACAGCCGCCATACCGATCCTCCTGATCCTTGGCAACTCGTCATGCCGTGGTGTATTCCGCCATCAAACGCACGGACGACTCGCCGACAATCACCGCCTGATCACCTTCGACCTGCCAGGCCACGGCGAGTCGAGTAACGCTCCCGACCCCACGCGGAGCTACGGGACCTGTCCAACCTCGAACGCTTCCTGCGCGACGTCGACACCGGCCAAGCCTGAACCACCCGGCGTTCTGCTGGGCTAGCCGACCACCGGACGCGACCGTAGTATCAACACCGAAGGGTTCGTTACGCAGCGCCGCCCACAGGCGCTGCTCCCTCACAACAACTGATGACATGCTGCTGCCCCACCAGTCTCTGCGGCGCGCGCTCGGCGTCGGTCTTGTCCTATCGATCGGACGTGACCCAACGGGCGCCAGGCCAAATATCCCACCGCTCGCAGGACTCCCCGCCGCACACGTATCGGTCGATGCGCAACGCGGAGTCCTGTTGGTCGAGCTCCCCCCGGTGGACCTTGCCGCATCGACCGCGAATCAGGAATCGATGGTCAGCTTGCCCGCGTATCAGGTCCGGATCCCCATGGACCTGGCTCTCGCCAGCGTCAAGGTGGATGTCCTCGACAGCGCTGGCCATGAACTACCACGAACGTTCTTGCACCACCTGACGCTGACCGATCCCGGTCGCCGAGAGCTATTCCTCGAGACGCAACTCCACATCCTCGCCATCAGCAAGGAAACCCCGACCATCGGGATGCCAAAGCTGTTGCTCGGGTTGCCGCTCGCGCGCGACCAACAGCTGCTGACCATCGGGATGCTCACGAACCCGACCCAGACGGCGCATCACGGCGTCCGCATTCGCGCGACGCTCGGATACCGACCGCTCGGATTCTTTCCCCTGTTCCGCGCCTATCCGTGGGGCATGGATGCGATGTTCCCCCTGGGCCACCCGCCCGACGGCACCAAGGGCTTCGATCTCGCGCCGGGACGAACCGTTCGCTACTGGGACAGTAGCCCCGCGGTCCCGGGCTATCTCATCGGGATCGGCGGCCACATGCACGACTATGGCGTCAGTCTCGAGCTGAGAGACATGACCACCGGGACAGTCCTGTGGTATGCCATGCCGATCCGTGACTCCGTCGGGCACGTCCTGTCGATGCCGATCACGTGGTTCCATACCTGGCACGGCGTCGGCACGCACATCGTACCCGCCCACCGCTACCGCATCACGGCCACCTATGAGAATCCCACCGGCCATCTGTTGCCGGACGGCGGCATGGGTGCCGTCGGTGGCCTATTCGTCCCCGACCGAGGCGTACAGTGGCCGGTCGTTGACACCGCCAACGCCGTGTATCGACAGGATCTCTACGATGTCGTGGTGTCGGTCGGCCCTGGTCAAGCGATGATGATGGGCGGGGTCCCCATGCACTAGCCGCTCTACGTATACTGGTCGACGGCGACGATCGCGTCGGCGAAGGCTTGAGAGGCCTCCTGTGGCACATTGTGACCGATGCCTTTCAGGATGCGGTGCGAGTATTTGCCAGAGAATTTCTTGGCATACGACGCCCCGTCCGCGGCCGGCCCGTCGAAATCACTGGCAATGGTGATGGCGGGCACGGTGATCACGGGAGATGCGAACAGCTTCTGTTCGAGCTCGTCGTATTTTGGCTCACCCTTCGCCAGGCTCAATCGCCACCGGTAATTGTGGATGACGATGCTGACGTGATCCGGGTTGGTGAAGGCTGCCGCGGTCCGATCGTACGTCGCATCGTCGAAGTTCCACTTGGGCGAGACGATCTGCCAGATGAGTTTGTTGAAATCGTGCGTGTTCTCTCCGTAACCGAGCTTGCCGCGTTCTGTGGCGAAATAGTACTGGTACCACCATCCCCATTCAGCTTTTGGCGGCAACGGCTGTAGGTTCGCCGCGAGACTCGTAATCAGGTACCCGCTCACGGCCACGATCGCCTTGCAGCGCTCCGGCCAGAGCGCCGCGATGATGTCGACCGTCCGCGCGCCCCAGTCAAAGCCGCCGAGGATGGCCTTCTTGATCTTGAGCGCATCCATGAGCGCGATGATATCGAGCGCCACGACCGATTGCTGGCCATTCCGGAACGTGTCACTCGACAGAAACCGCGTCGTCCCATACCCTCGCAGATAGGGGACGATCACCCGGTACCCTTTCGCCGCCAATAACGGAGCGACATCGACATAGCTGTGAATGTCGTAGGGCCAGCCATGCAGCAGAATCACAGGCGGCCCATCCGCGGGGCCGGCCTCGGCATAGCCGATGTTCAGGAGACCCGCATCGATCTGCTTGATCGGACCAAATGACGAGCGCGTCGCGCGCGGGTTGGCAACGCCAACGATGCCGAATTCGGCCGCGGCAATGCTCATGGCCGCAAGCTCGACGAACCGACGGCGAGGAAGATGTATCTCGTCGGACATGCGTTCTCTGTGTGAGTTAGCCAAACGTGAACGCGAACACCGCCACGCCAGGATCGAGAAACTCAATCTCGAACTGCCGACCGTAATCTAGACGCGACAGCCCTCATTGCACCTCGAACTGCGCCGACGCGCTCTCGCCGGTGGCAGCGCGCGCGGTGACAGTGTGGACCCCCGGCACGAGCGTCCAGCGCGGCGTCGCCAGCGGACGATCGTCGACCCACCAGCGCACATCGGACGCTCCCGTGGCGCGCAGCGCGATCGTTGCGTAGCGACGATCGACGCCCGGCGGAACCTCGTAGCGATCGCCCTCTTGCGGCGATAGCAGGCGAACACCTCGCTCGGCCGGCTCTGCCGATGCGGTGGGCGCAATGGTGTCGACCCGGGGAGCCCACTCCGCGAATACCGCAGGCACGTGAACACGGCCGCCGACGTGCCAGTCACACGTCGTCGACGGCGCCGTACCGGGGGCGAACCATTCTGTCGCATAGGGGCACTCAGGCCCGGCCCGCATGCCCGACAGCCTGCAGATACGCACCGGCATCGCGCCGGTCGACGCCGGCGACGGCAGCTCGCCCGGAGCGTAGCGGCGCGCCGTCAGAATGACGGCACGATGGAGCAATGGACCGGCGCCCGTCACACCGCTCACGCCGTCCATCGGCTGGCCGGTGAAATTGCCGGCCCAGACGGCCACTGTGAAGCCACCAGTTGTGCCAACCGCCCAGTTGTCCGTGAAGTGGCGGCTGGTGCCCGTCTTCACGGCCACCGGGAACGCAAAGTCGAACGGTGTCACGGTGCCAAAGCCCGGCACACGCGCGTCAGCGTCAGACAAAATGTCGAGGACGAGCGACGCCGACGACGCCGACATCACGCGACGCGGGGCCCCGTCCGACACTCCGCCGCCGAGCGTGAGCTGTACCGGATGCCAGGCGCCGCCCAGCGCCAGCGAGCGATAGGCGTTGGCCAGCTCCAACAACGTCACGTCACCATTGCCGAGAGCGAGCCCAAGCCCGTAGTACTCACCGCTCTGCCTGAGCGACGCAAACCCGGCACGCCGCAACGTCCACAGCAACCGCTCCACACCAAGCGTATCGGCCAGCCCCACCGCCGGCACGTTGTACGAGCTGGCCAACGCTTCCCGCGACCGCACCGGCCCGTGAAACCGCCGGTCGTAGTTGCGCGGATGGTACGCGCCGAGCGCCGTACGATACGTGCGCGCGACGTCGGCGAGGACCGATCCCGCCGTGAACCCATGGTCGAACGCCAGCCCATACACGAACGGCTTCAACGCCGAGCCAGGCTGCCGAGGCGAGATCACCATGTCCGCCTGCCCAGCGCTGTCCGCCCAGAAGTCCGGCGAGCCGACCCACGCCAGTACCTGGCCCGTCTGGTTGTCCAGCACGACCACCGCGGCCTGACGCACACCGCGCGTGCGTAACGCGACCACCGTCGCGCGCACCTCGGCTTCGAGCTCAGTCTGCAGACCGAGGTCGAGCGACGTCACAATATCCGTCTCGCCGGCGTCCTCCCCCATGACGTTCAGCACGTGCGACGTGAAGTGCGGGGCCAGAAACGCCGCCGCCGCGCCGCGCGCGACCAAGGGCTCGAGACTCGCCCGCTCGATGTCGGCCCCCGTGGCGTACCCGGCAGCGCGCACACGGGCCAGCGCATACGCCCGCCGTGCACGGGCCCGCGCCGGCGCCGCGAACGGGTCATCGCGCGCCGGCGCATGCGCCACACCGGCGAGGAGTGCGGCGTGCGCCAGACCGACCGTGCCGGCCCCACCGCCAAAGTACAGCGCCGACGCCGCGTCCACGCCGACCGCGCCCTGTCCGAGGCTGACACGATTCAAGTACTGCTCGAGGATGGCTTGCTTGCCCATGTGCGCCTCGAGCCGCCACGCCCACGCGACCTGCGCGACCTTCCCCGGCCACGACCGCCCGGCACCCGTCAACATCCGCGCGAGCTGCATCGTGATGGTTGAGGCCCCCGAGACGACGCGCCCCTCGCGGATCGCGGACACCAACGCACGCCCGACGGCCCGCCCGTCGACGCCATGGTGCTCAAAGAACCGTCGATCCTCGACGGCCACGAACGCCTGAACGACCTGCGGATCAATATCGGTCAGCGCCACCCACCGCCGCCGGCTCCCGTCCACGGCCCGCGTCGTGCGCAGCACGATCCCGTGTCGGTCGCGCACCGTCATGCTCGGTGCCGCGGGCGGCGCGAGAAACCCCGCCGGCAGCGGCCAGGCGATCCACGCTCCGAGCCCGGCGGCGCCAAGCCCGACCAGCGCGATCCCGATCGCGACCAGTCGTTTCATTTCGTCGTGACGGTAAACACCCCGCCATCCGTCCGGCCTTGGACGGACGGGTTGTACATCTCGGCCGCCGTCGCCGGAGGCCGGACAAACACCCCTGGCGTGGTCGCGCGCGCCACATACGACGCCGTATACGTCCCAGGCCACAGCCGCGTCGCGACATACACGACGCGATCGTCGCGCAGCTCCCGGTGGTCAAACGGCGACCACCACCCACTATCCCACGATCCGTAGTTCCACCACGCACCCCCATCGCCCTGCTCCTGATCGGCCGCCGCTGCGCCAGGACCCGCCGGCAACCCACTCGTCCGCAGACTGAGGTCGACGGCCTCGAGCCCG
>DATMNB010000211.1:0-13521 GCA_035569435.1 Gemmatimonadaceae bacterium
GTATCTCGGGGCGGTGTCCGGTGTGGACGGGTGGGCGTGGGAGCGTGTCGACCGGCTGGCGGTGCGTGGGTATATGGCGCACCTCACCAAGCGGGGGATCGGCAAGCGGTCGATCGCGCGGGCGTTGTCGGCGGTGCGCACGTTCTATCGGTACCTGCAGGTCAATGAGATTGTCGATACGAATCCGGGGCGGGCGGTCGGGACGCCCAAGATCGACAAGTATCTGCCGACGTATCTGGATCGCGGGCAGATCGATACGGTGATGGGGTCGGCGGAGGATCGGCTTCGCGCGGGAGCCGGTGATCCGGTGCGCGCGGCCCGGGATCTGGCGTTGCTGGAGCTCCTGTACTCGACCGGGATGCGGGTGTCGGAGATTCATGGGCTCAACTGGGCCGACATCGATCTCTTGTCGGAGCAGGTGAAGGTCCGTGGCAAAGGGCGGAAGGAGCGCATCGTGCCGCTCGGGGGGCACGCGGGGTTGGCGCTCAGGAACTATCGCGCCAAGCGGGAGTCGGTGCCTGGGAAGAGCGATCGCACGGCCGTGTTTGTGAACGTGCGGGGTGGGCGGTTGAGCGTGTCGGGGATTCAGCGGATCGTGAAGGGTGTGCTGGGAGAAGTCGATCAGCGTGGTGGGCTCAGTGTGCACTCCATGCGGCATACGTTTGCCACGCACATGCTCGATGCTGGCGCCGATTTGCGGGCCGTGCAGGAGTTGCTCGGGCATGCGTCGGTGTCGACGACGCAGATCTACACGCATACGAGTGTGGAGCGGCTCAAGCGTGTGTATGAGAAGGCGCATCCGCGGGCCAAGTGATCAGAAGGCAATGTGGAGCCATTCGCGGACCAGATTGACGCGTTGATCGCCAGCGCGGTCGCGGCGAATTGATATCCCTTGACGGGATCGTGGGGGCCGGGGCGCCAGGCCATCGCGGTGTAGCCACCCGCGAGCGCGCCGATGGGCTGGGGATGCTGCTACTTTTATGCGATGCACTCCAGTCCTACGATTTATGCGACGACGATCCTCTCCGTGCGCCGCAATGGCCAGCTCGCCTTGGGTGGCGACGGCCAGGTGACGGTTGGCGACACCGTGATGAAATCCAACGCGCAGAAGGTCCGCGCCCTCCGCGGGGGGAAGCTCCTGGCGGGGTTTGCGGGTGCGGCGGCCGATGCGTTTACGCTGTTCGAGAAGTTCGAGGAGAAGCTCGAGCGGTTTCCCGGGAACATGCCGCGCGCGGCGGTCGAGCTCGCCAAGGATTGGCGGAGCGACCGCGTGCTGCGGCGGCTCGAGGCGCTGCTCGCGGTTGCCGACAAGGACCACGGGTTTGTGATCTCGGGCACCGGCGACATCATCGAGCCCGATGATGGGATCCTGGCCATTGGCTCGGGTGGGTCCTACGCATTGGCGGCGGCGCGGGCGCTCAAGGACAACACCACGCTCGATGCGGCCACGGTCGTCAGGCGCTCGCTCGAGATCGCGGCCGAGATCTGCATCTACACGAATTCCAACATTACCGTCTTAGAACCGACCTAGATGTCTTCGAAGCATACGCAACAAGCGCTGGCCAAGCTCGCCGACCTGACGCCGCGGCAGATTGTCGCGGAGCTCAATCGCTATATCGTCGGGCAGGGCGACGCCAAGAAGGCCGTGGCCATCGCGCTCCGCAACCGGTGGCGCCGGCAACGGGCGCCGGAGGCGATCCGCGAGGAGATCTCGCCCAACAACATCATCCTCATCGGCCCGACTGGGGTGGGGAAAACCGAGATCGCGCGTCGTTTGGCCAAGTTGGCGGGGGCGCCGTTCATCAAGGTCGAGGCGTCCAAGTTCACCGAGGTCGGGTACGTCGGCCGCGATGTCGAGGGGATGGTGCGCGACCTGGTCGAGAGTGCGATGGACATGGTACGGACCGAGCGCGAGACCGAGGTCGAGGATCTGGCCAACGAGCGGGTCGACGAGCGGTTGCTCGATCTCCTGCTGCCGCCGCCGGCCCCGGAGCCGGCCAAGACCGAGCCGGCGCGGGCGGAGGCGACGGTGGGCGCGCCTGCCGGTGGACCCGCGGCGGTGTTCGTGGTCTCGCCGAGTGGCGGCGTGACGCAGGAGCGCGACGACAATGGCGACGCGTCGACGGCGCGCTACCAGCGGACGCGGGAGAAGCTGCGCCAGCTGCTGCTCGACGGACAGCTCGAGGGGCGGGAGGTGGAGGTCGAGGTCACGCAGCATGGGCCGCAGATGTTCGACATGATGGTGCCGCAGGGGGCGCCGGAGGGGATGGAGAACTTCACCGAGATGCTCCAGGACATGCTGCCCAAGCGGAAGAAGAAGCGGAGCGTGAAGGTCTCCGAGGCGCGGCGGATTCTGCTGGAGCAGGAGTTGGACAAGCTGATCGACACGGAAGACGTCACGGCCGATGCGCTCGAGCGGGTGGAGAAGCTGGGCATCATCTTCCTCGACGAGATCGACAAGATCGCCGGGGAGCGCGGGCCGACCGGAGGCGGCGGACCGGACGTGTCACGCGAGGGGGTGCAGCGCGATCTCCTGCCGATCGTCGAAGGGTCCAACGTGCAGACCAAGTATGGGCTGGTGAAGACCGACCACGTGCTGTTCATTGCGGCGGGGGCGTTTCATGTTGCCAAGCCGAGTGACTTGATTCCCGAGTTGCAGGGGCGGTTTCCGATCCGGGTCGAGCTCAAGCCGCTCACCGAAGAAGATTTCGTGCGTATCATGACCGAGCCGGAGAATGCGTTGACCAAGCAGTATGCGGCTCTGGTGGCTGCCGAGGGGGCGTCGTTGACGTTCACCGAGGATGGGATCGCCGAGGTGGCGCGGACGGCGGCGCAGGTCAATGACCGCATGGAGAACATCGGGGCGCGGCGGTTGCATACGGTCATGACGACGTTGCTCGAAGACTTGATGTACGAGCTGCCGGATCGAGGGACTGATCCCGTGGTTGTCGACGCGGCGATGGTGCGCGACCGGCTCAAGGCTGTCGTCGAGGATGAGGACCTCCGCAAATACATCCTGTGACGCACCGGGATTTCCTAGCGATCCCGGACTTCACGTGTCCGGAGCTGATCTCATTACTCGACCTCGCCGAGCGGATGCGGCGGGGCGAGTACACGGCCCGGCCCCTCGCGGGCAAGTCGCTGGCGATGATCTTCATGAAGTCATCGACGCGCACGCGGGTCTCATTCGAAGTCGGGACCTGGCAACTGGGCGGCCAGGCGGTGTTCATGTCGCCGCGCGATGTCCAACTGGGCCGTGGGGAGCCGATTGCCGATACGGCCCGTGTCCTGTCGCGCTACGTGCACGGCATCATGATCCGCACCTTCGCCCACGCCGACGTCGAGGAGCTGGCGCGCTACGCCACGGTGCCGGTAATCAACGGGCTGACCGACTGGCTGCACCCCTGTCAGGTCCTGGCCGACGTGCTCACCGTGCGTCAAGCGTTCGGCGGGTGGGACGGCAAGGTCGTGGCCTGGGTCGGCGACGGCAACAACATGGCCAACTCCTGGATCAACGCCGCCTACCGGCTCGGGTTCACGCTGCGTCTGGCCTGCCCGGAGGGGTACGACCCCGATCCGGCGCTCGTGCGGCGCGCGCAGCAGGAAGCCGACGTGCGCGTCGTGCGCGATCCCGCGGAGGCCGTGGCCGGGGCGCACGTGGTCAACACCGACGTGTGGGCGTCCATGGGGCAGGAAGAGGAGCAGGCCGCGCGGGAGAAGGCGTTCGCCGGCTACACGATCGACGCCGGGCTCATGGCGCGCGCCGCGCGGGAGGCGATTTTTCTCCACTGCCTGCCCGCGCACCGGGGTGAGGAAGTGTCGGCCGATGTGATCGACGGACCGCAGAGTCGCGTGTGGGATGAAGCCGAGAATCGGCTCCACGTCCAGAAGGCTATCATGGCCGTGCTCATGGGAGGAGAAGCATTATGAGGGACGCTTCGTGATCGACACGGGTACTCTGGCTCCCGACTTTTCGGTTGCCGCTGACGATGGATCGACGGTTTCCCTGGCCGCGCTGCGCGGCAAGTCGGTCGTCCTCTACTTTTACCCCAAGGACGACACGTCGGGGTGCACGACGGAGGCGTGCGAGCTGCGCGACGCCTTCCCCCGGTTCACGACGGCCAACGCCGTCATCCTCGGCGTGAGCCCGGACAGCGTGGCGTCGCACCAGAAGTTCAAGAAGAAGTTCGCGCTGCCGTTCACGCTGCTCGCCGACACCGACCATGCGCTCGCCGAGTCGTATGGGGTGTGGAAACAGAAGAGTATGTATGGGCGTAAATACTGGGGCGTTGAGCGGACGACGTTCGTGATCGATCCGACCGGGCGCGTGGCGCGGGTGTTCGAGAAGGTGAAGCCGGCGGGTCATGCGAGTGAAGTCGCGGAGGCGATTGACGCGCTGTGAGATAGCGCACAGATGACACCGGCTCGCCCCATTGTGAGCCAGCTCTCATAAGATTTGTGTGGGGAGCCCCGAATGGGGCGCTCAAGTCAAGTGCCAGCGGGGCCGTGCGTTACGTGCACGGCCCCGCGTCGTTTTGTGTGACGCGTCAGGCCAGAGGCGTGACAGTGGGGATTTCGGGAGTCCCTAGGTTCTATCGCGTATACACGGGTCCGCTCGGGCCCCGTCGTATCTCTTGCCTGGTGTGGATATATGAAACGCTGGCAGACATCGATGCAAGGTCGCGACGGGCGGGCGGGGTTCACGCTGATCGAGATGCTCATCGTCATCACGATGATCGCGATCATCACGGCGTTCTCGCTGCCCAAGATCGACTACACGCAGTTCCGGCTCGATGCCGGCATGCGCACCATGCGGGTCGCGCTGCAGCGTGGGCAGTCGTTCGCGGTTTCGTCACAGCGCCAGACGCTGGTGGGGATCGATCTGATCGGGAAGCACCGGGTGTGCGTCCTCGAAGATGCCGACAACAACGGCACGTACACCGTTGGCGAGCACTGGACGATGTATTCGATGCAGGATGGGGTGCAGTTTGGGAAGCCGACGTCGAGCGGGACCTGGTCGGGTGCGTTGCCCGTGAGCGGGCCGCTGACGGCTACGACGACGGTGACCTTCACCTGCAACCCCAGCGATCTCACCGTCTACACCGGTGTCGTCTTTCGCGCCGACGGCGCGGTGAGCTCACCGGCGCAGTTCTACATCACGACCCTGCGCAATGTCTTGTCCGGCAACGGCAAGCCTGGTGATTGGCGTGGCGTCGATCTCGAGCAGGCGACGGGGAAAGTGACACCGTACAAGCTACCGTCCACTGGGGGAACCGTATGGAACGCCGCAGGCTTCTGAACCGCCGGTCGGCGGCCGACATGGGTGTCTCTGGTCGGACCCGGGACGGCATGACGCTCATCGAGTGCATGGTCGCGCTGGTGATTCTCTCCGGCTCGCTCCTGGCGCTTGGCAACTTCATGGGCAAGTACACGCACACGACGACGATGACCGCGGCGTCGGCCGTGGCGCTCGATCTGGCGACCAACCGGATCGACTCGGCCCGGCACGCGCAGATCTACGCGAACATTCCGACGATGTTCCCGGCCTCGGAGACGATCGCCGAGGGGACGGGGACCAGCTTTACGCGCACGACGACGGTCAAGCACATCGGTGGCGGCCCTGCCGACACGCTCGACGTCATGGTGGTGACGGTCAAGGTGGCGCCGGCTGATAGTAGCGGGCAGACGATCAAGAAAACCCTCATCATCCAGAACTTCTGATGCGACACTTCCGAGGGAACGTCCCCATGCGCGCGCGACGCGCCGGGTTCACGCTCGCCGAAGTAATCATCTCGATGACGCTGCTGGCGATCATCGGCGCGGCGGCGGTGCCCTTCTATCTCCGGTCCCTGCGGTCGGTCGCGGCCACGGCGGGGCAGCAGGACGCGCAGCAGGCAGCGTCGTTCTCGCTCGACTTCGTGAACCACGATCTGCGGTTGGCCGGGCAGGGCGTCGTGAATGGACAGCCGGCGATCGTGCAGATGCATGACTCGGCGGTCACGTTCAACGCCAACCTGGTGACCCGCGACACGAGCGCGGCGACGACGGGGGCATACGTCGATCCCAGCGTGAACGACTCGTTGGCGATGGGCATGATGTCGACGAAGACGGTCAAGTTGCCGTTGACGACGCAGTTGTATCCGCTCACGACGTACTACCAGACGGCGGGGGTGTTGAGCGACGCCGAGACGATCAGCTTCTGGGTGGCGAAGGATACCACCACTGGGGCGGTGTCGGGCACCTATGCGCTCTATCGGCGGGTGAACACCAACGCGCCGCAGCTGGTGGCGCGTGACATCGTCTTCCGTGGGGCCGGGACGGATCCGGCGCCGTTCCAGTACTTCGTGGCCGATCCGAACTTTCCGAACGCGGTGGTGCCGGTCAAGTCGGTCACGACGCCCCATCCGTATCCGTTCCCACTCAACTGGACGACGGGCATTGGGAACGACACGCTGCTGGAAAACATCATCACGGTTCGCATGTCGTTGACGTTCCAGTACACGAACCCGATCACGAAGAAGATCACGTACCGCACGGTCAACGAGGACATCCCGTTGGAGAACGGCGGGCTGCCCAACTATTCGGCGTGCCCCGGTCCACCGGCCCCGCCGACGGGGATGCAGCAGTACGTCGCGACGGCGAATACGTCCGCGGCGAAGGACTCGGTGATCGTCTCGTGGAACAAGTCCACCGACGAGGCGGGCGGCTTCAAGAACGTGCGCTTCTACATGGTGTATCGGAAGCTGGACACCGCCACCACGTGGGGGACCGTGCTCTCCACGCTCACGGCGTTCGATAGCACGCGCGATACCCTGCTGGACTATCCGCCGCTCCTGACGGCGCCGCGCTACTACATCTACGGCGTGGTGGCCGAGAACTGTACGCCGCAGGTGTCGACGGTGCTGCAGACGACCACGCCGATCTTTCCGAACCCATGATGAGGCCAACACCCATGACTCCCATGCGACGGCCCGCGGCGCAGGACGGAGCGCGCCGCGGCAACGCGGTGATTCTCGTCCTGATGCTGACGTTCGCGCTCGCGGCGCTGGCGGCCTCGGCGATCATGCTGAGCTCGGGCGCGCGGAACGTGGCCAAGTTCCACAATACCGAACAGGATCTCCGGTACACGGCGGATGCCGGGTTGACGCTCGGGGTCAGTGACCTCGAGAACAACCCGTACCGCCTGCCATCGAGCGGGTATATCCAGCTGGCGACGAATACGCCGATGTTGGCGGCCGACTCGACGCCGGTGCCCGGGATGACCTACAACACGTGGGCCGGGCCGACCGGCTCGGCGTCGCGGCAGTTAGGGCGGTTCGTGACGGTCGTGACGCAGGCTAACGACACGATGCACAAGCGGTCGTTCGTGCGGCGCGAGGAGTTTGTCGAGGAGACGTTCGCCAAGTTTGCTTACTATTCGGAGCAGGAGAACGGGATCTGCTTCGGGTCGGGCGACCGGTTGACAGGGCCGATCTTCTCGAACTCGGCGATCTCGTCGTGCAGCGGGCAGAAGGCCGAGTTCATGGACTCGGTGGAGACGGCGTCGACGTTTACCAATGGGAACCCGAGCATCGATACGCTGTACAAGCCGCCCGCCCGACAGAACATGGCGCCGATCAACCTGCCGAGCACGTCGAAGCTCGTGACGTTGTTCACGTTGGCGGGGACGGGGTCGACGTTGTTCGATGCCGGGTATACGCAGAACGCGCAGACCGATTCGACCGCGAAGGTCAAACAACGGCTCGAGTTTGTGGCGTATCGCGTCCACACGACGGACCCTGATTCGACGGTGCCGGGGTCTGGGTTTGTGCGGTACTACGCGGTGGACCGGTCAGGCGTGTTCATGAACACCTACTACACGACCGCGGCCAAGCAGGACTCGGCGCAGTCGAGCTATTTGCGCGCTGGGCTGGAACATCGGCCCGACCCGAAGAACTGCGGCGATTGGCACTACGTACGGACTGAGAATCCTGCCACCGGCGCCACGGGGTACGAGTGGGAGTTCTTCCCAGCGTGGGCCCACGGCGAGTCGTGGTTTCAGAAAATTCTGCTCCTCGGTGACGCGGAGAACACAATATCATTTCCAACGGGCGCCGCGCAGTATTACCCGACCACCGGCTCGCAGGACACGACGTGGACCAAGGTGAGCGCCACGAACAGTCCCGGCTGGCAAGGGTTCATGAACATCTTGCGCTACGGGCAGGCAGGGCATTCGAACATTCCCACCAAGCCCGGCCCGACCTACACGTGGTGGCCGGCGGCGGGGACGCAGCCAACCGCGACGTGCTACCCAGGCGGTGATCCGCACCTCGCGGCGGTGGAGCGAATGGGACCGATTCAGGCTGGATTGCCTGGCTACGTCTCGCCCGCGGCACCTCGTGCCAACTCGCCGGAGACGGTGACCAGCTACCAATGGATGAAGGGCGGCACCGATACGACATGGACGCCAGCGGGGACGCTCGGCCACTGGGTGATCTATCCCGCGACGATTGCGGCGTTCACGCCGACGTTCAAGGCCGCGCACCCGGATTACGCATACCTCTTCCCGACCGACACGATCCTGAACTCGAACTTCAAGGGTGTGATCGCCGTCTATGGCTCCGTCGGCATCAGCGGCAACGTGAACGGCCACGTCACCGTGTACACCGACGGGTCCGCGGCGCTGATCGACAACCTGCGTCTCACGACGTCGACTGGCGACACGACCTGCCAGCATGGGATGGGGATCGTGGCGGGACAGTACATCCTGCCGGCCGACAACGCGATCAACCTGGAACAGCACGTCCAAAAGGCCACGGCGGTGCCGGCAGCGCCGGATATCTACGTGTCGCTCCGGCAGATCCACGGCGGACCCATCGCCAACGATCTGTACGTCCAGTCGACCGTCATGGCACTCAAGTCCTGGGGCGCCGAGTCGCTGTCGCCGGACTCCACGTATGACGCCGCGGGCTTGGCGAACGTCGGTGGGGCCGGCACGAGTAGTGGGCCGGCGCAGTGTCTTGGCTCGTACTACGTCCGAGGCTGTGTCTTCGTGTTTGGGAGCATCATCCAGCAAGGCCGCGTGACGATCAACGGCTGCGGCGGTACGCAAACGGGGTTGTCAAGCAACAACTACAACAGCGGCTGGGGCTGTGGGTACGCGAAGCAGTACTCGTACGACCAGTGCGCCGTCGTGAACCCGCTCCCGTACTTCCCGACCACGGGTCGATACTCGGTGAACAAGTACTACGAGGATGACCCCACCAAGTTCGACGTCGCGGCACTCTTCAAGGCGCTGGCGCCACCGCCCTGATCGGACGTGGTGTGCACACACACGTGCATAACAGCGCCCGGGCTTCGGTCCGGGCGCTGTTTTTTTGTTGGGAGCCCGCGATATTGCGCAGGCGTATGCGCATTGCCGTATTGACAGTCTCCGACGCCGGCGCGCGCGGCGAGCGAGCGGACACGTCCGGCGACGCCGCCGTGGTCTGGGCCGCGGCCCATGCCCATGTCGTGGCGGCGCGCGGGCTCGTGCCCGACGACTCGGCGGCCATCGTGGCCCAGCTCGTCGCGTGGTGCGACGACGACGTGGCCGACCTGGTGCTGACGACCGGGGGGACGGGGTTGGCGCATCGTGATGTCACGCCGGAAGCGACGCGGGCGGTGCTCGAGCGCGAGGCGCCTGGGATCGCCGAGCGGATACGGGTGACGATGCTGGAACGGTTTCCACGAGCAGCGCTGGCGCGCGGGGTGGCAGGGGTGCGGCATCGCACGCTTATCATTAACATGCCGGGCTCGTCGGGCGGCGTGCGCGATGCACTGGCCGCGCTCGATCCGATCGTCGAGCACGCGGTCGACATCGTGCGGGGCGCCGTGACCGAGCATTCGGGCCCGCGAGCGGGTACGACCGGCTGATGCGGGTCCTGCTGACCCTCACGGATGTCGAGCCGGCGGTGCGGATCAACGCCGCCCTCGAGCAGTCCGGCGCCGAGACCGACGTCGTGTCGCCGCTCGACGACGTGCGGGCGGCCGTGCGCCGGTTCAAGCCCGATGTGTTTGTGCTGTCTGGCGCGCTGCTCGACGCGCAGAACGTCGCGCTGGTGCGCGAGGCCCTGTGGGATGGGGTGCCCGTGGTCGGACTCTCCGACGTCGGCGACGACGCGATGACGTCGCGGCTCCGGATCATGGGATACTCGGAGGTCTACACCAAGCCGGTCTCACCGGGCGACGTCGTGGCCGGGATCCGGCGGCTGGCCGATCGGCAGGCGTTGGCGCGGCTCACGGGGCTCTACGGTGAGTCCGAGGCGATCCGCGAGGTGCTGGTCAGAGTCGAGCAGATGGCGCCGGTGTCGAGCACGGTGCTCGTCGAGGGGGAGAGTGGCACCGGGAAGGAGCTCGTCGCACGCGCGATGCACGTGCTGGGGCCCCGGCGGGGGAAGCCGTTCATTGCGGTCAACGTGGGCGCATTGCCAGACACGCTCGTGGAAAGCGAGTTGTTTGGGCACGAGAAGGGGGCGTTCACGGGCGCCGCCGAGCGTCGGATCGGGCGGTTCGAACTCGCCGACACGGGGACGTTGTTTCTCGATGAGGTCGGGGAGATCGCGCCGGCGACGCAGGTCAAGCTGCTGCGCGTGCTCGAGGAGCGCGAGCTCACGCGGGTTGGCGGGACGCAGCCGATCCGGGTCGACGTGCGCGTGGTCGCGGCGACCAACCAGTCGTTACGCGACGCGGTCGAGCAGGGGGCGTTTCGGTCCGATCTCTACTATCGGTTGAACGTGTTGTCGATCTATCTGCCGCCGCTCCGTGAGCGGAAGGCCGATATCCCGATTCTGGTGCGGCGGTTCATCCAGGAGTTTTCGGCGCAGCACGATCGGCCGTTCCATGGGATTTCGGCGGAGGCGTTACAGCTCCTGGTCGACTATCCCTGGCCGGGGAACGTGCGTGAGCTGCGCAATCTGGTCGAGAGCATGGTCGTATTGGCGCCGGGCCATGAGATCGGGCCGGCGGACATCCCGCGGCAGATCCGCGAGGGGGCGGGGCGGTTGTTGCCGGTGCCCATGTCGGCGATGGTGCGTGGAGGTCGTGACGGCGGGGGGGTCGACGGGCGGGAGATGGAGTTGGTGATCCGGTCGTTGGTTGATCTCAAGCTCCAGGTGGAGGAGCTGCGGCGTCGGATCGACGAGGAGCGGGTTGGCGGGGGTGGGGGCGGGTGGATCGGTGAGCCCGCGCGGGAGCTGCGTAGCGGGCCCGGGCTTGGCGCAGGAGCCATTGGAATCGAGCCCCCAGGGGCTGCGGCACCCCCCAACGTGGTGACGATCACGCCGGGGATGACGATGGCCGCGATCGAGCGGGCGGCGATCGAGGCGGCGTTGAAGGAGACGCGTGGGAACCGAAGAAAGGCCGCAGAGATGTTGGGGATCGGGGAACGGACGTTGTATCGCAAATTGCGAGAGTACCAGATTCCGGATCCGACTGCAGTGGATGCGACTGGTGTTCTTGATTAAACAAGAGTCGCGAACCATATTCGTGGCCGAAGTTTAGAGAGTTGTGGCGGGTCGTGGCGTAGTGTCGGGCAGCACACGCAGTCATACGAATCACAGTCGGTGGGCGCGGACTTCTTGTCGCGTTCCACGATGAGGCATACCGAGATTCCATTGCCCGGACCCGCGAACTCGTCCCCGTCATTGTCGAGCTCGCCGTCCATCGCGGGGAGCGTCCTGCCGATTCGTCGTGCGGAAGAATTGTTGGCGACGTTGCCTGGGGTGTTATCGGCGAAGATTGTGGCGTCGGACACGGGGGCGGTCGACGAGATTCACGTGCTGACGACGGCGGAGTTCACGCCGAAGCAGACGGTGCGGAATATCGAGAGTGCGTTGATTGCGCATCTCGGGATGCGGGTGGATCATCGGAAGATTTCAGTGGCGGCGTCGAGCGAGCCGAAAGGGGCGCGTGAGACGCCGGTGTCGACTCCGGTGGTTGATCCGGAGTTACTGCAGGCGGTGGCGGAGGATTTGTCGCGGCGGCGGTTGTATTTCGAGGACGTGGAGGTGCGGCGGTCGCGGTCGCGTGGCGTCACGTGTCGAGTCACGCTGCGGAAGGGTGACGCGTCGTATATCGGGGAAGCCGAGGGGTTGGAGAGTGAGCGCGCGCGGGTGGATTTGGCGGCGCGGGCTACGATTAAGGCTATTAGTCAGGCTGAGCGTGGGGAACGGACGTTGGCGCTCGATGGGGTGAAGTTGATTGATGCGTTTGATCGGGAGTTTGTGTTTGTTGGGGTTTCGGCGAGGGTGGGAAGGGATAGTGCGTTGTTGACGGGGAGTTGTGAGATCAAGGAGAGCGCGGAGACCGCCAGTGTGTTGGCGGCGTTGGATGCGACGAATCGGTGGATTGCGTACGGGCGGTAACTGCTAAGAACAGTTTACGTTTTTCTTAGATACATAGTTTTGTACCAATAGATAATTGCGATTGGGGTTTTTCAGCGGCCAATCGCACGAGGATGGACCCCCCGTTTCTAGGAGCGGAGCCGAGCGGACACCCAAGTAGTTGAGCGGAGCCTACCCTGTTTTAGCGCGCCATCTTGGCGCGACTGCCTTATGGGAGGTGACGCAATAAATGGTGTCCTTGATCAGACTGGTCAAAAGTCTGGCTTTTTTTGTGGGTGCGGTCGGCGCAGGCTGGGATTAGTCGCGGAACGGGGGGGCCTACTCTCAGTAGGCCAGTTGGTGAAGCTGTGACGGTTGACTGAGGTTAGCGGATTAGCGAGCGCGCGGACGTGTCGCAGATTGTACCGTGCGCTAGAACGGACCAACACTGCCGGCTATGCCGTCTCGTAGCGTCAAGCTATATGTGACCCTTGCAGTGCTGGCAGCGATCGCCGCGGCGATTATTACGGCGATATCCTGGCCAGATCGGTCGCATGTGCCCGTCAGCACACTCCTGGTCTTGATCGCTATTGCAACGTCTGCCGAAAAACTTCGCATCCGGCAGGCGAATGGCTCCTACACGACGTTTGCCGCTTGGCCGCTGACTGCGGCGATTTTTTTGAGCCCGTCCTGGGTGGCAGTCGTTGCTGCGTTTAGTGCATCCGTAGCCATGCAACTACTGGCCAGACGGATATTCATCAAGGCCATTTTCAACGTCGCGATAACGGCACTCAGCGCCGCCCTGGCGATAGTGGTATTTCGTCTGCTTGGAGGCACCGCTTTTCCGGCAATCGATGCCGCAAATTGGGCCGAGAGTGCATTGCGCACATCGCAGCTCGACGGCGTGCCAGCTGTGTCTGGCCTCCTCATATACTACTTAGTTCAGACGTGTGGCGTGGCCGGCGTGGTAGCGCTGGCCGAAGGGAAGGATTTCGGTACGGTTTGGAAGGCCGATTTCAAGCACACATTTGCCGTTGCTCTTCTTTCTATTCCAATCATTCCGTGGTTCGCATGGCAGGTCACTCATGCCGGAATCCTGATCGCGCTCCTGCCAGCAGCAGTACTCGTCGGTATTTGGTCGTTACTTGTGAAGCAGTCTGAGTTGGATCGAACGCACCAA
>DATMNB010000212.1:0-12798 GCA_035569435.1 Gemmatimonadaceae bacterium
CCGCGACCTTGTGCTGATACGTATTGTTGGCGGCCCACGAGAACGTGACGGTATCCCCGAGCGCAATCGTGAGACTGCTCGGTTCGAACCCGTTGTCGCTCACGGTGATGCTCTTCGATGTCGAGATGATCCCCTCGCCGCTCGGATCACCCATCCCGTAGCACGCGACACTCAATGCGGCAGCCACCCCAACCAGCAGTACGACGATGCTCCGAACTCGCTGACTCATGCATGCTCCCTTAGAATGACTGACGGAGGCCCGCGTAGAACGTGCGGCCGTAGTACTCGCGCTGATACGTGAATTGGTGCTTGAGCGTCCCGTTGAAGAATCCGAAGACCGCGTCGTTGGCGTTCAGCACCTGGAACTGGAACTGCGTGTTCCGCAGAACGTTGATGGACAGGGAGCCGTCGACTTGCGCGTGCGAGTAGAAGTAGTTGTCGCCCTGGGTTGGATCCGTGGATCCGGGGGTGCTGCCGTACGCGGCGATCATGGGGCCCTGGTAGACCCACGCCACGCGAGCCGAGACCGGTCCGTAGGCATAGAGCCCCGAGATGTTACCAACGTCCGGGGCCGTGCGGAACAGTGACTCGCGGAATGCCCCGGGGGTGCCGTCGCTGTGCGGGACGACGGCGTGGGAATTGACATGCGTCCAGTTGCCGGCAAACCCGAGTCCGGACAACACACTGGGGAGGAACGTGAAGTGCTGTTCCCAGTCCACCTCCCACCCGATGATGTGACCACCGGGCCCATTTTGCGGCTCGACGCCAGTGGCGCCCTGGTAGGCAATGATGGGGCCGTGGTACACGAATCGCTGACTGTAGATGAAGTTCTTGAGATCCTTGTAGAACACGCCGCCCGAGATGATGCCGGACGACCCGAGATACCGCTCCACGAGGAAGTCGTAGTTCCAGGCGTACTCCGGCTTGAGCTTCGAGTTCCCGGCGACGATCGTCGTATTGTCCGACGGCCTGGCAAACTGACTGTTGTTCGTGCCGGAGACCGACGGCGCCAATGCGGAATAGTCCGGTCGCGCAATCCCCTTGGTGACGGCGATACGCACGTTCGTCGCGTCGTCCACCGCGTAGCGGAGCTGGGCGCTCGGGAACCAGTCGTTGTAGGTATGCCGACCCGTGATCGCCTGCACGTGCGCGGTCGAGTAACTGTTTGCGTCGGCCGACGACGTGTCCGTGTGCCCGCGATACTCCTGATATGTCGACTCGAGACGGATCCCCGTGTTGATATGCAACCGGCCGATGTCGATGTCGTGCATGATATAGCCGGCGCTCACGCGCTCGTTGCCGAAATATCCCTGGACCGCATTCTGTGACGGGTCGCCGAGGTTGCGCGTGAACTGATTGTGATTTGCGTTTTCGTATTTCGTCGTCAGGTCGTTGGACGGCAAGATGCCGAGGTTGATGCCCCCGTTTGGGAACTGCTCCTGATAGAAGTGCTGGTTGGTGAGCGCGCCTTGCAGTTGCGCGAGCGTGATCGACGCCAGCGGGTTCGCCGTGAAGTTGTAGTTGTTGACGTCGTAGGTCTTGGTCAGGTTGCGAAAGCGGCCGCCGAACTTGAAATAGGCCGGGAACTCGCCAAGCGTGTAGGGCGCCGTGACGTTGAGCGACCCGCCGGCCTCGACGGCCACGCTGCGCAGCGACCCTGAGCTATAGTTGTTGAGCGTGAAGTTCTTGGGATCGTAGACGCCGGACTTGATCACCGGGTCCGTGATGCTGTAGAGCGGCCGGGTGACGTTCGAGTTGTCGTACGCGTACGCGACGTTGTTGCCGGTGTAGTTGAACTGGCTCGTCCGGTAGTCGCTCTCCACGTCCGATGAGCCGCCCAAATTGAACGTCGCGTCCATCTTGAAGGGTCCGAGATCATCCTTCTTGAAGCCCGCGGTCAAGCCGTACGTGTTCTCGGTCGGCGTACGGTTCTGCGATTGCCGGGAGGCCGACCCTTGATCCGCGGTGTGTGTCCGGACGTTGTTGGCGACCGAGTCGTTGCTGGCGGCAAGATCGAGCACGTACCGGTTGCCGTGATCAAGAAATCGACTAAACAGGCCCCGGACGAAGACCATGGTCTTGGAATCGAACTTGTAGTCGAGATCCAGGTCCGTGCCCCACCGTTGGCGGTAGTAGAAGTACTGCCGGTGATTGAAATCGTTGGGGAAGAATCCGTTTCCGAGCGCGTTCGCTTGCCAAGAACCTTCCATGTCGTTGATCGGCCGATCGTTGCGGTCGTACGACGCACCGATGAGGAATCCGAACTGCCGCTCGGACCCCATGCGACCGCCGTAGGTGAAGCCCACCTGACCGGCGTTGCGGTCCTGCAGCGTGGTATAGCCGAACTGCCCCGAGACGTACCCGCGCGGGGTCGTCTCCGGAATCTTGGTCACGATGTTCACCGAGCCGCCGATAGCGTCCGCATCCATGTCGGCGCTCAACGTCTTGGATACCTCGATCGCGCCGATGATGTCCGACGGGATATCGTCAAGCTTGACCGACCGGTCGCCAGACAACGTGCCCGGGATGTGCGTGCCATCGATCGTCACGTTCTGGAGCTTGGGTTCCGTGCCGCGGATCTGGATGAACTTTCCCTCACCCTCGTCCCGCTCCGTCGTGACACCGGGAATCCGCTCGGCCGCCTCGGCAGCGTTCAAGCTGGGGAGCGAACGGATGTCGTCGCCAGACTCGACGTACTTGAGGTTGTCGGCGTTCTTCATGCTGTCCAGCGCCGCCGCCTTGGTCTCGGCGAGCCGCGGCGACAGCACCTGCACCGTCTTCAGGGTGTGCGTCCCGACCCGCAGCACAAAGTTGTGCCGCACGGTCTGGCCTTCCGCGACCGTTACGGAGGCGGTGTCCGTGCCGAAACCTGGCAACGCGGCGGCGATCGACACTCGACCCGCGGGTACGTCGGCGATACTGTACGCCCCATTGTCGTCGACCCGCGCGCCGAGTCTGGTCGACAGTACCCGGACGACCGCGCCGAGGAGCGGCTTCCCGGTCGAGTCCGCGACTCGGCCACTGATCGTTCCCCCGGTGCCCTGCGCACGCAATGGCAGTGCGAGCGCGGCGGCCATGACGGCGCCACCCAGCGCACGCCTCGTGAAGAATCCCATGTGTCTCCTGGCTTCCAAAGGACCACTGACGGTGAGCGAAGGCGTCAGGGTACCCGGAAGTCAGGGTGGACATCGTAAGGATCGAGGCACCGCGGCGTCACGCAGTGTCTCAGCGTCGCCCAACCGCGACGACACACCACAACGGCGCTAATCTATTGGTATAGGACGAGTTCGCAGTCGATACCCGGCGCCGCGCATGGTTTCAATTATGTCGCTGGCCGGCCCGAGCTTGGCGCGCAGGCGGCTGATGGCGATCTTGGTGGCCCGCCGCCGTTCGACGGGCACTGCGTCGCCGTGCATCGCCACGACCCCACCGCTAGTGCCCGGACGGTCCGACCCATCGGCCAGGGCGAACAGGAGCGTCGTCTCCACCGGCGTCAGATTGAGATCGCGACCGTCCAGCATCACGCGACGCGTCGCATACTCCAGCCGGAGTGCGCCAATCGCGATCACCCGATCGGCGGGCACCGCCCGCGCCCGCACGCGCCGGAACACCGCGGCAACCCGAAAGACGAGTTCGTTGGACCGAAGCGGCACGAGCGACATCCAGTCGTCCGCGCCTGCGGCAAACGCCCGCATGGCGGCCATCTCGTCCAGGTCGACGGCGGCAAGCACGATGATCGGCACGGCCCGGGTGCTGGCCTGCTCGCGCAGCTGCCGGAGGACCGCGCGTCCGGAGACGTCGGGAAGCGCTTCGCCCAGGAGCACGAGCGCGGCGGGGTCACGCCAGCTCGCCTCGATGGCATCCGGCCCGCCATGGACCGTGGAGACGCCGTAGCCGGCCCGCGCCAGCTCGTAGGCGATGGCCGCCACGGCCGCGGTCTCGGGGAGCGCGATGATGATGCGCCCGCGCGGCTCGACTGGGAGTGGCGGTGCCGCGCGTGCTGATCCTGCGGGCTCATCGCCCGAGCCTGTAATCCCACTGACAGGTTGTTCCGGTAGCCTCGTACCAGATGGCCGCAACGAGCGTGCAAGCGACGTCATGTCCGTACCAAGGGAACGCTCGACCGGGCGCGAAATGACACCAGCCATCGTGGCGGCGTGGCTGACCATGGCGTCGAGCGGGTGGTCCGTCCGAGGCACCATCCGCCGGGCGGACTCGAACGCGCCGTTGCCCGGTGCCGTTGTCGAGGTGCTGGACGCCAATCAACGCGCGACATCGGATAACGACGGGGCCTACGCTCTCACTGCCCTGGCCTGCACCACGTGTCGCCTCCGCTTCTCGGCGGCGGGGTTCGTGCCGACCGAGATCCTCGTGACGCGTGGCACCGATCCAGAGACCGACGTGAACGTCGTGCTCTCACCCGAACCGCGACCGCTGCCACCCATCGTTGTCGTGGGCGACGACGCGAACGGCCACGCCCAACCGGTCGACTTCATAGGCCCCGGCACGTCGACGCACGATGCCGCCGAGCTCGAGCGATCGCCCCTCGCGAACGACCCGGACCCCCTCCGTGCGCTGACCGGGTCAGCGGACGCATTGGCGCCACCGGACGTCGACGCCATGCTGCACGTGCGGGGTGGGGCCGCCGATCAGAACCTCGTGCTCCTTGACGGTCTCCCGATCTATAGCGCCTACCACGCCGGCGGGAGCCTGAGCGCGATCTCGCCCGACCTGATCCACGCCGTGACCCTCGATGCCGGAGTGCCATCCGCTCGCTACGGCGGCGCCCTCACGAGCATCATCTCCATGGACACCCGCCATCCCGAATCGCTCTCCGGGCGGGGCGCGGCCGATGTGGGCGCCGTCCGCCAGACCGTCGAGGTGCCATTGCCCGCCGAAGGCGCCGGGATTGTCGGCGAGGTCCGCCGGAGCACGAACCCGTTTGGGCTCCACGTGGTCGACGGGGGCGCCGCGCGCGATTACAGCGACGGGGCGCTCACGGTCACCGTCCCGGCACCGGCCGGGTCGCTGGAGCTCCTCGCCTTTGGTACGCAGGATCACGTGCGATTCGATGGCGTGGTGGATTCGACGCATCTGGGCTCAGGCGCGAATCCCACCAACGCCACCGCGTGGTCCGGGGCAACCGAGGGCGCCGTGTGGACCGTGACGCTGCGCCCGGGCACCGAGCTGACGGTCCGCGGCTGGCACGCCGACGCGGCGACGCGCATCCAGTGGAACGCGACGGGCGGATCGACACGCATCGCTGATGACCTGCAGAGCGTCGGTGCGTCCGCCGAGGGGCTCTGGCGGACCGACCATGGCGCGTGGGTCGCGGGTGGACAGCTCGAGCGCATGGCGACGACATACAGCGTGCTGACGGACCGCCAGGCACGCATCGCCATGGTGTCGGCGTTCGTGGAGCGCCGGTGGACGCCGAGCCCACGGTTTGGTCTCGCGGTCGGCGTGCGCGACGATGCGGTGCCAGGGATTGGCTCGACGCTCGAACCTCGCGTGGCGGCGCGGTACGCGCTCACGTCCGCCGTGAGCGTGGCGGCGGGCTATGCACGCAGCGCCCAGGCCGTGCAGTCGTTGGGCAACGAGGAGTCGATCGTCGACGCGGTGCTACCGATCGCGCTCCCGGTCGCGGCCGACGGCCACGGCGTGCCGATCGCGCGCGCCGACGAGGTGACGGGGTCGGTGACCGTCGCGCTTGGCCCCGCGACACGCGTGGCCCTCGATGGATACGAGCGATGGTCGACCGGCCTTGTCGCCAGCACGGCGTCGACCGCACAACCCTTTGCGACGGACTCCTTGACGCAGGGCACGGGCCTGGCATCGGGACTCACCCTGGCGCTCGACCACGAGGACGACCGATTGACGCTGCAGGCGGCGTACGGCGTGGCGGCCGTCAGGCGTCAGATTGGGGCCATTCGGTACGTGCCGTCATTCGCCGCGCCGCGCATCGCGGTGGCGGCGGTGGGCTACACGCTGTTTGGCGGGACCACGGTCACCGGGACCGTGTGGGGCGCGGCGGGGCGGCCGACGAGTGTCATCGGTGACGCGCTACAGTTTCAGTCATATGTGCCGATTGGCGGCGTCGGCGATCTGGAAGGGACGCCGACGCGCATCATCGGTGCGTTGGACTCGCGCCGGCTGCCTATGTACCAACGCATCGATCTCGGCGTCGTCCAACGTTGGACCGCGGGACTCTTCGGTCACTCGGCACAGCTGATCGGGCGCGTGCGCGTCACCAATGTGCTGAACCACGCGAACGTCGTGGGCGAGGTGCTGCCGTCGGGCGTGGCCCAGACGCGCCAGCTGACGCTGTTGCCGCGATCGTTGCAAATCAGTATCGGGTGGGCGTTCTGAGCCCGCGGACGTCACAACGCCGAGCGGCGCGCGTTCCCTGGGTGTGCACGTCCTTGAGATCGAGGCGCCGTTCGCCCAGACCGTGTCCCCCGGCGTGACCGGTGACGCCGGGTTCGACCGCGAGTTCCGCGCGCGGTTCACCGAACACTTCGCCTGGGTGTTCCGCTATGTCGATCGCCTCACCGGCGATGAGGCCGTCGCGGCCGACATCACCCAGGAGGTGTTCGTCCGCCTCCACCGGCGCGGCGCGGTGCCCGACGACATCCGCGCCTGGCTCGCCACCGTGGCCCACAACCTCATCCGCGACGACCGCCGCCGCCAAGCCCGCCACAAGCGCCTACTCGCCGAGCGGGCGCCGGAGGATTTGCTGGCCGACGCGACACCGGCCACCGACGCGCGCCTCCTTAGCGACGAGCGCCGCCGGCTCGTCCGCGCTACACTCGACGATATGACCGACCGGGATCGGCAACTGCTCCTCTTACGGCAGGAAGGCCTGAGCTACCGAGAGCTCGCGCTGGTCCTGTCGATCGAGGCCTCCAGCGTCGGCACTTTGCTCGCGCGCGCCCGCGCCGCATTTCGCCGCGTGTTCCTCCGAGGATCGCATGTACCCTGACGATCGCGAGCTCCAGGAGTTGGACACGATCCTGTCGGCGCTCGACCACGCGCCGCCGACGGCCGACGCGAACCAACTCATTGCCCGCTCGCGCGCCGGCGATCGGCGGGCACGCCGACACCGCAGCTGGGCAGGCGTTGCCGCCGGCGCCGGCACCCTCGTCGTGGCGGCGCTCGCCGCCGCACTACCGGAGAGTCGCCTGGGCCACGCCATCATGCGTGCGTTCCACCACGCGCCACCCGCCGCGACGCGTCGCCAAGATGCCTCCGGCGGCGGCATCGCCCTCATTCCGACCGGCACCGTTCGCATCGTCTTCCGATCGCCACAACCCCGCGGCGAAATCCGCATCGCCCGCACCACGGATGCGGCCCTGCGCGTCACCGTCCGAGGCGGCGGCGCGGTGGCGTACACGGTGGCGAGCAGTGCAGTCACCATCGATAACGCGGGGTCGACCGCGAGTTACGACATCGCGATCCCGACCGCGGCCGAGCACGTTCGCGTCCTGGTCGACACGACCACCGTCTTCACCGCGGATGGCGCCAGCCACCAAGTTGGTGACTACGTGGTGCGTCTCACGCGCCCCTGAGCAAGCCGGTCGAGGCCATGCTCCCGCGAGCTGAATAGGAGACGTCTTGCATAGGACCCTGACGCTGGTGGCCTTCGGCTGGCTGACGATCGTCGGCACCCTCCACTTTGCCATCGACGTCGTCTCCCAATACCTCCGCCACGTACGCCCTCCCGGCCCCGAAACAACGCTGTATTTCGGCCTGAACACGGCCTACGCACTCGGCCAAGTCCTCTTCAGCATCCTCGCCCTACTCGTGGTCCGACAAGGCGTGGATGTGCTGGGCCACTGGCCAGGTGTGACCCTCTGCCTCGCGGCGACACTCTGCTGGCTGGCCTTCGGCTTCGTCTTTCTTCAGTACTGGGAACCACGGGTCATGATCGCGGTGTTCGGCGTGCTCGTCATCGCTGCCGCGGTCACGACTTAGCCAATGCCGTTCGCCGACCAGGTCGAGCGCGATGGGTGGAGTATTACGGATCCCGTTGTCGATGCAGCCATGCTCGAGACGTGCGCCGAGCTCCGCGAGCTGACGCAATCACCGGCCGTCCGGTCGCTGGCCGAATCCGTGCTTGGTCCCGGATGCTTCTCGCCTTCCGCCCGCTCTTGCTGCACGCCTCGTCCCCCGCGCGGCAGCCCCTGCGACGCCGCGTCGTCCACCTCGAATTCGCATCCGATCCGCTCCCAAGCGGTCTCGCATGGCACGGTCAGTGGTAGCTCAGAACGCGGCGCCGTCGCCCGTGTGATTTCACTCGCTCGACAGCATGCCGCCGTGTTCCCATATTGCGTAACATGGACGAACCGAACACGGGCTCCCCTGACGCTGAACAGCGGCTGGCCAACGCGCATCTCGCCCGGGTGATTCGCAAGCTGCTGCTGGAGCGGAACCTCTCGCAGGCCGACGCGGCCAAGCTACTAGGGATCGCGCAACCCGACGTGTCCAACCTCGAACGCGGCCGTCTCGCCGCCTTCAGCATGGAGCAACTATCAGGTTTCCTGCTGTCGCTCGGGATGGACATCCGGATCCAGATCGCGCCGTCGTCCCGCGCCAATGCGATGCTAACCGTCGACTTGGTCGGTCCGCGCTGACAATCGGCCAATCACGTAGTAGAGGATGGCGCCAACGAGCAACGTCGCCACCCCCGCCAGCGACTCCACCGGCCGCTGCAGCACGACGAACAGGAGCGTCCAGACGCTGATCGCCGCATAAACGATCGCCGTCACCGGATACCCCCACGCGCGCACCGCCCCCGGGAGCGGTGCGCCGCGTCGACGGCGGAGCACGAGACCGGCGATCGCCAGCAGCGTCACCAGCTCCAACGTGAACCCGGCATACGTCACAATCGGCTCAAACGCATTCGACAGCAACAGCGCAATGGTCAACCCGACCTGCGCCAGGATGGCTTTCCGTGGCACCCCACCCCGCGACCGCGCCGCAACCACCCGCAGCGCCGGCACGTCAGCGACGATCGCCTGCGTGACGCGCGAGCCCGCCAGCACCATCGCACTCATCGCCCCGACCAGCACGGCCGCGATGACGGCACTCATGAGCCGCCCCCCCGCCGGCCCAACCATCCGCGTCGCGGCCAACGCCCCCACCTCGACCACACCCGACAACGCCCCAATCGGCACCGCCCGCAAAAACGCCCAATTGAGCAACACATACAACACCGCGACCACCGCCGCACTGAACCCCAGCGCCCGCGGCAACGTGCGCTGCGGATCCCTGATCTCCCCCGCGATGTACCCGGCTGCATTCCACCCCGAATACGCATACGACACATAGATCAACGACACCGCAAACGGCGCCGAGATGATCTCGCCGAGCGCCGCCCGCGACGGCGCAAACGAGATCGCCTCCGGCCTCGGCACCCGCAGCCCGGCGATGATAAATCCGATGATGAGCGCGACGATGACACTCGTCACCACGATCTGAAACCGCCGCGCCACCCGGAGGTCGGACGCATGCACGACCGTGACGACCCCGATCGCCACCAGCGACCCCTGCAAGGGCGTGATCGGCACGACCGCCGACAGATACCGCCCAAACGCGATGCCAGCCAACGCGATCGGCGCCGCAAACCCCACCGTCATCGAGACCCACCCGCCCAGAAACCCCACGAACGGATGAAAGATCTCCCCGAGATACACATACTCCCCGCCCGACCTCGGCATCGCCGCACTCAACTCGGCGTAACACGCCGCCCCCGACAACGCCGCCACTCCCCCGAGCGCCCACAGCGTGAGCAACGCAAACCCGCTATGCGTCCCGACGACCTGCAGCCCGAGACTCGTGAACACGCCAGTGCCGATCATGTTCGACACCAGCACCGCCACGGCCGCCGTCAGGCCAATGGTACGGCCGGTGCTACTTCCGATGTCGCGGCTGTTCGTCGCCAATGAGATCGAGCGCCGCGTTGCGCACCACGATGAGACCCCGCATCGAGTCCTCGGGACGCACATCATTCCGGGTATTGAAGTTCGCGATCACCGCGTCCCCGGTCCGCGGGTTGAGATAGAGGAATCCCCGAAACCCCGCCTGACTCCCCATGTGCCCGACAAACGGCGCCCCACCACGCCGGACGATAAAGAACGACACCCCCACGGAATCCCCATACGCCTCTTCCTCGTCGACCACCCCCGGCGCGACCGTCGGATACCGCGGCCGCCACATCTCCTCGAGCGTCGCATGCCGCAGCACCGTGCTGGCGGAATCCGCGAGAAACCCCGCATACGCCGCCAGATCCCCCATCGGCGCATTCCACCCCCCGTTGGGAATCGTGATCCCCGGATCGAACTCCCGCCCGTTGGCCACGACCCCCGCACCCGTCACCGTATAGTTGTTCGACCGGTCGCGCGCGAGATGATACGGCGTCACCCCGAAATAACTCCGCGTGAGCCCGAGCGGCGTCAGAATGTTCTTCTGGACATAGGTCTCCCACGGATCCCCGCTGATCGACTCGATCACCCGCGCCACATAGAGAAACCCCGGGTTGCTATACCCAAATCGCGACCCCGGCCGGAACAACAGCTCCTGATACGGCATCATGGCCACCAGCTGGTCCCACGATGTCGGCTCGAACGGCTGCCATGCCTTGCCGTTGGTATACGGCCACGTCGGATTCTGAAACCCGCCCGCATGCGAGAGGAGCAGCCCGATCGTCACGCTGTCGATCGACCCGTAGGGATCGCGCACGCGCCGGAGCTCCGGCACCCACCGGGTGATCGGATCATCGAGCGACACCCGTCCCCGATCACGCAGCTGCATGAGGGCAACCGCCGTCAGCGTCTTGGTGATCGACCCCCAATGGTAGATCGTCCGCTCGGTGACCGGCTCCCGCGCGTCCCGATCCTGCCACCCGCGCTCATGGTGCGCGACGATCTGTCCATGTCGCACGAGCACGACGCCCGCGCCGACCACCTGATCATGGTCGACGTAGGCGTCGAAATCCCGCGTAAATGACGCCCACCCCTGTGCGGCGGCAGGGACCGCGCCGCACAGAAGCAACACCGCGGGACCGATCGAGAGAAGAGTGTGTGCTCTAGTCACGCCCGCGGAACATGGCCGGCGGTCACGAAACCCGCCATGTCGAAATCGGGGAGGGTCGTTCGTCGTCTAGGTGATTCACACTCAACGGAGACTATGACGGTGTCGAAAAAGACCTCGATCGCGCTGTGGGTGGTCCAAGGACTGCTCGCCCTGGTGTTCCTGTTCACTGGGAGCATGAAGCTGATCTTGCCGGTGGCGACGCTGACGCAGCAGTTGCCCGGGCTAGGTCTGTTCGTACGCTTCATCGGCGTCGCCGAGGTGTGCGGTGCACTCGGTTTGATCCTCCCGGGGCTACTGCACACCCGGACCTACCTGACGCCGCTGGCCGGGGCCTGCCTGGTGATCCTCATGTCCGGCGCGACCGCGGCGACGCTCGTCGTCGGGCACGGCGCTGTCCTGCCCGCGCTCGGGCCTTTCGTGCTCGGGATCCTCGCCGGGGTCGTCGCGGTCGGCCGCGCGAAGCCAATTCTCAAGGATATGCTTGCGTAATTGGGCACGAGCCCGACGCCCACGCCGACCACATGATCATGGTCGACATGGGCGTCGAACACACGCGATACGCCCGTTACGTGCCAGGCTTCAGCACGAGCAACGTAAATGTCCCCGGCAGCATCGGGGGCCGCTTGCCCGCCGCCGGCGCCGGCCCAAACTTGGCCCCGACCGTGTACACCGTGTGCGTCGCCGGATCCAGCGCCATCGTCCGCGCCGACGGCATCGTCTTCACCGTCTCGGCCACGCTGAACGTCGTGGGGCTATCCTCGTGAATCACCGTCAGCGTCCCGTCCCCGTTCGAGCTGAACGCATTCATCGTCTCCGGATCAAACCCGGTCGCGTCCACGCCGGCGCCGATCGGCAATGTCGTCAGCAGCTTGCCGTTTGTGGCATCCGAGATCGCCATCATCTTGCTGCCCGCACACCCACTGAACAGCACCCGGTGCACGCGGTCCATCGCCAGCCCCGTCGGCCCCTTGCACGGCGCAATCGACCACCGCCGCGTGACCTTCATCGTCGTGGCGTCGATCTCAGCCACCGCGCCCGCGTCCTCGAGGTTCACGTACAACCGCCCATCGCCCGCCGACACCGCAAACTCCGGCCCGGCGCCCAGATCGATCGTGCCGATGTTCTGACCGGTCGACGGGTCAAACACGCTCGCCGACTTGGAGTCGCCGTTGAACGAGAACACGTGCTTGCTCGCCGGATCAAAGAGGATCGCGTCGGCATCGAGCGCGGCAGTCGCCTTCCCCAACACCTGCAGGGTCTTGAGGTCGAACATCACGACCGTGCTGTCCGTCCCCGACGACGCGAACCCGTGTCCATAGGCGTCGGCGAACGCGATCCCGTGCGCGCGCGCCAGCCCGGGAATCTCACCGAGCAGTTTCCCCGTGGCCGGATCGAGCACCTGCACACGCGTCTGCCGGGCCACGAACAGCCGGTGACCCACGGCGTCAAACGCGACGTAGTCCCACCCACCGTCGCCGCCGACGACCGTCGTCGCCGCCACATGATACCCCGGCCCTGCTGACTTCTCGGCGGCGGCCTCTTTCGCTTCGTCCGCCGCGGTCTCACGGTGCACGCCGAGCACCGTGCCCGTCATGGCATCGACGTTCACCTCGGTGATGCCGCTCTGTCCCGCCACGGTGACATCGTACGAGTACTGCAGGTGACCGTTTTCTCGCTCCAGCTCCACGGCCTTGATCGTGCCGT
>DATMNB010000213.1:0-3395 GCA_035569435.1 Gemmatimonadaceae bacterium
CCTGCTGGCCTTGAACGCGGCGATCGAGGCGGCGCGGGCGGGGGAGCACGGGCGGGGGTTTGCCGTGGTGGCGGGCGAAGTGCGGCAGCTCTCGCGCCGGAGCGCGGAGGCGTTGGCGCGGATTCAGGCGTTGCTCGGCGAGGTCGGGGCGCGGGCGGACGGGGCGGAACGGCAGATGGGTGTCGTGCGCGATGCCGCGGACGCCGGGGAGCGTGTCATGGCCGAAGCGCTCGAGGTGTTCCACGACATCGCCGCGCGGGCGCAGCGGACGGTGGTGCTGGCCGAGTCCGTGTTCGCGGCGTCGGCGGTGGCCGAGTCGTTGGTCGCGGAGTTGGGGACGGCGGCGGAGTTGGTGGTGCGCGTGGCCGAGGGGACGGCGGCGGAGGCGGCGCAGGTGGCGACGACGACGGGGCGGCAGCGGGAGTTGACGGAGCACCTGCGGACGACGGCGGCCGCGCTCGAAGGGTCGGCGCGGTCGTTAGGCGACGTCGTGGGACGGTTCGGGGGAGACGGCGAGCGCGATGGCGCAGGCTTTGGCCGCCAGGGCTCGGCGGCGGCGCTCCAGGGCGATAAAAGCGCCGCCGGGGAGTGACACCGAGACCCACCAGCGACCATAGAACCCTTCGCGCACCAAGCTGGCGCCGAAGAGTTGCACCGCGAACCATTGGTCGGTGATCGCACCGGTGTGCCATTCCACGCCGAACTTGCCAAAACCGAGCAAGGCGACGATCACCCACAGCCAGCGGCGCTCGAGCGGGGATCGTACGACCTGCACGGCCGCGTACAGTGCGCACGCGATTACGAGGACCGCCAGCAGGACCGCGAACAGCGCGCTGGGGGATGCCCTGCGCAGGGATAGCGCGTTGAGCGATTGCACCGACTCCGAGATCGGCTGCACGTGCAGGTATCTCACGCGGTGGCCCTCCAGGAGTGTCTCAACGACGACCAACTCCACCACCGCCCACTTGCCGCCCGCCCGAAGCTGATACGTCACGTCTCGTTGCGTCGTCCCGCTCTGCGTGAGCACATGGCGCCCACGATCAGGATCGCAGCGAATCGACGACGCCGCGCGCAAAATGATCGGCATCGGGCGGAACGAGTTGCGCGATCCATGCCCGCTGGCTGCAACTGGTGCACAGTATGGCGACGGTCATCGTCGCACCGACGATCCACCGACGGTTCATGGGGCGGTCGTCCCGCCGGGCCCGGCGAGGATCCCAGGGGCGCGGTCGAAGGCGGCAGTGGCCGCCGAGATATCGGGATCGCTCAGGGCGGCGATCCGATAGTAGCCTGCGTCGCCCCATTTGGCTTCGGCGATCACGAGCGCGAGGACACGTTGCAGGGTGCGATCGGCGGGGGCGCCCTCGTCGGCGGAGTCGCCGTGCGCCGCGGCGAAGGCGCGGAAATCGGTGATCGCCGTCGCCGGAAGCGTTGGCGCGGTGGCGAACGCGTCGAGGGTCGTGTACTCGGCGCCGTGCGCGTCGAGGTAGGCGCCGGCCCACTGGAATGGCACGCGATCCTCGCGTGCCCGCTCGAGCCAGAGCGGCAGCGGAGTGGGCGCGCCGAGCGTCACGTCGGGCACAATGCCCCCGCCCCCGTAGACCGTGCGTCCGTCGTCGGTCGTGTAGCGCGGAAGGCCGGCGGTGTCCCGCGGCGCCCAGGCGCCGTCGTAGTACTCCTGCAGCCGCACGCCACGGTAGATCCGTTGAATCACGCGGCCGCTTGGCGTTCGTGTGTGGCCGACCACCATGATGAGTATGGACCCATCGCTCAGCTGCATCGGGACCATCAGGAGCGCTTTGCCGAAACTCGGGCTCCCGACGATGACCGCGCGGTCGTGATCCTGCAGCGCTCCGGCCACGAGTTCGGAGGCGCTCGCCGTGCCGCCGTTGATCAGGACGACGACCGGATATCGGGCCTCGTGGCGAAAGAATGAGCGAGTCACGCGGCCGGTGTCGGTCAGATCCTTCTTCCGTCCCGCGGCGGTGTAGACGATGCTGCCGGTCGGCAGGAACTCACCAGCCACGCGCGCCGCTTGGCGGACCTCGCCGCCGCCGTTGTCCCGCAGATCCAGGATGAGGCGTTCCATCCCCAGGCCGCGTAGTCGGCCGAGCGCGGCGTGCAAGTCGTCGGCCGCGCGGTCGCTCAGAAACGAAGTGACGCGGACGTAGCCGGTCCGGCGATCGAGGAGGATGGCGGTCGGCACGGCCGTCACGGCCCCAGGTGCCTCGCGCGGCACGCGCCGCTCGAGACGAACCGTCGAGCCGTCGAGACGCTGGCGCGAAAGCGTCAGCAGCGCGGTCGAGTGGGGCGGACCAGCGAGCGCCACTTCGAGCTCGGCGACGCTGGACGCCGTGACAGGCGCGCTGTCGACAGCGATGAGTCGGTCAGCCGGAAGGATGTCGGCGCGCGCCGCCGCCGAGCCGGGTGCGGCGCCGGCGACCATGAACCGGCCGCCCACGTCGAGGAACGACACCGGGACCGGCACGAGCTGGCCGGCGCGATAGGCGGCTTCCTTCGCCGGATTGAGACGGACGGCGGCCACCACGAACGAATGCGGATCGGCGGCGTGCACCATGCCATCGACGGCGGCCATGACGAGTCGATGGGTGTCGAGCGAGTCGGCGTGGTTGAGGCGCAAAGCGTTCAGGACCTGGCTGAACAGCTTCAGGTCCTCGTAGGTCGTCCACTGGCGAATGGCGTGCGTCGTGTCGCGATGCGTCGTGTCGCGATGCGTCGAGTCGGGAGCGGCGACGTGCTGCGCGCCGAGTGGGGCGGCGGTCGTGACGAGCAGCAGGAACGTCGCGGCCCGCATCAGGGGTGCGATGCAGCAGGCGGCGCAGGTTGCCTGATGGCGAACGCGTCGAGCAACCCTTGGGCCGTCTGGCGATTATCGTCATCCCGTCGGGCCCGCGCCAGGAAGCCACGGAGCGCGAGCGCGGCTCCCGTGGTGTCATGCTCGGTGAGACGCGCCTGGCCGAGGAAGAGGTATGGGAGGGCGTAGGCCGAATCGGCGCGCACGGCCGCGTCGAGATGGGTGCCGGCGTCGGCGCTCTGTCCGGCGTTGAGCAACGTGTAGCCCAGAAACAGCTGCACCACCGGGTCGTCGCCGCGGATTTCGGCGGCGAGCGTCGCTTCGGTGATCGCGGTTGCGGTGTCGCCCGTGCCGAGGGCGGCGTACGCCAGGTGCAGGTGCGCCATGTAGAACCCGAGGTTCTCGCTCACTGTTTGCTGGTACGCGGCGCGCGCGGCGGAGTCATGACCATTCAGTTGCTGGGCCATGCCGATGGCGTAGGTGAACGCCTCCTTGGAGAAGTAGGCGGGGAGCGTCTTGGTGGATTCGACTGTGTGGACACGGGTCACGGCCGCCTGCATCGTAGCGGACGCGCTATCGT
>DATMNB010000214.1:0-8148 GCA_035569435.1 Gemmatimonadaceae bacterium
GGCGTCGAGTTTCGACGTGCGCCCGTAACCGCGTAGCCAAAATCACCCAGCTGACCGGCGCCCGTTGCGGCGCCGGCCAGCCCCACGGGCGCCGGCGCATGATCATTCACGGCTATCGCGTCGAAACGATCGTGGGCAACACCCGACGAGATCTGTGGGCGCACGGCGTCCTCGGACTCGGCGCGCAGACGGCCTACTATTTCTTCTTTTCGCTCTTTCCCATCCTGCTGTTCACCGCGCCGCTCCTCGCGGTCGTGGGCGACCGGCAGCACACCATGCAATTGATCCTGGGCGCACTGGCCCCGGCGGTCCCGCGCGAGGCGCTCACCCTGGTCGAAGGGGTGCTGCACGACGTCGTCTTCGTCAAAGGCGCGCCGGGTGTGATCTCGGTCGGCGCCCTCCTGGCGCTCTGGACAGGATCGAATGTGTTCTCATCGCTCACCGACGCGCTCAATCGCGCCTTCGGTGTGCCCGAGACCCGTCCATGGTGGAAGGTGACCCTCCTCGCGATGTCGTTCGTCATCGGCGCCGGCATCGCCATGCTCGTCGCCACGACGCTATTCGTCTTCGGCAAACCGATCCTGCACACCATCGCCAACACGGTCGGACTCGGCGACACAACGGTCGCCCTGTGGTCCATCGCCCAGCCGGTGATCGCCATCGGACTCGTCGTCGCGGTCGGAATGGCCGTCTTCCACGTGCTACCGAATGTGCACCTGACGTGGAAGGAAGCGCTCCTCGGGTCTGTGACCGCGACCGCGCTCTGGATGATCGTCACGGTCGCGTTCCGACTGTACACCGAACATTTCTCGACCTACAACAAGACCTACGGCACCATCGGCGCGGTCATCGTCCTGCTGACGTGGATGTACCTGTCCATGCTGTCGGTGCTGGTCGGCGGCGAGGTGGCGTCCGAGGTCCACGACGGCGCCGGCAAGATCGCCGCCTGAGATCCGATCGCGCGATCGCGGCGTACGTAGCCCGTACATCAGTCACCCGCGCACTTCCTCTGGAGGCGGCCATGCCGCACGCCCGCACACTGCGTTTCCGGCCACGTTTCGTGATCGCCGGCCTGGCCCTCGCCCTCGTCGCGGGCGGACTCGCGGCGCGCCACGCCCTGGCGTCGGACCACCAGGACAGCCCCGACGTCGAGCTCAATCCAGCGATGGACATGACGGACTTCTACGCGTTCCCCGGCTCGGCGACCGGACGGATCGCGCTCGTTCTCAACAGCTGGGCATTCCTCACACCAGCCTCGACGCCCAACGTCTCGTTCGACCCCAACCTGCTGTACCAGATCAAGATCGACAACACCGGTGACGCAAAAGAAGACCTGGTGATGCAGGTGAAGTTCAACGGCACCGGCGCAAGTCAGACGGTCTCCCTCTGGGGTCCGATCGCGCCGCCCGTCGCCGGCGCGATGCAGAACGCGGTCTCGACCGCCGCGCCCGCCCTGACCGGCAAGGTCAACACGCTACTCGGCTCGGCTTCAGGCATTCAACTCTTTGCCGGTCCGCGGAGCGACCCGTTCTTCATCGACCTCGAGCAATTCTTCCGCATCCTCCCGGATCGCAAGCCCGTGACGGGGACACTCTCGCAGCTGCCAAACACCCCGACCGCCAGCGCCTTCCGCAATCCCGGCATCGACTTCGTCGCCGGACACAACGTCCTGTCGATCGTCGTCGAGCTGCCTACGTCGATGCTGACCGGTGGTGGCAACACCAAGATCGGCCTCTGGGGCACGATCAGCCGGTGAATTCACATACACACGCACACACCGAGAGGGTACACGCCATGCCTCGCAGCACGCTTGGCCTGATCGCCGCCGTCGCGCTCGCCGCCCTGGCGTGCGGCAACGACAACACCAAATCCGCGACCGGCCCATCGACCACACGCCTGTACGACCAGGTGCAACGACTCGGCAATCCGCTGGTGAGTGAAGTTTTTCTCGCCAAACGCAGCCACCCGACACACGGCGCCATCGGACCAGCCCAGGACACGATCATCGAACCGGAGTTCAAGAACTTCGTCGCCACCGTTGCCGGACGTGACACGATCGTGCAGAACACGCTGGCCGCGGTCCTCCTGCCGGATATGCTCATCGTGCAGACGGACAAGGATCCGTCGACCGCGGGCTGGCTCACCTGGGCGCTGGCAAACGGGTACGGCGGCCGCAAGCTCACCGACGACGTCGTCGCCGCAGGACTCGACGCGATCTTCGGCACCCTGATCGAGACGGCCGGCAACAACTGCCCGGGCCTCTGCAACGACAACGTCCCGGCCCACACCGACTACCAGACGACATTCCCCTACCTCGGCAATCCGAACTAGCCGTGTCCCCGCGTCTCCGCTTCGCCCTCCTCGCCGGCGCGCTATTCGGCCTGGCCGGCAGTACGTACGCGTATGCCGCACGCCGCTCACCGCCGCCTGCGCCGCCGCTGACCGCGCTCGGTCCCGTCCGGAGCGAAGCGGAGGTCCGCGACCTCGATATTCGATTCTATGCGGCCCGGGCCGCACGCGATCCGACCGGCGCCATGGACCTGGCCCGGTTGGCCCAACTCTACCTGGCGCGGAGCCGGGAGACCGGAGACTACAGCGATGTCCTGAGAGCCGACAGCGCGGCGCGGCTGTCGCTCCATCATCGCCTGTCCCGCAACGCCCTGGCGGCGCAGGTCCTCGCGTCGTCCCTCCTGTCCGAGCATCGGTTCGCCGACGCGCTCGATGTGGCGCGCACGTTGACCGCGCTCGATCCCGAACGCGTCTCATATCGGGCCATGTGCGGTGAAATCGAGGTCGAGCTTGGGCGATATACCGACGCACGCGGCACGTTCGACTCGCTCCGAACCCAGGCGCGCAGCCTCTCGGTCGCGCCCCGCCTCGCGCGATGGGAGGAGATCGAGGGCCGTCCGGAGATCGCGCGGGCATTGCTACGGTATGCGATCACGACCGCCGCGCAACGGCCGGACCTGCCGAGCGAGCAGCGGGCGTGGATGTGGCTTCGGTTGGGCGACGTCGAGCTGCGCACCGGACGGCCCGACAGCGCGGAACACGATTATCGCGCCGGCCTCGTGGCCCATCCCGACGACTACCGGATCGACGCCGCGCTCGCCCATCTCCACGCCGTGCGGCACGAGTGGACGGCGGCGATCGACGTCGGCAACCGCGCCATTGCCACGGTGCTAGATCCAGCGACCCTCGGCACGATCAGCGACAGCTATCTCGCGCTGGGCGACACGGCGCGGGCCGCCGAGTTCGCGCACGCGATGGAGGTCGCGGTGTCCAAGCGGCCGGGCGCCTATCACCGTGCGTGGAGTCTGTTCCTGCTCGACCACGATCGCCGCGTTCCGGAGGTGTTGTCCAAGGCCCGGGTCGAGCTGCGCACCCGCCGCGACATCTACGGCTACGATGTGCTCGCCTGGGCCCTCTATCGCAGTGGACGCTACGCCGAAGCACAACGCACGATGTTGCGCGCCCTCAGTCAGGGAACACAGGACGCACTCCTCTACTTCCATAACGGAATGATCGAGCGCGCAGCGGGTCACCCCGACTCGGCGCGGGTCTACCTACAACGCGCCCTATCGACCAACCCGTACTTCCATCCAACGCAGCCCGACTCGGCGCGCGCACTCCTGTCCGAGCTCACCCGTGAGTGAGTGGCTGGCGTTCGTGCACCTGGGCTTTCGGCACATCGTCGACCCCGGCGCGATGGATCATATCCTGTTCCTGCTCGCGCTCGCGGCCATCTACAGGCCGGGCGATTGGCGCCGCGCGCTGTGGGTGATCTCGGCGTTCACCGTCGGGCATTCGATCACGCTCGCCCTGGCCGTGACCGGGGCCCTGACGCTGCCGTCGCCCCTGATCGAGTTCCTGATCCCGGTGACCATCATGTTGACCGGCATCGAGAACCTCATCGCGCGGGACGGCGGGCGCTATCGGGCACTGTTCGCCGGCGTGTTCGGCCTGGTGCACGGCGCCGGGTTCGCCAACTATCTCAAGGCGCTGTTCGTCGATCGGATCGCGGTGCCCCTGTTCGGCTTCAACGTCGGCATCGAGCTCGGGCAGATCCTCGTGCTGGCGGCGGCCGCGGTCGCGTTGAGTGCCCTCGACCGGGCCATCGGCACGATCCGTCTGCCCGTCCGCGCCCCGTCGCCACTCCGGCTGCGCGTGATCGCCGTGTCCGCGGTCGTGGCGCTGGTTGCCGCCGGATGGGCGGTGGAGCGTCGTCCGTGGTGATCGCGTGCCTCGTCTGGTGCCTGGCGCATCCACTCCACACGACCCTGACTGCGCTGACCTACGATCGCAGCTCGGCGCAGGTGACGGCGACCATGCGCGCGTTCGCGGGCGATGTCGGGTTGGCGCTGACACGGACGCGCCAGACCGACTCGGCCTACGTCCGCTCCACGATGGCGCTCACTGACCAGACGGGCCGCCCCGTGCCCACCGTGTGGTGCGGCGCACGCCGGGATGGCGATGTCGTCTGGCTCTGCGTGCGCGCGTCGGCGCCGCACGGGTTGAGTGGCATGACGATCGTCGCGCGCGCCCTGTGCGAGGTGTTCGCCGATCAGGTCAACATCGTGATGGCCGAGTACGACGGCCGGCGCATCAGTTTGCTGTTCACAAAGGGAGATCCTCCACGGCGACTGCCTTGAAGAGGCCGGATCTTGACACCGGCGCGGCGGCGCCATAGCGTGATTTCCTGGCATAATTGCGCGCAACCCCGCGGAGAATTCACGATCGCCGAGCTGCCGAGGGCCAGCTCGGCGTTTTGCGTTGTCGGTGCCCACGCAGCAGCAGGAGGTGGACAAATGGACGCTCACGTTACCGCCCTGTCACAGTCTTACCGCCTCAGGGAGCGGTTCGAAGAAGCGAACGTGCACCACGGCCAGGAGGTCCGAGCCGACCTCCCGCATGTCAGGGTAGCGGTAGGTAGCACATCGCCGACTTGGCTGGACCGTCTGACGGGCGCGACCCCCCGGCCAGGGGAAAGTGAGGTGTACTTCTGCGAGACTGGCAGAATCACCATCAGAGAGGTCCTCAAGACCGGAGACAACCGACCCCTACCAATCGACGTGGTCGTGGACGGCCTCAACGTCCCGGTGTCAGGCACGTTTGACATCGTGAATGCGCTTGTCTCTTCGAATGGCAAGATTCGACTCACGGTGGATGAGCAGACGCGAGTCGTATTTGCCGCGGACCGGTGCGCCACGGCGTCGTTCTAGCGGACAGATCGCGATCTACGTCGAGGGCACGCCTCCCAACAGGATCGTCGTCAACGGGGCCATGTCGATGTTCCCACCGGACACGACGCACACGACATGGTCCCCGTCGACGGCACCCGACATCACCGCCGCGACCCCCGCCGCGCCGGCGCCCTCGGCGATCACGTGCGCGCGCTCGGCCAGGAATCGCACCGCGTCAGCGACGCCAGCAAGCGAGCTCGCCACACTCCCGCTCAGCACCGTGCTGACGAGCGGCCACATCTCGGCCATCAGGCTCGCGCTGCCAATCCCGTCGACGAAGCTCGCGGACCGATCGACTGTGACCGGATGACCGGCGCGGAGCGATGGGGTCAGCGGGGCTGCGGTGTCGACCTCGCAGGCGATCACGCGCGCCGTTGAGCCCCGCGCGCGAAGCCCGAGCGCGATACCGCAGGAGAGTCCGCCGCCGCCGAATGGGACCAGCACCGTGTCGGTGTCCGGTGCGTCATCCAGGATCTCCGCGGCGATCGTCGCGTTGCCGGCGATCACCTCGGGGTCGGACACGGGATGCACGAACAGGCCATCCATACCAGGGTAGGAGCGCTCGACCAGCACCTGCCACCAGCGCGCGAACGGCACGCGGACGATCGTCCCGCCGAGCCGCTCGACGGCTGACGTCTTTGCCGCGGGGGCATGGTCAGGAACGATGACCGTACAGGGCACCCCGAGGGCCCGGGCGCACCAGGCCACGCCTTGCGCCATGTTCCCGGCGCTCGCGGTGTACACGCCACGCGCCAGCCGCTCGCGCGATGCGGCGCCGATCGCCGAGCCCGCACCGCGGATCTTGAACGAGCCGACTGGTTGCAGCGTTTCGAGCTTGAGCGCGATGGGACGCTCGCGCCCGGGCACCGCGAGCGAAATCAGCGGCGTGCGCACCGCGATGCCGCGCAACCGGCTTCGCGCGGCCTCGATCGCCTGCGCGGAAAGCGTCATAGGAACCACTGCCGGCCCTCCGTGCGCTGAGTTCCCTACACTCCGACTCCAACAATAGTAAGGCCGAAGCCCTGGACTGTGGCAGCGATCGACGCCATGTTGTCCTCCAACATGCCAGCCGCTCCGTCGTCGCCACGCATACCAGAAGTGACTGGCGACTTTGCCGGACGCGTCGCGATCGTGACCGGGGCGGCGCGGGGACTGGGGCAGGCGGTCGCCGCTCGACTCTACGAGCGAGGGGCAAAAGTCGCCGTCAACGTGCGCGATCCAGAGCGGGCCCGGGCCGCAGCCGCTGCATTGGGCGACCGGGCGCTTGCCGTTCCGGGCGACGTCGCCGCGCCTGGCGCTCCAGACGACATTGTTGGCCGCACCCTCGACCGGTTCGGGCGGATCGACATCTTGATCAACAACGCCGCCATCGCCACGTCGACGCGATTCGACGACCTCTCCGCCGACGAGTGGCGACGCACGGTGGAGGTCAATTTGACGGCGCCGTTTCTCCTGACCAAGGCCGCGCTGCCGGCCATGAAGGCGCAGCAGTACGGCCGCGTGGTGAATATCTCGTCGACTGCCGGCCGGACGGTAAGCACCCTGGGAGGGGCGCACTACACGAGCACCAAGGCCGGCCTCCTCGGCTTGACTCGGGCCGCGGCGAAGGAACTGGGTCGATTCGGCATTACCGTGAACGCGATCTGCCCGGGCATGATCGATACTGAGCTGACCCGAGAGACGGCCGACGCGGAGTTCCTGACCCGGCTCGCCGCCGGCTTTCCCGTCCCCCGGTTGGGCACCGCACTCGAGGTGGCAGACCTCATCTGCTTCGCGGCTTCGGAGGCGGCCGGCTATATCACGGGCGCATCGCTGGACATCAACGGGGGCGACCTCATGATGTAGGCCCAATCACCCCAATCATAATGAAAGACGGCACACGCGTCCTCATCGCCCTCGGCGCGGCCTTGGCCGCCGGCATCGCCGTCGCCGCGTCAGGCAACACCACCCTGCTGGGTGCCGTGAACGCCCTCGTGCCAATTGGCACGATCTGGGTCAATGCCATCCGGATGACGGTGATCCCCCTCGTCGTGGCGCTCCTGATCACCGGGGTGGCGTCGGCGGCTGACGTCAAATCTCTGGGCCGCATCGGCGGCCGCACCCTGTTGGTGTTCGTGTCGCTCCTCGCGGGCCTCGCGCTCGTCGTTGCGGCGATCGTGCCATTCGTCTTCACGCTCCTCCCGCGCAACCTCTCGGGTCCTCCGCCACTCCCCGCCGGCGCCGCCGAGGCGGCCGGACAACTCGGCGCGGCCGGAAGCGCGCCAACGTTCGCTGCGTGGCTCGTCTCACTGGTGCCGTCCAACCCGATTGCGGCCGCGGCCAACGGGCAGATCGTTCCACTGATCATCTTCACGCTGTTGTTCGGCCTTGCCATCGCCCACAGCCCCACGGTCGCACGCCAACGCCTCGTCGATTTCTTCGAGGCGGTGCGCGATGCCATGCTGGTGCTGGTGCGTTGGGTCATCGATCTGGCGCCGATCGGCGTGTTCGCCCTGGTCCTCCCCTTGGCGGCGCGGAGCGGCGCCGCGCTGGCTGGAGCCGTCGGGGTGTACATCGTCGCGTATTCGGCGGCGTGCCTGATCGCGACGCTGTTGCTCTATCCCGTCGCCGCGGTGTGGGGTCGGGTGTCGATGTCGCGCTTTGCCCGGGCGGCGCTCCCGGCGCAACTCATCGCCTTCAGCTCCAGCTCGTCCATCGCATCACTGCCGGCCCTCGTGGAAAGCGCCGAGCGCGACCTCGGCCTTCCGACTGACGTCACGTCGTTCGTGGTCCCCCTGGCGGTCTCCGCGTTCAAGATCGCCGCGCCGGTGTCGTGGACCGTCGGCGCGCTGTTCATCGCCTGGTTCTACGGGGTCTCGCTGCACGGCCGGGAGTTCGCGACGATCGCCTTCGCCGCGGTGTTCTTCGC
>DATMNB010000215.1:0-8803 GCA_035569435.1 Gemmatimonadaceae bacterium
GCGGGTCGGCGAGGATGTCGGCGCGGTCGAGGGCGCGGGGGTCGTCGGCGAAGTAGACGTGAGCCAGGCAGGAGCTGTAGGTCACGACGACGTCGTTGCGCTCGTCGACGCGATACTTCTCGGGGAGAATGATCTCGCGCAGGCCGTAGTGGCTACGCAGCCAGTCGCGCAGCCGGCGCAGCGTGCGGCGGGTCAGGGGATAGCTGCGCGGCGCAACGTGGGCGGCGGTCTCGAGGATCGATGGGCCCATGTCGGCGTACTCGCTGTCCTCGGCGAAGCTGGCCAGTGAGCGCAGCGGGGGCCGCGGGCCGTGGACGCCGGCCAGCATCCGATCGATCGTGGTGGCGAGCGATTCGCGAAAGCGGACGCGATAGCTCGCGGCCGGCGTCATGCCGTGGTCGGAGAGGATCACCAGGTCATAGCCACGCCCGGCGCCCTGTTGCACCATGCGCCACAGCTCGGCGATGCGGGCATCGGTGCGTCGGAGGTCCGCGAGCGCCTGCCGGCTCGACGGCCCAAAGTGGTGGGCCAGCTCGTCGTACTGCATGTACGTCGTGTACACGACTGGGACGCCGAGGTAGAGGTCGAGGAGCACCGCCATCGTCTGGAGCTCGCGGACGACGACGTTACAGAAGATCCGGATGAAGGGGAAGATCCCCTCGGAGTGCGTGGCCCGGCCCGCGAGCTCGCCGCGGGCGCGCTCCCATTCCTCGCGGAGCCACTCGACCGCGGCCTGCAGTACCATGCGGGCCAGCCGCACCGGGTGAAACGCGATGAGGAGGAGCATGCGCGTCCCGCCGAGGCGCCGATACACGGACGTGCGCTCGCGGGTGGCGACGGTGAAGGCCACGGTCGACGCGTCGCCGTCCAGGAGGTTCACGTAGCTCGATCCGCCGGCCAGGGCGCCCGGGGAATGAATGCGGTCACGGATGTACTGGACGCCTTCGGGCGCGTTGCAGGTGATGACGCGCCGGAGCGTCTTATCGTAGAAGCGGAAGGCCGGGATACCTGCGTTCTCGCCGTGGAAGATCCCGGCCTGGCAGTACGGGGTCGCGGCGGGGAGGCCGCAGAACCAGCGCTGCAGCCGGTACCCTTCCGTGCGCAGGAGCCGATTGATGGTCGGCGTGTACCCGAGATGCGATGCGCGCCGGAGATCGGCGTAGGCCAGCGCGTCGAGTTGGAGCACGAGCAGCCCGCGCCGGTCGTCCCTCGGACGGCGCTCCTTCTCGAACATCTTGTACTTAAGACGGTAGTACAAGCGCATCAGCGGCCCCGCGCGCGGACGGGACCGCCGCTCGATACTTCGCTCCGCCTCGACGTCGGTGTCGGTCAGGCGAGCCAATCCGCAGTGCGGGCCAGCAGCTCGCGCGCCGGCACCGGTTTGAGCAGCACGTCCCGGCATCCGGCGGCCCGGCACCGCGCCGTCAGCACGGGGTCATCGTGTCCGGTGAGGGCCACCGTTGTCGCGGGCAAGCGACCCATCTCGGCGGCCGCGGCCAGCACCGAGAGCCCATCGCCATCGGGCAGCGTCAGGTCGAGCAACATGAGGTCCGCGTGCTCGTTCGCGCAGGCATCAATGGCCGCTTCGACAGAATCCGCGATCCGCACCGAGTATCCATACGATTCGAACAACGCCTGGAGCGCCCCGGCCGCCAGGGCGTTGTCCTCGACGACCAGGATCCTACGGGCCATACGGGATGGTAAAGAAAAACCGACTGCCGATGCCCACCTCGCTTTCGACCCAGATCCGCCCGCCGTGGAGGTCGACCAACTTGCGGGCGATGGTCAGACCGAGGCCAGTGCCGTGGTGGGCCCTGGACGCTGACGAGTCGACCTGGGCGAACTCGCGGAAGACGTAGTCATGGTATTCGTCGGCGATCCCGATGCCCGTGTCGCCGACCTCAACGAGCAGGGCCTCGCGCCCCTGGTCGGTACATCGTCTGGCCGCGACCCAGATGCGCCCGCCGGGCGCCGTGTACCCGATGGCATTGCCGATCAGGTTGCCGAGGATGTGCGTGAAGCGCTCGCGGTCGGCGCGGATCGGCGGCAGGTTGGGTGCGATCGCCACATCGAGCGTGTGTTCCTTGCGCGCGGCGAGCGGCTCGTTGAGCGCCGCCACCTGCTCCACCGCCTCGCTCGGATCGAACGTCGCGAGCGTGAGGACCAACTGGTCCCCGGCAGCGCGCGCGTAGGTGAGGATCTCACCGACCATGGCCAGCAGCTGTCGCCCGCCGCTGATAATGCCGCCCACGCTCTCCAGTTGCCGCGGCGTCAGCTCGCCCAGGATCCCATCGCGCAGGATTTCGGCATGGGTGATGATCGCCGAGAGCGGCGTACGGAGATCGTGCGAGATGTTTGCCAGATACTGCGTCTTGCGCGCATCGCGTGCCTCGAGCTCGGCGATCCGTTGCATCGGATCGAATGTCACGAGCCCGCCGGGACCGGTGTGTCGGCGTCCTCGATCGCGTCCACGAGCTGTTGTCGCCGGAGGAGCGACCAGTACCGCCCGCCGAGCGCCAGTAGCTCGTCGTGGCGGCCCTGCTCGACGATGCGGCCTTCGTCGAGCACGATAATCCAGCTCGAGTCGCGAATGGCGCTGATGCGGTGCGAGGCGATGACCGCGGTCCGGCCGTGCAAGGCTTCGCGGAGCGAGCTCAGAATCGCCGCTTCGGTGTGGGTATCGACTGCCGACAGGGCGTCGTCGAGGAGGACGATCGCCGGGCGCCGGGCGAGCGCGCGTGCGAGCGCCGCCCGCTGCTTCTGGCCGCCCGACAGGTTGATGCCACGCTCGCCGAGCATGGTGTCGTATGCGCCCGGGAACTCGGCGATCGTCTCATCGAGCTGCGCCACACCCGCCGCCCAGCGGCCAGCCGCCTCGTCAGGCGGCTCCTCGGCGGCGCGCTCGTCGGTCAACGCGCGGGAGCCGTACGCGAGATTGGCACCAATGGTATCGCTGAACAGCAAGCTTTCCTGCGGAACGACGCCCATCTCGCGGCGCAGCGCGTCGAGCGAGAGCTCGGACGTGGGGACGCCGTCGATGAGGACCGCGCCGTGCTGCGGGTCGTAGATGCGCGGGATCAGATCGATCAGGGCGCTCTTGCCGCTGCCTGTCGCGCCGACGATACCGAGTGTCGATCCGGCCGGCACCGCGAAGCTGACGTCGCGGAGCACCCAGCGCACGGCCGCACCGCTTGGCGTCGGGTAATGGAAGCTGACGTTCCGGAACTCGATCGAGCGGCCGCCGTGGCCCGCGACGGCCGGGAGCTGGGCGGGCACGACCGGGTCGGTGACGGAGGCCTTGGCGTCCAGGATCTCCTGGAGGCGCGTCATCGATGCGGCGCCGCGCGTGAACAGGTTGATCACCCAGCCGAGGGCAATGAGAGGCCAGGTGAGTTGCCCCAGGAGGAATCCGAAGGCGACGAACGCCCCGACGCTGATCGTGCCCCGGAGGGCCAACGAGCCGCCAAGGCCCAGGACGACCACGGCTCCCAACCCGGCTAGTAAACCGAAGACAGGGTTCATCGCGCCATACAGAAAGACCAAGCGCATGTTGCGCCGGAGATACTCGTTGCTGAGCGCCGTGAAGCGCGACTCCTCGGATGCTTCCTGCCGGTATGCCCGGATGATGCGCGTGCCGGAGAGGTTCTCCTGGGCGTGCGTCGTCATGGTGCTGAACTGTTCCTGGACGGCCTCGAACCGGTCGTGGATGACCTGGCCGAGTCGGACCATGACGATGGGGAGAATGGCCATGGGGAGGATGGCCAGCCCGGTGAGCATGGGGCTGATGCGGAGCATCAGGACGACGGCGAACAGGCCGCCCGCGATCGTGTTCACGAGGTACATGATGGCCGGGCCGGCCGCCATGCGGACCGCGCTCAGGTCATTGGTGAGTCGGGCCATGATGTCGCCCGTGCGCGTGCGGGCGAAGTAGGCCGCGTCGAGGGTCTCGAGGTGGCCGAACAGCGCGTTGCGCAGGTCGAACTCGACGTGGCGGCTGATGCCATTGATCACCTCGCGCATCTCGTAGCGGAGGGCGCCGCCGGCGAAAGCCACGATGAGCATCCAGGCCGCGATGATCCAGACGGTGCGGTCGGGGGCGCCGGCGCGGACGATGTCGTCGACCGCAACTTCCAGCAACTGGAGAACCCCGACGGAGGCCGCGGAGGCGCCCACGACGAACAACAGCCCGATGATGAACCGCTTCCAATACGGGCGGAGATATGGCAGCAATGCCAGAAGGGCTTTCATATTCCGGTGCCATGCGGCATTGGCCTAAACATATCCTGTCGGGCGGCGGGGTGGCGCTCCTGGCCGTGCTGCTCTCGTGCGAGGTGTCGCCACGGGCGCCGGACGCGGGCGCGGGTGCGGGCAGAACAACCAGTGCCGCCCCCGGCGCGAGCACGGGCGGGGTGATCGCTGCCGGAACCAACCTGGGGTTGGCATCGGTCGTTCGGCTCTGTCCGGGCGTCAGCCGCACGGGTGATGCCTTTACGGCGACGGTGACCGGATCGGTCATGGGATCGCATGGTGCAGTGATCCCGGTCGGATCGGTTGTCGTTGGCCACATCGTCGACAGTCGCGATTCGGTGGCGCTGGGGTTCGACAGCGTCGCCATTGCCGGCGTCGCGAGCTATCCCCTCGCGGCCCGCATCATCGGGCGGCCGCAGACTGTCCCGTGGCGGATGCCGCTGCCGTCGGAACCACCGCCGGTGGGATTTACAGTCGTTCGCACACGCATCATGTGTATTCCCGAGCGCGGCCGCATCACGATTCAACTCGTCGAGGACATCCCGCTCGGCCGCTAGTAGCCGACGGCGCCGCCGGAGGTACGTGGGTCGACGACGCCAACCCAGCCACCGGGGGCGCGCATGACGGCCGTGCAGGTTCCCGTGGCACCGCCGATACCGACGGCATAGCCCATGGCGCGCAGCGAGTCGAGCACCGCTGGCGCGAATCCGCCGGCCTCGACGCGCAGCGAGTCGGGCAGCCCCTGATGGTGCAGTCTCGGCGCGGCCATCGCGTCCGGGAGCGACATGCGATAGTCGATCGCGTCGACGATCACCTGCAGGGTGCTGGTGATGATGCGCGGGCCTCCGCGTCCGCCGACGATGAGGAACGGCTGACCGGTCCGATCGAGCACGATCGTCGGCGACATGGCGCTGAGCGGCCGCTTGCCGGGGGCGATCGCGTTGCGCTCGCCCTGCACGAGCCCGAACATGTTGGGCACTCCGGGCTGACTGGCGAAGTCGTCCATCTCGTCGTTGAGAAAGAACCCGGCGCCGCGCACATAGACGCCCGACCCATAGAGCTCGTTGAGCGTCGTCGTCGTCGCCACCGCGTCTCCGGCGGAGTCGACGACCGAGTAGTGCGTCGTCTGCCGCCCCTCGTCGAGCGCCGTCGTGACGCGGGGCGTCGGTGTCGCGCGGTCGCGGGCGATCGTACCGCGGACCGTGCGCGCATACGCCTTGCTTGTCAGCCGGTCGACGGGCACGGTTACGAAATCGGGATCGCCGAGTTGGTCGTTGCGATCGATGAAGGCGCGCTGGAAGGCGTCGCCGAGAATGTGGGCTGCCTGGGCGCTCCCAAACGGTGGGAGCTTGTCGAACGTCTCGAGGATGTTGAGCGTCTCGAGCACCGTCACACCGCCGGATGACGACGGCGGCATCGTGTAGAGCGTGTAGCCGCGGTAGGTGCCGGACAGCGCCTCGCGCCGACGCACGCGATACGCCTCGAGATCGGCGGCCGTGATGAGTCCCCCGTCGCGCTGCATCTCGGTCGCGATCGCCTCGGCGACCGGGCCACGGTAAAAGCCGTCGGCGCCCAGATCGGCGATGCGGGCGAGTGTCTCGCCGAGCTCCGGCTGGACGAACATGGTGCCCACCGCCGGCGGGATGCCGCCTGGGAGAAACCGGTCTGCGCCGCCGAAGCGCGCGATCAGCGGTTTGGCACGGGAGATCGACCGGTTGAAGGCGCTATCGACGACAAACCCGCCGACGGCCAGCCGAATGGCCGGGTCCATCACGGCACGGAGCGCGAGCTTACCGTACGTGTGCTGTGTCTCGACCAGGCCCGCCACGGCCCCTGGAACGCCGGATGCCAAGGGGCCGACGATACTCGCGTCGCCGTGTCCGACAAACATGTCGCGCTTGGCGGCCGCGGGCGCGACCTCGCGATAGTCGAAGGCCGCCGTCCGGCCGTCGGCCATGCGGATGACCGTGTAGCCGCCGCCGCCCAGGTTGCCGGCCTCGGGGTGCGTGACCGCCAGCGCGAACCCCACCGCAACCGCAGCATCGACGGCGTTCCCTCCCTCGCGCAGGATTTCGACGCCCGCGGCGCTGGCGAGGGTGCTGTTGCTCACCACCATACCGTGTGGGGCGACCGGGGCTGTTCCCGCGCTCGGTGAGGCGCGAGGTGAGGCGCGCTCGACTGTGGCAGCGGGCGGTGGCGAGACGGTGTGGGCGCATCCAGCGGCAGCCAGGGCCACGAGACCGATCGTGGTCAGGCTCGAACCCACGCTCGAGCGGCGAAGTCGTTGCTTGCCAGGCGTGTTCATCGCCGGATAACTTAGCCCCGTTTCCGCCCACTGTCCCCCAGCCGCGAGCGCTTGCCCGATCACGCTGCCGATTCGAGCCTGACCGAGCGCCGGAACCCCCGGACCGTCGATATCGATCTGGCGACGCCGATCGAGATCGTCGATGCGATCGCGGCCGAAGATCGTGGCGTGCCGGCCGCCGTGGCCGCGGAACGCGAGTCGATTGCCCAGGCCGTGGCGATGGCCGAGTCGGTCTTTCGGAACGGCGGGCGGCTCTTCTATGTCGGGGCCGGCACGTCGGGCCGTTTAGGCGTGCTCGATGCGGCGGAGTGTCCGCCGACGTTTGGCACCGATCCGGAGATGGTGCAGGGGTTGATCGCCGGTGGGGCGCCCGCGCTGACGCGTGCCCAGGAAGGCGCGGAGGATCGGCCCGAGGATGGCGCGCGCGACATCGCGGGTCGGGCGGTGGGGCCGAACGACTTTGTGGTCGGCATTGCCGCGTCGGGCGCCACACCGTACGTGCGCGGCGCGCTGCGGGCGGCACGGGCGGTGGGGGCGCGGACGGCCATCGTGGCGTGTACGCCGATCGGCGACGATCTGCGTGCGGAGGTCGACGTGGCCATTCTGCCGATCGTGGGGCCGGAGGTGTTGACGGGATCGACCCGCATGAAGGCGGGGACGGCCACGAAACTCGTGCTCAATACGATCACGACGGGCGCGATGATCCGGATCGGCAAGACGTACGGCAATCTGATGGTCGATCTGCGGGCAACGAACGCCAAGCTGGCGGCGCGGAGCGAGCGGATTGTGGCCGAGGTGTTCAACATCTCGCGGGCCGAGGCACGGCGGGTGCTGGATGCGGCGCAGGGCGGGGTGAAGGTTGCGATCGTCATGCGGGCGCGCGGGGTGTCGCGCGCTCAGGCCGAGCAACTGCTCGCGCAAGCCGACGGCGTGTTGCGGCAGGTGATCGGGCCGCCGCCGCCGGCCGGGGCCTGAGCGGTCCGATGGGTGGCGAGGTCTATGTGGGTCTCATGTCCGGCACGTCGCTCGATGGGATCACGGCGGCGGTGGTTCGATTTCATGGAAACCAAGCCGAGTTGCTGGCGTCGATCGTGCGGCCCTACACCGAAGGGCAGCGGCGGCGGTTGGAGCGGGTGATGGCCGAGCCGGTGCCTGCTGCCGAGTGGTGTCGGTTGGCGTTTGATCTCGGGGGTTGGCTGGCGGATGCCGCCGTGGCTGTGATCGCCGAGGCCGGCGTGAGCCGGGCGGAGATCGTGGCCATCGCGTCGCACGGGCAGACCGTGTGGCATGAGCCGGGGCATTCGACCTGGCAGCTTGGGCAACCGGCGGTGATCGCGGAGCGTACGGGATTGCGGGTGATCAGTGACTTCCGGGTGCGCGATGTGGCCGCCGGCGGGCAGGGCGCGCCGCTGGTGCCGATGGCCGATGCGATGTTGTTCGCGGCACCCGAGGGGTGGCGGGCGCTCCAGAACCTGGGCGGGATCGGGAACGTCACGGTCGTGCCGCCCGCGCGTGGAGACACGACAAGTGTCCGGGCGTTTGATACGGGTCCGGGCGTCATGGTCATCGATGGCGTAGTGCGCGCGCTCGTTTCGGATACGCGGTACGATGTCGATGGCCGGCTGGCGCGGGCGGGGACGCCGATCGCCGAGGTCGTGGCGGCGGCGTTGGCCGATCCCTATTTCGCCGCCGAGCCACCCAAGTCGACGGGGCGGGAGCACTTCTCGGCGGCGTACATCGAGGCGTTCATCGTGCGGTGCGGGAACGCGTCGCCCGCCGACATTGTGGCGACCGCGGTGGCGCTCACGGCGGCCAGCATCGCCGATGCGTATCGGAGGTTCATCCCAGAGCCGATCGCGGATGTCGTGATCTCGGGTGGCGGTGCGCGGAATCCCGCGCTGGTCGATGCGTTGAGGGCGGCATTGGCGCCGCTGCCGGTGCGAGCGTTCGATCAGGTCTTCTTTGATGGCGAGGCGAAAGAGGCGGTGGCGTTTGCGTTTTTGGCGTACCTGCACTGCCATGGGTTGCCGGGGAACATCCCGTCGGCGACGGGCGCGCGGGGGTCACGCGTCCTCGGCGTGGCGACACCCCCATGACACCCCAGTGAAGCGCTCGCTCGCGCAGTTGCTGATTCCGGCCGTCGCCTGGGATCCCGTCGCCGGCTATGGGCCGGCGCGGGCGGTCGTCGACGAGGCGCTGTCGCTCGGCGTGGGCGGGTTCATCCTGTATGGCGGCGAGCAGGACGCGGTG
>DATMNB010000216.1:0-3865 GCA_035569435.1 Gemmatimonadaceae bacterium
CTACTCGCTCTACGCCTGCAACGCGTTGGCGTCGAACAGCGGCACGCCGCGGGGCATCAGCGACACGAACGCCTGCAACTCGGGCACCGATGCCCGGCCATTTGTCACGAGCACCAGCTTCCTCAAGCTCCGCGAACTGACGCTCTCGTATCAGTTACCGGTCCAGTACTCACGCTTTGTCTTCGGATCGCGAGACATCAAGCTCAGCGCATCGGGGCGCAATCTCATCGTGATCACCAAATACTGGGGCTACGACCCCGAGGTCAGTAACTTCGGGCAGCAAGCTATCGTGCGCGGCGTCGATCTGGCGCCCTATCCGCCGTCGCGTTCGTTCTACTTCACCGTCTCGGCGGGGTTCTGACCATGACCACGACGATGTCACGGATGGCTCGCGCCATGTGGATCGCGGCCGCGCTGATCGGCGCCGGCTGCAACAATTTCAATATCCAGGACCCCAACCAGCCACTGCTGAATAGCATCACGCAGAACCCCAACAGAGCGAACATGGCCACGTTCGCCGCGGGATTGTTCGATTATTCCCGTCAGGACATGGAGAATTTCATCTGGCGCGTGGGGTCTATGGGTCGGGAAGGCATCAATCTCTCTGGCAACAACCAGCCGGACTATGGGGAGCCATATTACGGCCCACTCAACCCGAGCGAGTTTGGCGGCGCGCTGTGGTCACGGCCCTACACCGAGATCCGGAATGCGAACGTGTATATCGATGCCGTCCCCAAGACGCCCGACCTGAATGCCCAGGACAAGTCGGCCTCGCTCGGCTTTGGGCAAACGCTGAAGGCGTTGGCGTTCCTCTATATCGTGGAGACACGCGCCCAGCTCGGGGCGCCGATCGACGTCGACCGGCCCGTGACCTCGGCGCCGGCGCCGTTCGTCTCCGAGGACAGCGTCTATGCCACGATCATTCACACGCTCGACTCGGCCCGGACCAACCTGGCGGCCGCCGGGAGCTCGTTCCCGTTCTCGGTGCCACCGGGCTACACCACCTTCGGTTTCAATACACCCCAAGGGTTCAGCCTGTTCGTCTCGGCGCTCGAGGCCAAGGCGTGGGTCCTGCGGGCCACGGATCTGACCAAGTGCGGCGGGACCCCAGCGACCTGCTACACCGCGGCGCTCGCAGCGCTGGGCACCTCGTTCATCTCGACGGCACCGTCGGACTTCACGGCAGGGACGTACTTCGACTTCAGTACGGGCCCCGGCGATGTCCAGAACGGGCTCTCCGAGCCACTCACCGGCCCGATCTACTTCTCGCTCATCGAGAATATCAACGATGCGCAGAAGCAGACGGACGGCACGACGATCGATGCGCGGGCGTTGGCCAAGATCGATTCGATTCCGGTCGGGCAGCCGCCGCAGATCCTGGGCGGGATCCCGATTCAGGGGATCTACAAGTTTTCGGTGTACTTCACGCAGGGGCAGGCCAACGCCAATGCGTCGATCCCGATCATTCGCGACGAGGAGCTGATCCTGCTCCGCGCCGAGGCGGAGCTCGGGCTGGGTCAGCTCACCCTGGCCGAGAGTGACATCAATATCATTCGACAGAATTCCGGCAACCTGCCGGCGTTGGCGGCGGGCGCATCGGCCAGCACGCTGCTCACGGAACTGCTCTACAACCGCCGCTACTCCCTGCTGTGGGAACAGGGGACCCGATGGATCGACGCGCGGCGCTACGGCGTGCTGTCGACGATTCCGGCTGAGCCGATTGCCCCGACGGCGTGGCCGCAGCAGGGCAACGTTCCACCCGTCATGCCCATCCCGCAAAACGAGTGCGAGGCACGCGGGCTCGGCACCACCTGCGACCCACTCGGCACCTGACCGTGTGTGCGGCGGTGCGGTTCCCTCGGGAGCCGCACCGCCACGTCCCACCCTCTTTATGAAGAATTCACGCACGCCGTGCCGCTCCTTATGCGGCCCTTACGACGCGTCAGATACCATTGATGCGTATGAAAAAGCTGCAAACCCTCCTCTCATCACTCGCCCTCCGGCGCCACACGCACCTCACTGACGCCGCGCGCACCGCGCCGCCGCCGCCCCCGTCGTCGTTCGCCGACGGCCGCATCGCGGGCTCGATCTCCCCATTCAACGCCCTGCTCCAGATCCCCCGCATCGCCCGCGCCCGCGGCGTCCCCGTCGCCACCCTCCACGCACTCGTCGCCGATCACACGACCGTGAGCCGCGCCAACGTCGGCCGCGCGCCCCGCGTCGATGTGCGCGCCCTCAACGCCGCCCTCGAGGCCACGGTCGCCCGCCGCGCGCGCGTCCAGTTCGCCGCCGCCACGCCGCCCTCTAGGACACAGTCCCGGCGCACGGTACCTTCCCGGTAGCCCCTGGCCTGTGTAGCAGCCGGATCGACCGCCCCACGGGGGGCTTGTCGATTTCCGCCGGTCTCGTTCGACTAGGAGTGTACAAACCCTCCAACATCTGACAGGAGACGAGCCGTGCAATACCTGCTGCTGATCCATGACTCCGAAGCCAACGAGGCGAAGAACACCCCGGAGCAGAACAACGCCCTATTGGCCGATTACGGCAAGTTTACCGAAAACATCCAGAAATCCGGTAAGCTCGTCGGGTCCAACCGCCTCAAACCGTCGACCACCGCGACGACCGTCCGCGTCCGGAGCGGAAAGGTCCAGACGACCGACGGCCCCTTCGCCGAAACGCGCGAGCAACTCGCCGGCTACTACCTCGTCGACGCGACCGACCTCGATGACGCCGTCGCGATCGCGGCCAAGATCCCGTCGGCCCGGAGCGGCTCGATCGAAGTGCGGCCCATCTGGTCCATGTCGTCGATGTGACCGAGGTGTCCGCCGTGACACACGCAACATTCGCCACGGAAGTGCTCGGACGAGTCTATCGCGACGACTCCGGGCGCCTCCTGGCGACGCTCATCCGGCTCCTCGGCGATTTCGACCTCGCCGAGGAGGCGCTGCACGATGCTGTCGCGGTTGCCGCCGAACAGTGGCCCCGCAATGGCGTTCCCTCGAACCCACGGGCGTGGCTGATTAGCACCGGCCGGCACCGCGCCATCGACCGGCTGCGCCGCGAGTCCCGATTCGCCGCCAAGACGCACGAGCTATTGGTTGAGATGGAACGCGACGACGCGATATCGTGGCTCGACGATAATGAGATGATCGCCGACGACCGGCTGCGTCTCGTCTTCACGTGCTGCCACCCGGCCCTCGCCCTGGAAGCCCAGATCGCCCTCACGCTCCGCACGATCTGCGGCCTCACAACCGAGGAGATCGCCCGCGCCTTTGTCGTCCCCGTCGCGACGATGGCCCAGCGCCTCGTGCGCGCGACGCGCAAGATCCGCGAGGCCCGCATCCCCTATCGCATCCCATCGGGCGACGCCCTGCCCGAGCGGCTCGACGCCGTCCTCTCAGTCATCTATCTCACCTTCAGCGAGGGCTACGCCGCGACCGTCGGCGACGCCTTGGTGCGGCGCGAGCTCTGTCGCGAAGCCATCCGACTCGGCCGACTCGCGGTGGAACTCATGCCCACCGCCACCGAGGCCAACGCGCTGCTCGCCCTCATGCTCCTCCACGACTCCCGCCGCACGACGCGCGTGGGCCCCGAGGGCGAGCTCGTACTGCTGGAAGATCAGGACCGCACCCTCTGGGACCGCTCCGAGATCGCCGAGGGCTTGGCCCGCCTCGACGCCGTGCTGCGCGACCTCAACACGCCCGCCGGTCCGTACACCGTCCAAGCCGCCATCGCCGCCATCCACGCCCGCGCCGATCAACCGCGCGACACCGACTGGCGCGAGATCGCCGACCTCTATGCGGTGCTCTACGAGCTGACCCCGACCCCCATCGTTGAGCTCAACCGCGCCGTCGCCGTCGCGATG
>DATMNB010000217.1:0-11267 GCA_035569435.1 Gemmatimonadaceae bacterium
GTGGGCGGTGACGGTGGTGCCGGGCGCAGGCAACTCGACGAACACGATGTCACCGAGCTCGCCCTGGGCGAAGTCCGTGATGCCGATCTCGGCGATGCCGTCCTTGCCGAAGCGGATGTACTCGTGCTCGTGGGTGTAGAGGAGATCCGCGGGGATATTAGAGGCAGTCATTTAGTAGAAGTTACTCACCGGGAGACGGTGGCGGCGACCGCGTCGGCCTCGCGCTCCAGGGCGGCCCAGACGGGCGTCACCTTGGCATCGAGCGAGGCGAGCGTGCCGGTGTTGTCGATCACGAAATCGGCGCGCGCCCGTTTGAGTTCCGCCGGCATCTGGGCGGCGATCATATCGAGCGCGTCGGTCTCATCGAGCTTGCGGTCGCGCATCAGGCGCTCGAGACGCACGGGTCGGGGCGCATCGACGAGGACAATGCGGTGGAAGTCGCCGGCCAGGTGCCGCTCGAAGAGCAGGGGCACGTCGCAGACGACAATGCGGTCGCCCCGTTCGCGGGCTTCGGCGACGAGCCGGTCGCGCCGGCGGGTGACCTCGGGGTGGACGATGTCGTTCAGGGCCTCCAACTCGTCGTGGTCGGGAAAGACGCGGACGCGCAGGGCAGCCCGGTCAAGATGACCGTCGTCGTCGAGCACGTCGGCACCCCAGCGGTCGACGATACGGGCGAGTCCATCGCTACCGGGCTCGACCGCTTGTCGGGCAAGGACGTCGGCGTCGATGATTGTGGCGCCGCGGTCCGCGAATTGGCGGGCGACGGTGGTTTTTCCACTGGCGATGTTCCCGGTCAAGCCTACGAGCAACGTCATGCCGCACAAGGTAGGGCGAGTGCCCTGAGAGTCAACCGACCCCGTCAGGAGTTCGATTCAGCGCGAAGGCGTTTGGCGCGAAAGGCTGGTCGGGCGGGGCCGGGACCGCTTGTACACCCGTTTCGACCACGGCGCGGGGGACGCGCGGGCGGCGGGGGGCAGCGGCCGCGCGGCGGGCGTGGCCCATGAACGTCTCGATGACGTAGGCGGCGCCGCCGCGTTCGCGGAGTTGCTGGGGTGTGGCTTGGAGGTAGCGCTGGCAGGTGTTGCGGAAGGCACTGCCAGAGGGGAAGTCGAGGACCTGGGCGACGCTGTCAGCGCTCCGGTGCTTGTCCTCGAGCATGTGGGCGGCGACGATCAGGCGGCCCCAGGTCAGGAGACGGTGCGGGGGCGGGAAGCCGGCATCGGTCAACCGCCGGGTCAGCAGGCGGCGTGGCACGGCGAGCATGCGGGCGAAGGCGTCGGGGGTGAGACGCTCGTGGGCCCGGGTCACGGAGGCGAGGACGGCGTCGCGGGCGGTCGGTTTGAGATCGCCGATCGCGCGGCGGAGGAGACTGGCGACGCTGCGGGCCTCGGCTTTGTCGACGTGGGCGAGGAGGGTCATCGGCGCGTCATCGATGTCGGCGACGATGAGGCCATCGAAGCCGCAGCGGCCGGCGTCGAACATGTCGCGGGCGCGTTCCGGCGTGACGCCGACGTAGGCGACGAGGGCGACGCGGGGGAAGCGGAGTTTGAGGAGGCGGACGCTCTCGAAGTTCGCGGTGCCGTCGGCGTAGAGGTCGATCACGGCGAGGTGGATCGGTTCCGAGTCGCACATGCGCGTCAGGTGGCTCCAATCATCGCAGGCGACGATGGAGTGCCGGTCGCGGATCGCGGCGCGGAGGCGCTGCAGACGGGTGGAATTCGGGAGGAGAGTCGCAATGACGCCCATACGCGTTGTAGACGCTATGAACGATGGGGACGTCACCCCTGTGGCATCCGTTTCGTAGGTCGTGATGCCGGTGACTCAGAGTGTGACGCCTCGTGGCGCACCATCTGCGTAGTTTTGTCCTTGCAAGATTCGCAATGCCTGACGGCCACGCGTCTCTTGCAGTATGCGAGACCCCGACGTCTTCGGACGCCGGGGTCTCGTGCATTCCTACCGACCTAACTACTCGCCGCGGGCGGGTGGGCGGCCACGGCCGCCGCCACTGCCATTGCGCGGGGCGGGGCGGCGGGAGTGGGTCAAGCGTTCGCCGCGTTCAGCCCACTCGCTCCGCGGTGGGCCAGAGCGTTTGTCGCGGGACGGTGGGCCGCCGGCGCCGGCGGGGCGGGGGCGGTCATCGCGGGCTTTGCGAGGGCCGCCGGTGAAGGGGCGCTTGGCTGGGCGATCGTCTCGACGCGCGGGGCGGTCATCCCGGCGGGGCGGTCGGTCGTCTCGTCCGCGACTGCGCTCGATGAAGGGGCGGGGTGGTGCGGCGATGGGTGCTGGGGCGGGGGCCGGGGCCTGGACGACCACGACTGTCGAGCGCGCGCGGTCGAGGAGGTGCAACGCCGCGGCGGCCAGCTCGATGCCGTCGAACTCGGCCAGCAGTGGCTCGAGGGCAATGAGCTCACGGGATGGGACGCCCGCTTCGAGCGTCGCACGAAGCTCGTCGCGGAGCGTCGCCTCGCGCGTGCGCGCGCGGGCGGTGGGGCCGCTGAGTGTCAGTGGTGCGACAGCCGCGAGCGCGCGCAGGCGAGGCAACTGGCGTGGCTCGACGAGGGCGACGACGTGCACGGGGGAGCCGGCGGTCGCGGCGTGGAGCTCGGCGGCGTCGAGTGGGACGTCGTAGAGCACCACCAGCTGTGTGGTGTTGACGGTCGCCGGGCCGCGGGCGACGCGTACGGCGGCGTCGTCGCCGGCGTAGCCGAGGACACGCAACGTCGCGCGGACGGCGTGTTCCGAGGCGCTGCTGTGAACGTGGACGATGGCCGACGGCGGGTCGATCTCATCGAGGAGCCGCCGGAGGGCAGCAGGGCGTGTCGCCGCCGCGGTGGTGACGTACCGAATGGCGGTCGGCGCTGCCGGCTCGGACACGGCCTCGTCGCCGCCGACGCGGCGCGGGCGGCGGGCGTAGCGCTCGACGAACGCCTCGACCGCGGGGTTGCCCGCGGAGACGACGATCGTGCGCGAGGCCTCCTTGGGGACTTCGGCCATCAGGGCTTCCAGGTCGGCGTCGGCGAGATCGGCCCAGGCGACGACGAGGCTGCGGACGGGGTCGAGCTTGAGGGCGGTCGCGCGGACGAGGCCCAGGACCGTGGCGGGCGTGCCGACGATGACGGTGGCGTCGCGTGCGACGCGGCGCGCGCGGGCGGTGCTCGTGGCGGCAAGGACCGGACGGTCCGGGTGGAGCGCGAGGACGACGTCGGCCAGCGAGACCGCGGATTCGACGTCGGCGGTCAGAATGAGCACAGGACCGTCGTGCTCGAGGGCGGCCCCAAGGACCGTCGCCGCGGTGCCCGGGTCTTCGGGCACAACGTACAACGCATGCTGGCTACGGCCGGTCGGGGCGGTGTCCACGCTTACCTCTCACAGTGGCGGCGATTAATCTACGAAGAGCCTGGTAACATACCCTCTCCCGCACATTCGTGCCTTACCCCGCAAAGTCGTGTCGACTGTACTAGACGCTGTCTCGTTGAACGTCGCGCAGATCAAAGAGTCCGCGACGATCGCCGTCTCCAATAAGGCCAAGGCGCTCAAGGCGGCGGGCCGCGTCATTCTCGACCTTGGCGCGGGCGAGCCCGACTTCGACACGCCGGAGTACATCCGTCGGGCCGCGCAGCGCGCCATCGACGGCGGGGCGACGCACTACACGGCCACCGAGGGGATTCTGCCGCTGCGCCAGGCGATTGCCGCCGAGGCGAATGCCCTGTACACGGGTCCCGATCGAATCGAGCCGGCCGACGTCGTTGTGTCGACGGGGTCCAAGCAGTCGCTGTTCAACGCCTGCTTCACGTTGTTTGGGCCGGGCGATGAAGTGCTGATTCCGACACCGAGCTGGACGAGCTACTACGAGATGGTGTCGCTGGCGCGGGCGACGGCCGTCCCGGTCTACGGGGACATCGGCCGCGGGCTCCGAGTGACCGCGCCTGAGTTGGCGGCAGCCGCGACGTCGCGGACGCGCGGGGTGTTGCTCAACTCGCCGAGCAACCCGACCGGATCGGTGTATAGCGCCGAGGAGCTGTCGGCGATTCTGGCGTTGGCCGCCGAGCGTGGGTGGTGGGTCATCAGCGACGAGATCTACCGGTATATCACGTATGGTGTCGCCGCGCCGTCGGCGCTCGAGCTGGCGACGAGCCGGGACAACTTGGTGGTGATCAATGGGGTCGCTAAGGCGTATGCCATGACCGGGTGGCGCATTGGCTGGGCGATCGCACCGCGGCACGTGGCGGCAGCCATGACGGCACTCCAGTCGCATACCACGTCGAACCCGGCGACCGTGTCGCAGCACGCGGCGTTGGCCGCGCTCAACGAGCCGGACGCGGCGCGGGCGGCGATTGCCGCGATGGTCGACGTGTTTCGTCAACGGCGGGACGCGGCGGTGGAGATTCTGGATGCGGCCGGAGTGACGTACGTCAGGCCGGATGGGGCGTTCTATCTCTACATCCGGGTCGGCGACGGCGACGCGTTTGCTCAGCGGCTGCTGGAGACGCAGGGCGTTGCCGTGGTGCCTGGGGCGGCGTTCCTGACCAACGAGTGGGTGCGGCTCTCGTACGCGGCGCCGACGGAGCAGGTGCTCGAGGGTGTCCGGCGCCTGGTGGCGGCTATTCCTCGTCCTTCGTGAACGGGTTGTTGGCGCCGCCTTTCTGATCGAGGCACCAGTCCGGTGTGCCGCGGTAGATCTCCTGCCAGCGCCCGCCCACAAATTTGAGGATGATCGGGTAACTGTCCCCGCCGGGGCGCCAGCCTTCCAGGATCAGCTCGTCAATGCCGTCGCCGTCGATGTCGAGGTGGTCGACGTAGCGCCGGAACTCCCCGTGCGACGACTTGCCGCTGACGACCTTGGAAAAGGTCGACGCGTATTCGCCGCCCGTCTTGTCGGCGACAGTGAAGACGAACGCTGTGCCCGCGCCTTTCGGCCCCGCGTCGTCGGAGTTCGGGTCGATGAACGACGCGATGAGGGTCGGCTCCGAGGTCGCGCCGGTGTTCACCGCCAGGCCGTGGTAGTCGAGCGAATCGAGCAGCGTCCGGGCAATGCCCGCGTCGGTGCCGACTTTGATCGCCACCTCCCGTGCGGTCTTGACCGCGTCCTGGCGCGTCAGAGCCTCGGGCTTGGGGTTGGCCGCCGATGGCAGTGGCGAGCCCGTGGCCAGGAATTCCACGGTGATACCTGCTTTGACGTGGCTGTCCAGGGTGACGGCCGACAGCGGGAGCAGGAGCTGGCAGTTGGGGAGGGAGTAGAGCGGCAAGCTGCGCTTCTCCCACATTCCCTGTTTGACAGTCGCCGTGCCGGCCACGCCGCCGTCCTGATAGATGGTGTACACGGTGCCGGAGTGATCGTACATCTTGTCGAACTGCTTCCAGTGGTCGGCAGACAGTCGGATGTGGCGCAGCTTGCCGTGGTCAACGACGGCGAGCGGGATCATGCGCGGGTCTTCGCGCTCGCCAAACACCTCGAACAGGATGTTCGGGTGGTCGGCCAGCTTGAGCTCATTGGCTGGGGCGGGGCTGGCGTCGCTTTTCGTGCCGCAGCCGGTGGCCAGCAGGACACCGCTCAGGAGGGCGCCCAGGGGTAGCGGGGACAGATACCTCTTCATGTGTCAGAGACGCCCGCCGCACCGGGAGGGTCACCGGTTGGCTTGTCGGCACCTGGGGCGGCCGTTACCGTAGCAGCCATGGGAGCACCTATGAATGCGAGCTTTCGGAGTGCGCAGCGCGCGCTCGACCGGTGGGTGACCACGGTGCAGCCCCTGGACGGGACGGGTCCCGTGCTGGAAATGGTCGCCACTCGGGCTGACGCGCCGCGCCTGGTGGCGTCTCAGGTCGTCGAGGGGGGCCCTGCGTTGGCGCGGATGCCCGTGCCCGGCGTGCCAGAGGTGGGGTTCGCGGCGTTTCTGGATGGGACACAGCAGAGCCGGGTGCTGGCGTACGTGGGGGGCGTCCCGGTGGTTTTTGGCACTGTCGCCGCGGTGATTCGCATGCGCCGGAATCGGCGCCTGAGCACGTACGGCAGTGGAGCGCTCATCAAGCGGTCGATCTACGGGCCCGCGGCCCTGTTGCCGGGGATCGATGAGATTGTGGACACGGGGCCGGTTGACCCTGAGGACGTCCATCCGTACGGACTGCTCGAGCGCGCGGTGCACGTGGTACAGAAGGATCGCGAGCGATTGGAGCGGACGCTCGCCGAGCAGTGGTATGCGAGTGAGTCGGCGACGCTGTGGATCGACGGCGGCCTGACGACCATATCGGCGAGCGCGGTCGGAGTCGTGAAGAGTCATCGCACACTCCATGTCGATCGGGCCGGGCTGCAAGTTGTCTGCGCGTTGGCGGTGGGTGAGCGCACCAGTGTCGTGCGGGCCACGTCCAAACACCGGGTGCCGGTGCAGAGCTGGTATCTTCGGCTCCGTGATCCAGCGGGTCATGGACCCCTGTGGGGCCTGGTGCGCGTCGAGGTGGCCGACGGCGAGGGGGATATCACCGAGCGGGCGAACACCGTCTCGCGTTGGATATTGGCGGAGGTGGCGCCGCTGGCGTTGCCGGACCCGCGGTGGGACACGCTGGTGTACGGGGTGCACGACTGCGAGGAATATCTCCGGGCCGTGTCGTGAGCACACCTGTGCCCACACCTGTGCACGAACCGATCGGACGGGTCGTGGCGACGGAGCGGCGGCCCAACACGTCGCACGAGTTTCATTTCTGGACGGCGCTCGACGCCGAAGTCGGCATCGGGACGATCGTGCGGGTCGCGGGCACGCACGCGGTGGGCGGTCACATCCCGATCATCTATGGCGTGGTGGTCGAGGGGTTCAGCTACACCGATCTCCAGACGCCGCTCCACGATGTGCTCGGGCACGACGGGTTGCCGGGGGCCGCGGCGCTGGCGGCAACCGAGCGCACGGAGATCCGGCTGTACACGGCGGCTGTGCTGCGGCGGCTCCCCGAGGAGCCGCTCCAGCCAGTGCCCCTTGGTGTCGTGTATCTGGCGGGGGACGCGGACGTCGCGGTCGCGCTCCGCATGGATGGGTATCTCGAGAATGGGATCCCGATTGGCGTGTACCGGGCCGGCGGGCTGGAGTCGCCGGTCTACCTCGATCCGGATTTCCTGCTCGGGCCCGAGGCGGCGCATCTCAACATCACCGGGGTCTCAGGGCTGGCGACCAAGACGAGCGCCGTGGAGTGGCTGTTGGCGTCGATCTTCGCGCACTTCCCGGAGTCCAAGGGGTCGGTGGCCGCCGTCTGCATCAACGTCAAAGGTCCCGACCTATGCTTTCTCGACCAGCCGGCCACGGCGCTCGACGAGGTCGATCGCGCCCTGTACGAGCGACTGGGCGTGCCGGCGCAGCCGTTCGAGCACGTGCAGTATTTCGCGCCGTACACGGCCAAGGGGTTCGCGCTCAATACGCTGCGCTCCAACGAGGCATTGTCGCGCAACGTCGCCCCGCTGACGTGGGGGCTCCGTGAGGTCCTGGACTTTGCCCAGGTCCTGCTCAACAAGGATGACATCGACGCCAAGGCCGATGCGCTGATCGATTTCATCGAGGAGCGGGTCGTCGGCCGTCGGTTCACGGACGACACGTTGGAGCACGCGCATACCGTCCAGTCGTTCGCCGATCTCGAGGCATGGTTTCTCGATCTGCTCAGGGGGATGGAGCGTCGGAACGCCGAGAGTTGGCGGACGCATCACGTGGCGACGATCCGCAAGGTCCGGAACCGGCTCTCCAACATCTCGACGCGGTGCGCCGGGCTCGTTACGGACGACGGCGTGGTGAGCGACCTGCCGTTCGGGCACTTCGAGGATCGGACGGTGTACGTGATCGACGTCGCCCTCCTCGACGAGGACGCCCAGGATCTCGTCTTCGCCCGTGTCGTGTCCAAGCTGCGCGAGCACCTCGAGCGACGCGACCTCGGCGTGAAGCACGTGGTGGTGTTCGTCGACGAGTTGAACAAGTACGCGCCGAGCGACGGGACCGACACGTATGTGCGCAAGATGCTGCTCGACATCGCCGAGCGTGGGCGGTATCTGGGGCTGGTGTTGTTTGGCGCCCAGCAGTTTCGCTCGCAGGTGCACCGGCGCGTCGTGGGGAATGCGGGGACGGCGTTGTTTGGCCGCATGGACGGCGACGAGCTGGCGACGCCGGGCTACGCGGTCCTGAGCCCGGCCATTCGCACCAAGCTGTCCACGTTGGAGAAGGGGCAACTCATGGTGCGGCATCCGCACTTCACGCAACCTGTGTTTGTGCGGTTCCCGCGGCCGGCCGTGCTGTCGGGGCGGGAGGGCGCGGAGCGATTCCCGCCGGCAGGCGAGTCGACGCTCGACGTCGCGGTCACGCGCGCGTTGCGGGTGCTCGATCCGTCGGTCACGCTCGGGTGGGTGCAGGCTGTCATCGGGCTGCATGAGGAGCATGACGTGTTGCGGGCGCGGCGGGCGACCGAGCAGGCGCGTCCGGCCGATGTGCAGGCGTTCTTCCGGAGTCAGCTCCGGCCGCTCATTCCCGCCGCGGCGCCGGCGCGCGTGGCGGCGCCGCCCCTTCGCACCGCGCCGGACGACGACCCGTACGCGTTTTGAGGACACTCCTCGTTGGTGTCGTATGGCTGGTGGCCTCGTCGCTGACACGCCTTGGCGCGCAGACCGTCACGCTGGAGATCCGGCCGCGGGTCGGGGATACGTTGCATCTGCGCTACGATCAGCGCATCGAGGCGTCCGACGCGCCAAACGAAACAACCGTTGACACGTCGGTGAGCACGCTACTCGTGTTGTCGCGCACGATCGTGGTGGGGCATGACAAGAAGGGCACCGAGGTCGTGGCGATCACAGACTCGGTGGATATGGCGCCGCAGTCGGCCGAGCCCGCCAGGCAGTTGCTGCAGGGGCGGCCCCTGCATCTGCGCGTGTGGCCGGACGGGATGATGAAGCTGGAGTCGGTCGATACCGGCACGGCGGGGAAACAACTCCGGGCGACGCTGTCGCAGACCCCGGCCATGTTGCCGCGGTCACCCGTGCGGGTGGGGCGCGAGTGGCATTGTGATGTGCAGCTGCCCTTGCCGCCGGGGAAGGGTGGGGCGCTCAAAGCGACGTTTCGGCTCGATTCGCTCTCGCAGAATGGGGAACTGGCGTATGTGTCGCTGCATGGGATGCTGCGGCGCGATGGGTCGCCGGCGGTGACGACGGGGGTCGTGACGGGGAGTTTGCTCGTTGACCGGCGGCGGGGGTGGTTGACGGATTCCCGGGCGACGATCGAGGTGACGTCGGGTAGCGTGCATATGATGATTACGGAGTGGTTACGCACCACTGACCGGTAAAAGTCCGAGTACATTCCTGTATGCGGCTCGTGCACCTGTCCGACCTGCACCTGGGATTCCGGCAGTATCAGCGGCTGACGCCTGGTGGGATCAACCAGCGGGAAGCCGATGTGGCCGCGACGTTCAAGCAGGCCATCGACCAGACGATTGCCCTCAGGCCCGATCTGGTCGTGATCGGGGGCGATGTGTTTCATACGGTGCGGCCCTCCAATCAGGCCATTCTGCACGCGTTCACGCAGTTTTCGCGTCTCAAGCAGGCGCTCACGGACACGCCGATCGTCATCGTCGCCGGCAATCACGATCTCCCGCGGTCGAGCGACAGCGGATCCATTCTGCGGTTGTTTGCGCCGTTGGGGATTGACGTGGTCGAGGGCGGCGCGCGGCAGCTGTCGTACCCGGACCGGAACTTGAGCGTGCTGGCGGTGCCCTACGCTTTGCAGTGGCCCAAGCTCACGATCGATCCGTCGGCCCGCTATAACGTGTTGGTGTTGCACGGCGTGCACCCGAGCGTGGAGCAAAAATGGATGGGGGCCGACGAGCGGGCCCGCAACCCGATCACCAACGACGACCTGTTCGCGAGCCCGTGGAGCTATCGCGCGCTCGGTCATTATCACGTCTACCGGCAGATCGGGGAGAACACGTACTACTCGGGGTCGATCGACTACAGCAGCTCGGACCCATGGGGCGAGCTGCTCGAGGGCCGTGAGAAGGGCTTCATCGAGCATAATCTGGCCACGGGGAAGCACACGTTCCATGCGCTGACGCTGCAGCGGGACGTGATCGATCTCCCGGAACTGTGGGCGGGCGGGCTGACGTCGGCGGAGCTCGACGCGCGCATACGCGAGAGTGTCGACAGCATCGATGGGGGCATTGACGGCAAGATCGTGCGTCTGTTGGTGCGCCAAGCCGCACGCCACATCGTGCGGGAGTTGAATCAGGCCGCGCTCCGCGACTACCGGCGGCGCGCGCTGCATTTCCATCTCGATACGCGCCGGCCCGAGATCACGCGGATGCACGGCGGGGCGGCGCCGGGGGGGCGACGGCCGTCGCTGGCCGATGTCGTGAGAGAGAAGTTGGCAGCGCGTGTCCTCGAGTCCGACATCGATCGGGACGCGCTGGTCGCGCTCGGGCTCAGGTATCTGCGTGAGGCGGAGGCGCTCGACGCGGCAGCGGGGATCGAGGGGCAATCGGCGTGAGGCTCAATAGTCTCCATCTCTCCAACTTCCGACAGCACGCCGACACGCGCATCGAGTTCGACTCGGGGCTGACGGGCATCATCGGGCCCAACGGGTCGGGGAAGACGACGATCCTGGAGGGGATCGCCTGGGCGCTCTATGGCAACAGCGCCGCGCGCGGCACGCGGGAGTCGATCCGCTACAGTCGGGCGGCGCCGCGGGCGGCGGTGCGGGTCGAGTTGGATTTCGACCTGGCGGGGCACCGGTATCGCGTGGTCCGCGGGCTGTCGAACGCGGAGCTGTATCTGGACGGTGCGTCGCAGCCGATCGCCAACTCGATCTCGGGTGTGACGGAGCTGCTGCAGCGTCGGTTGGGCATGACGCGCGGCGAATTTTTCAATACGTATTTCACGGGGCAGAAAGAGCTGAACGTGATGGCGGCCATGGGGCCGTCGGAGCGGGCCAAGTTCCTGTCGCGGGTATTGGGGTACGAGAAGTTGCGCGTGGCGCAGGATCTGGTGCGCGAGCGTCGCAAGCTGGTCATCGCCGAGATCGCGGGGCTGCGCGGCGGGATGGCGGACCGCGATGCGGTGGCGCGTCAGGAGCAGGAGAGCGCGGCGCGTCTCGCGGAGGCAACGGCGCGGGCCGATGGCGCGGCCGAGCGATTGACCGAGGCGCGGGCGGGGTTGGATGCGGCGGCGCCGGAGTGGGAACGGGCGCAACGCGAGCGTGACCGGTGGCTGGAGTTGGAGAGCGAGCGCAAGCTCGCTGAGCGTGATGTCGAGGGGCTGACGG
>DATMNB010000218.1:0-8935 GCA_035569435.1 Gemmatimonadaceae bacterium
ACCGTCCGCAGATACCCGGCCACCAGCCCCTCGACATCGTACCACTGATCCGCCCGTACGCCTGGAATATCCAGATCCTGCGCACTCTTGTTCACATACTCGGCCCGCCCAAACACCGTATTCCGCGCCCCAACCTGCACCGTCGCCTCCGCCGTCACCCCGTTCGACGTATGGTTCGACTGAAAGTTCGCCCCCCAGATGAGCGCCGCCGCCACCGGCCCATCACCGTACAGGACAGACCCAGTCGCCCGATGCTGGTCGAGCTTCGGCTCCAACTGCTCCGGACTCCGGAGATACCCATACGAGCCACTCAGGCTCCACGCCGGGGCCGGGTTGACCGTCACCCGCCCCGAATACGAATCGAGCGTCGGCGCATGCCCGCCATAATCCACCGAATACCGATACTGATCAGGATCACGCCCATTAAAGATCGACCCCTCCACCTTCACCGCCCGCGTATACACCCCCACCGTCGCCACACCAAAGGAGACATGCGTCGCATCCTCCCAGTGGTGCGCCAACGGCGCAAACGGATCCGCCTCGGCCGATGGCCGGTGCGGATACGCCACCGGCCCGAGCGCGGGATCCCCAACCGGCGCCACATACAACTGCACCGCGAGATCCTGCGTCACCGCATGATCGTAAATCGCCGCCGCCTCCATGATGAGGTCATGCGGATGCTGCCGATCGTGTAACGGCTGTCCGTTATACGCTTCCCCCGATTGCAGGAGCAACGGATACCCCGCCGGCGTCACCGTCGCCGCGTCGAGGCTGAGCATCCCGCGCAACGACAGCTGCCCACCAGCCAACGCGTGCGTGGCCATGAGCATCCCCCAGTTGACCCCACCCCACTGCACACCACCCCGCCGCCCGAACTGCTCGTCGTACTGCCCAAAGGCGAGATAGTGGGCCATGAGCCCCCACCCTCCTGCCTGCACATGAATCGCCCGCATGGTCGTGTTATCCGGCAGCCACGACGTCCCCGCCCCGACACGGCTGTCGGGAATCCCAAGCGGCGCCTGATTCATGGTCATATGTCCCATCCCTGCCATGCCGGCCATCCCAGGCATGCCCGCCATGCTGGTGTCCTGCGCAGCAGCAATACCCGGCATCGCCACGAGGCCGATGACGAGCGCACGTCGTCCAATCACACAATCTCCTGAGCGCGAAAGCCAATACACACGCCGGGCAGATGACCCGGCGGACTCCGTTGGAAAAACGGGGGCCTACGCTCTGGGTGGAGGCGGCTCGGGAGCGAGTCGAGGGCTACCGACGGCACTGGGCTCGTCGACAACCGGCGCGTCATGTCCGACGCGAGCGACAGTGTGCACCGCGACCGTCAGCGCCCACGGCGCGCAGGCCGCACCCATCTGGCAGCACTCAGGCGTCTGGGGTTGCCCTGCGCCGTCATGATGGTGCTGTACCGGCGACTGGCAGTGCTCGGGCGGATGCGACGCGCACCGCTCCGCCGCGCTGGCTACGGCAACGTGGACCACCATGACGCCACACAGCACGGCCACGAGCCGTCTGAGCGAGGTCCACACGAGCGAGCGCATACGAGAACCCTAGTGGGTGCGCCACCCAAACGCGAGCCCGTAGATTACCACGCATGGCGGGCGCACTCGCCGCGGCGGCGCGGCACGCAATCGACGACAAAACCAAGCCGCTCGGCTCGCTCGGCGACCTGGAAACGTGGGCCGTGCAACTGGCCGAGATCCAGGGCACCCTGACCCCACGGATCGACCGCGCGCGCATGATCGTCTTTGGCGCCGACCACGGCGTCGCCCACGAAGGCGTGAGCGCCTATCCGCCGCAGGTCACGGCCGAGATGATGCGCAACTTTGCGCGCGGCGGCGCGGCCATCAACGTCCTTGCCCGGACCAACGGTCTCGAGATCGAGGTCATCGACGTCGGCGTCGACGCCGATCTCTCAACCCTCTCGGAGCTCGTCCACGCTCCTGTCCGACGGGGCTCGCGCAACATGCTCCACGAGCCGGCAATGACAGACGCCGAGCGCGATCAAGCGATGACCGTGGGACGCGACGCCGTGCGCCGCGCCGCGGCGGCTGGTGTGCGGGCCGTGGGACTCGGGGAAATGGGAATCGGAAATACGACCGCGGCCGCCGCCGTACTCAGCGCACTCACCGGCGCGCCGCCCGCGGAAACGGTCGGGCGCGGGACCGGCGTCGACGACGCGCGCCTGGCTCACAAACGCCTCGTCGTCGCCCGCGCCCTCACCTGCCACGTGGCCTGCACCACACCCCTCGCCATCTTGGGCGCGCTCGGCGGCCTCGAGCTGGCAGCCATCGCCGGCGCCGCCCTCGAGGCCCCGCACCAGTCCATGGCGATCGTGGCCGATGGCTTCATCTCCACCGTGGCGACGCTCGCCGCCGTCCGCATCGACCCGTCGATCCGAAGCTTCGTATTCTGCTCCCACCGCTCCGCCGAGTCAGGCCACACACTCGCCCTCGACGCACTCGGCGCGCGTCCCATGCTCGACCTGGGCCTCCGACTCGGCGAAGGCAGCGGCGCGGCGCTGGCGATCCCGCTGCTCCGCTCAGCCGCCGCCATCTTGTCGGACATGGCAACCTTCGCCCACGCCGGCGTCTCGCGCGAATCGACGTGAGCCTCCGCTCGGCGGTGACATTTCTCACCCGGCTCCCCTTGCCACACACGGCAAGTGAGCATCCCACCGCCGAGCTCGGAGCAGCAACCGTCTACTTCCCTGTCGTCGGCGCCCTCATCGGCGCCCTCGGCGCCGGCGTCTACTGGCTCGCCAGCACGCTCTGGCCCGAGCCTCTGGCCATCATCCTCGCCGTCGCCGCGACCGTCCTGGCAACAGGCGCGCTCCATGAGGACGCGCTGGCCGACTTCGCCGACGGCTTCGGCGGCGGCTGGTCCCGGGACCAGGTGCTGGCCATCATGAAGGACAGCCGCATCGGATCCTACGGCGTCGCCGCCCTCACGCTGGTCCTCCTCGCCAAACTCGCCGCGCTCGCATCACTCACGCGCCTCGACGTCGTCCGCGCCTTGATTGCCGCCCACACCATCGGCCGCTGGGCAGCCCTCCCCCTCCTCGCAGGACTCCCCTACGTCCGCGATGCCGGCGGCACTGGCGCCGCATTCACCGGCGGCGTCACACCACTGCGCCTCACCCTCGCAACACTCGTCACGGCCGCCATCCTCGCCGCCACGATCGGCCTCCGCACCATCCCTACCATCATCGCCGCGACGCTCGTGACGGCCTTTCTAGGCTGGTACGCTCACCGCCGCATCGGCGGCATCACGGGCGATGTCCTGGGCGCCACCACCCAGTGCGTCGAGCTCGCAACGTACCTCGTCCTGGCCTCCCGCTACATCTCGATCCCCGGCTGAGCCGCGATCCCCCGATCCCGATACGGGTGCTTGATCACCCGCATCTCCGTCACGAGATCCGCGGCCTCGATGAGCGCCGCCGGCGCATCGCGCCCCGTCACCACCACGTGCGTCCCCGCCGGCCGCGCGGCGATCGTCGCCAACACCTCTCCCGTATCGAGCCACCCGAACGTCAGCGGGTACGTCAACTCATCGAGAATCAGCACATCGAACTCCCCGGCCACGAGCGCATCCCGACAACGCGCCCATCCAACGGCCGCCAACGCGCGGTCAGCCTCGATGTTCTCGGTGAGCCACGTAAACCCATCCCCCAGCGGGATGATCTCGACCCCGAGACGCCGCGCGGCCCGGTGCTCGCCGTAATCCGCGGCGGCGCTCTTGATGAACTGAAACATCCCAACCGTCATGTCCCGCCCCGCCGCGCGCAGCAGGAGACCGAGCGCCGCGGTCGTCTTCCCCTTGCCGTCTCCCGTATGCACCATGAGCAACCCATGCCGCTGCGCGCGCGGCGGCACACGCCGCGGCGCGGGCTGCTTCTGTTTTGGACGCGGCAGCGGACGCCCACTCTCGGCGGCCACCGTGTCCTCCGGCGGGGCGAGTGGATCGGTGCGATCAGACATCGTATGTCCTCAGTACCGCGCGGAGCGCGGTGTTCTCGGGCGGCGTGCGCGCCGCCACCCTGATGTATGTAGGCAACCCAAACGAACGACAGTCACGCACCGCGATCCCCGCACCCGTCGTGCGTACGCCACGCAGCAACAAATAATGCGTGTCACTCCGCACGGCGCGTCCGCCACACCACTCGGCGAGCGCCCGCGCCTCGGCACGCAATCGGCTCGTCGTCTCTCGAACATGCACGGCCGCAGCATCCGACAGCGCTGCCACCGCCGCGGCCTGCGCGACACTCGACGCCGCCCACGGCACGCGCACGCCGTCGAGTGCGGCGATCATCGCCGCCGGCCCGATGGCAAACCCGACCCGCAGCCCGGCTAGTGCATGGTCCTTGGTCATCGACCTCAAGTGCAATACGGCCGGATCCCCAGCGAGCGCGGGCGTCCCGAGTGGCACCGCACAACACCCATCATACGCTTGATCGAGCACCAGGATGCCGCCAACCGCCGCACACGCGTCGGCAACGGCCCGCACCTCGTCGCGCGACAACGCCGTCCCGGCCGGACTCGTCGGCGCGGCGAGAAACGCCACCCGCGGACGCTCGGCGTACACCGCCACAGCCATCGCCAGCGCCACCGCCGCGCCGCTCGCATCGATCGGGAGCCGCGCGGGCCGACGGACCCGTCCGCCCGCGAGCAGCGCCGCGCGTCCGTACTCGCCAAACGCCGGCCGCGGGACCAGCACCGTGTCCCCCGGCCGGACAAACGCCGCCACTGCCGCCGCGATCAGCTCGGCAGTCCCGGCGCCAAACGCGATCTCCTCGACCGGCCGATCCCAGGCATTCGCCGCCGCCCGCCGCGCCGCGCCCGACCGCGGATCCGGATACGCCGCGACATCAGCCGCGCGAATCGCCTCCAGGACCACGGGCGCCGGGCCATACGCGTTGACACACGTGCTGAAGTCGAGCCGCGCGCCCACGTCTCCGCCATGCGTCGCCGCTCTCACAGTGCCACCGCCAGCGCCGCCGCGAGCGCGACAATGCGCCGCGCCCGCCCGATGTCGGCCGCCACCGGCTCTCGCCCGCCGGCATTGAGTGTGTACACCCCGCGCTTCCGTAACACGACGCCGAGCGCCCCAGCCATGGCCGCCATCGGCCACCCGCCATTCGGGCTCGGTGTCCGGCGCGCGTCGGCCACCGCGACCCGGAACCCGCCACCGGCAGCAATGGCAATGAGCCCTGCCGAGAGCCGCGCAGGCACCCAATTCACCACATCGTCGAGGCGAGCCGCCGTCTTGCCAAACCACTCCAACTCCGGCGTGCGATACCCGAGCATGGCGTCCGCGGTATTGATGGCCCGATAGGCATACGCCCCACCAAGCCCGCCCACCCGAAACGCCAACAACGGCGCGACCACACTGTCGTTCAAGTTCTCGGCCAGCGACGAGATCGCCGCGCCCGCCACATCCGCCGCCGACAGCCCAGCCGTATCCCGCGACACCAGATGCTCCGCCAGGAGCCGTCGCGCCGTCGGCACATCACCCGCCACCAACGCCCGCTCCACGACCGCCCCAGCCTCGAGCAGCGCCCGCAGCGCGAGGGCCGGCTTGAGCGCCAACCCCCGCACGACCGGCCGATCGCCGATCACCATGTCCAACATGATCCCCACCCCACCCGCGACCGCCGCGGCGCCCAACGCCACGGCGGCGCCACCCGCTAGCCCATGGTGCCCGAGCCGCCGCCGGCCAGCACTAATGAAGTGCCCCATCCACACCGTCGGATGCACCGCCGCCGGCGGCTCGCCCAACGCGACGTCCGCGAGCACCGCAACGAGCGCGCTCAGAACGTGGCAATCCGGATCTGCGTCGGCCCCTGCCCGACGGCGATACTATCGGTCACGGCGTACGACCCGTGCCCATACACGTAGACGTACGGCGCCTGGGCTTGCGTCCCAAAGAACGTCTGATATACATCCCCCGCCGCGTCCGTCGCCGCGCCGAACGCGCCCAGACAGTTCCCGCCCACCGTGACACACAACGCGTTCGTATTCGACCGCACAAACGTGTGCGTCACCGTATTCCAGATGACCGTCCCCGAAAAGAAGCTCGAGATATACGCCAGCCCCGCCGCGTCGATCGTGATCGCCCCGGCGCCGATGCCAAAGCCCTGATACGTATTGATCACCGCGAGCGTCGCCGTGTCCATGACCGTGATGGTCGACTGGTTCACGAAGGTGCCCGTGTTGACCACGTAGAGCCGTCCGTCGGGCCCGATCGCCGCCGCGCTCGAGTTCGAGTCGGTCGTCTGCGCCGTCGCCAGCACGGCCAACGTCTGCCCATTGAGCTTGGTCACCGCGCCCACCCCCGTCGGAGACCCCTGGGCATTGAGCACAGCCGAGATGACGTACGCATTCCCGTTGGCTACTTGGATGTCGGTCGGCGACTGCGCCACCATCGCCGTATCGGTGATCGCGTCGGCCGCCTGGTCGAGCGTGACCCGGCCGACATAGTTACTCGTCGCGTTGGCCAGAATCACCGTCGTGTCGTCGACAAACGCCTGCCCCGTGGCATTCCCGCTGCTGAACACGAAATACCGCGTGATCGTGGCCGTCTTAAGGTTGATGACCGCCGTGCTCGCCGCGTCGCCTAGCGGCACGATGGCCGTCGTGCCCTTGAGACTGAATCCCACCGGTGTGACCGTGGCCGACGCCCCCAGGGCGATGACCTCGGTGTTTTTGGGCGCCGCGAGCTGGAACATCGTCAGCGCCCGCCCGGTCGAGTTGACTACGAGTCCGATGTGCCCTTTCAGAAAGGGCGTCGTGTGGGGCCCGCTCGGCGATGAGTTGCTGCACCCAGCAATGACAAAGCCCGCGACGCTGACCGCAACCAACGAACGAAAACGCAACATGCGAGACATGCCTCTATTGATGATTATTGGTGAAACGACGGTGAGCGCACGCGAAGGCCGACGACCCACGTGCGCCCGGCATACGGATAGTCCACGAGCAAATCGGCCCGACGATCGAACAGATCGTCGACTCCGCCAAACACATCGACCGGCCACCCCCCATTCACGACCCGCACGGTGAGATGCGCATCGCTGACCCAGTACGCCGCCAACGCGTTGAGCCCGGATCCCTGCACGGTCCGGCGATCGCCGATGTACCGTGATGTCCAGTCGATGGTGAACCTGCCTCGCGTCGCACGCGCGCCGAGATCCGCGGTGACCCGCGGCCGATACGCGACCTGCCCACCGAGCACCGGCCCCGCGTACTCGACGGCCACATCGCTCACGCTGCCCCGCACCGCGACACCGAGATGCGGCAACGTGACGTCACCGCCCGCGTCCCACCCCGACCGGTGCACGTCCGAGTTCTGGGGACTCCACACGAACTGGAAGTTCGGAAACCACAGAATCATCCCCGACACATCCGCGCGATACGCGGCCGCCTGAGCGCTCACGCGTAGCGCATCCCACCCGACATCGCGGATGGCGATCCGTCCCTCGACCTCCCCACGGACCCGCTCGGGCTGAAGATCCGGGTTGGGCTTGACGAGCACGCCTTCGTGAAAGAACTCGTCGGCCAACGTCGGAGGTGAGAACGACTGCCCCCCGTCGATCGACACGACTACGGGTCCGTCCGCGAGCGATACCCCCCCGTGTGGCGAGACCGTCGCGCCACGCACGAGCGACGCCCAGTCGGCACGCACGGCAGCGTCGAGCGTCGCCAGCACCGGCCCAAACCGGTGCCCCACCCGCACCGCGCTCCACAGTCCATCCTCGTACTCGTGCCCCGGCGCCGAATCCGACAACGCGCTCGCGGTGACACCAAGCGTGCGCGCTTCACCGCCGACCGTCAGCCACCGCCACGTGACCGCCGCACGTCCATCGACGGTGGTGGCCGAGATGCGATCGTTGTACGGTGGCCCACCAAACGTCGGCATCGAATCGCGATCGGTCTCGTGCTCGTGATCGACGTCGAGATCCGCGCTCCACGAGAGACGCCCCGCATCCTGACGCACCGTGATCCCGCCCGCCGTCCGGTTCATCCACGCACGCGCGGTAGTGTCCTGCGCGGCAATCGACCCCGGCAGGCCGCGCGCGCCGTCCACCTCGGTCGCACGCAGCGCGATGGACACCGGTCCCGCGGGGATGCGCATCGCGCCGTTGAACGACGTGGTGCCGGCGTCATTGTTGCGCCGCACCCCCGTGCCCCCGCCCCGAATCGCCAGCTGGTCAAATGGAAAGTCGCCGACCGACGTCCGCCGCTCCGCAGTCACCCGGCCACTCACCCCCGCCGCCGCACCGGCGCCGAGCGACAGCGAGCCGTCCCGATCGCCCCAGGCGCCGACCGATCCCTGCGCCTCGACTTCGGCACCGCCCGGTTGGCGCGTCTCCACGAGCACCACCCCAGCCAGCGCCCGACTGCCGTACCGCGCCGATTGCCCGCCCGGCACGACCGTGATCCGCTCGATCGAGGAGAGCGGGATCTGCGACAGATCGGCTTCCCCAGTGAGATGGGAGTTGATCGGCACGCCATCGACGAGCACCAGCACCTCGTTGGCGCTCGACCCACGCACGGACAGCGTCGCCGGCCCGCCCGGCCCGCCTTGGCGGGTGACCACCACACCGGGGACCTGATCGAGCAGATCGGCCACGTCGCGCCGCCCCGACGCCACGATCTCGTCGTGCGTGATCGTCGTGGCGCCGGCGGGCACGCTATCGCCGACGGCGGTCACAGGCACAGACGCCAGATGCGCGATCGCCGGCGCCAGCGCGACCGATCCGTCCGCGGTCCGGCCGTTCACCACCGACACGGTCACGGTCGCCGGATGAAACCCGATCGCCACGACTCGCAGTGAATGCACGCCCGGGCTCAAGCCCCGGAGCACAAACGCCCCGCCCCCGTCGGCAACGGTCCCCACCTCTCCCGCGCCATCATCGATCGTC
>DATMNB010000219.1:0-2734 GCA_035569435.1 Gemmatimonadaceae bacterium
ACGCGACCGCCAGGACGACGCCAGCGCGCGAGGGCGTGCTCGCCTACATCGCGGCGGAACGCGGCCGCCTCGTGGCGCTCACGGTGCGGCATCTGTTCTTGGTCGCGGTCTCGCTCGCCGCCGCCATGCTGGTCGCGGTCCCCGCGGGCTTGCTCCTGGCGAGCGCGCCACGCCGTGGTGAGCTCGCGATACGGGCCGTCGGGCTCGTGCAGACGATTCCCGGGATCGCCCTCCTGGCGTTCATGCTGCCGATCATCGGCATCGGCATCTGGCCGGCGCTCGTGGCGCTGTTTCTCTATTCGCTCTATCCGATTTTGAGAAATACATATACCGGCGTGCGGGACGCCGACCCCGGAGCCGTCGACGCCGCCCAGGCGCTCGGCATGACGCCGGGTCAAGTGCTGGGCTACGTGCGCCTGCCGCTGGCGGCGCCGGTGATCATGGCCGGCATCCGCACGGCTGCGGTCATCGATGTGGGGACGGCCACGCTGGCCGCCTTCATCGGGGCGGGTGGCCTGGGCGAGCCGATCGTGGCCGGGCTCGCGCTGTCGGACACGCGCATGATTCTGTCGGGGGCGATTCCGGCGGCGCTCCTGGCGCTCGTCGTCGATGCGCTGTTGGCGCTCGTGGAGCGCCGGTTACGTTAGTGCGTCTTGCGATACTGCGGCGTGCCGTCCTTGAGCGTGCGGCGCTCGACGTATCCTTTGCCGGCGAGCGTCTCGAGATATAGATACGCCCACTCCGACATCCGTGCGACGTCGGCCAGCTGCGAGAGCCGCGGGGCCGCTTCGACGGGGGTCGTCCACTCCTCCAACGGGACGCTCCGCATGATCCACGATTCCGCGGGAGTCAGCGGGGCCGCATTTAATGTCTGTGTCGTCATGATTGGATTCCTCTCCTCTTCCCCTTAGACGTTCCTTATGACCGAAAGTTACGTCTCCCGCGATACGGCGTTGGCGCTGATGCAGGAGTATACAGCAAGCGAATCGCTGCGAAAACATATGTTATCCGTTGAGGCTGCCATGCGGGCCTTAGCGGGGCGATTTGGGGAGGATCAGGACCGATGGGGGCTCACTGGGCTTATCCATGATTTTGACTACGAACGATTCCCGAACCCATCGCAGTCCGCGACCGAGGAGCATCCGGCCGAGGGTGTGCGGATCCTGCGGGGGCTCGGATGGCCCGAGGATGTGCTCGAGGCGATACTCGGGCACGCACACTATACGGGCGTGCCACGCACGACGCGGATGGCCAAGGCGTTGTTTGCCGTCGACGAGCTGACGGGGCTCATCACGGCGACGGCGCTCGTCCGGCCATCGCGAAGCCTGGTCGACGTCGACGCGCGGTCGGTGCGTAAGAAGATGAAAGACAAGACGTTTGCGCGGGGGGTGAACCGCGAGGACGTGATCGCGGGAGCGTCAGATCTGGGGGTCGATCTGGACGAGCACATTCAGTTTGTCATTGAGGCCCTACGCCCTATGGAACGTGTCACGCCCTAGATTACTGCACATGGACCCGATCGCCATTTATCACGAGCACCCCGACTGGTTCCGGCCGCTCTTTACCGAGTTGGACCGACGGGGGGTGCCCTATGTGCGCCTCAATGCCGCGGCGCACCAGTACGACCCGTCCGAGACGCACGTGCCGTACTCGCTGGTGTTCAACCGGGCGAGCCCGTCGGCGTATCTCCGCGGGCACTCGCAGACGACGTTCTACACGTTGCAGTGGCTCCGGCATCTGGAGCGGCTCGGGTGCCCCGTGGTGAACGGCACGGCGGCGTACGCGATGGACACGTCCAAGGCGCTGCAGCTCGATGCGCTGGCGGCGTTGGGGCTGCCGTTTCCGCGGACGCGGATCGCCAACTCCGGGGCCACGGTGGTCGAGGCGGCGCGCGGGCTCCGGTATCCGATTCTCGTCAAGGCGAACATCGGCGGGAGCGGGGCGGGGATCACGCGGTTTGACGATGAGGCGGGCGTGCTGACGGCGGCCGAGGAAGGGTCGCTCGACTTTGGGGTCGACGGGGTGGCGTTGGTGCAGGAGTTGGCGCCGCTTCGCGATGGGCACATCACGCGGATCGAGTTGCTCGGCGGGCGCTTTCTCTACGCCATCAACGTCTTTCCCGCGGCGGACTCGTACAACCTGTGCCCGGCCGACGTGTGCCAGACGACGGATGGACGGGCGCTCACGCGGTCGGCGTGCGCGCTCGATGCGCCCAAGAACGGGATGCGGGTCGAGCGCGGGGCGCCGTCGGCGGAGATCATCGAGCAAGCCGAGCGGATCGCCGAGGCGGTGGGGCTCGACGTGGGCGGGATCGAGATGCTCGTCGATGATCGGGACGGGCGGCACTACTTCTACGACGTGAACGCCCTGTCCAATTTTGTCGCCGACGCGCGGAACGTCGTGGGATTCGATCCGCACGAGCGGTTGGTCGACTACCTGTTGGAGCGCGCGGGCGCCGATGTGATGGCCGGGGTGCGGTAGCCGGTGCGGTACGGGTACTGGCTGCCTGTGTTTGGCGGGTGGCTCCGGAATGTGCCCGACGAGGGGATGGCGACCTCGTGGGAGTACGCCAAGCGGGTGGCGCAACGGAGCGAGGCGTTGGGGTATGATCTGACGCTGATCGCCGAGTTGTTCATGAACGACATCAAGGGGATTGATGGGCCGAGCCTCGATGCCTGGTCGACCGCCGCGGCGCTCGCGGCCGTCACCACTCGGCTCGAGCTCATGGTTGCCG
>DATMNB010000220.1:0-4815 GCA_035569435.1 Gemmatimonadaceae bacterium
AATCGATGTCGTTGAGTCGGTTCGGCGTCGGCACAACGCCAACGAGGAGGTTGTAGGAACCTCCAGGCGAGTTATCCTGCCGGACGCCGTCGACGATGACGATCGGGTCGCTCTGGAGCGCCATGCTGCTCTGTCCGCGAATGCGGATTGCTTCACCGCTCCCCGTGAGTCCGCCGGTCTCCACCACCTCGAGTCCCGGCGCTCGGGACGCCAGAATGTCGGTGATGCTCGTGACCGGTGCCGTTGACGCAATCGAATCCACATTGATCGTCGAAATGACGTTGCCGACCTGATACCGCCGCTGATCACCGATCGCCGTCGTCACGATCTCGTCGAGCTTCGTCGGAGTCGCCGTGAGCGCAAAGTCGAGGTGCGCAATGCCGGAATCGCCCCGGATGGTGATCGTTTGAGTGAGCGCCGAGTATCCGACTCGACGGGCGATCACCCCATGGTTCCCCGGTGCGACGCCGGCGATCGCGTAGCGCCCGTCGGCGTCGGCGATCGCCCCCAGCGGCGTTCCCTCGATGTGCACCGTCGCCTGACCCACCCCCGTCAGCGTCCGAGCGTCGGTCACCCGCCCGACGAGTCGAACTCCTTGCTGTGACATCGGCACTATTCCCGTCGTGGGCCGCACGGCGGTTCCCTCATGTGCCACCAACGTCGCGCGACGTTCGCCCGTCATCTGCACGTCGAGTCCGGCGTCCATCAGGATAGCGCTGAGTGCCGCCGCGACTGTGATCTCGGTCGCCACCAGCGTCACCCGTTGCTCGCTCGGCATCAAGCTCCGACTGTAGTTGATCGCCAGTCCTGACCGCACCGCAATCGTGTCCAACGCGTCCGGCACCGACGCGCTGTGCAGGGCCAGCGCGATCCGGGCCCGCAACACCTCCGCGTTTCGCGCGTCCATGCGGACGCCCGTCGAGCTGACGGCGTAAAAGACCGGCCCCCGCTGCGCGAGCGATGCCGCCCCGCTCTCCCCTCGCTGCGCCTGCGCGCGCCCCGGGCCAGCGGCGCTCCACAGCGTGAGCGCCACCACCCATGCCAACCGACATCGTTTCACGTTCGCCCCTCGGAATCGATCGTTCGTCGCGCTCTATGGCAGCGGATCGAGCCTCACTCGCTGTCCATCGCGGTCGACGCGTGCATGCAGTAACCCACCGAGCTCGCTGAGCACCTGCGCTGGCGGCTCCGCCGACCAGCTCGCGGTCACGAGGCGCTCGCGGAGCGCCGAGTCCCGCACCACTATCTGGAGTCCATACCACCGCGCGAACTCGGGCACGAGCGCCTTGAGCGGCACGTCGCGCACCACGAGCAGCCCACCCATCCATCCCAGTAGCACGCCGACATCCGCTGGCCGCGCCGAGCCGACCGTGCACGCGCCGATCGTCCCGCAACGCGCACCAACGGTGATCATCTCACCGGCCGCGACCCCTACAGTCCGGCGCCCTTCCGTCGTATCGCGCACCGACACCCGTCCCTCGGCGACCACCACCCGCACAACCGTGTCAGAGGCGTACGCACGCACATCGAACGACGTCCCAACGTCGGTCGTACGCGCCGCCCCTGCCTGTACGATGAATGGCATCCGCGCGTCGTGAACGACCGCGAAATACCCCTCCCCCTCCAGCTCCACCGCGCGCCCGTCACGCCCGTAGGCGTGTGGGACCGTGAGCCGACTCCCCGGCGCCAGCGTGATCGCGGTCCCATCGGCGAGCGTAATGGTGCGACGCAAGCCGACACCGCTGACGTACGTTCGATCGGCGGCGACCCATCGGGCCCGCCCGGCCACGACGCCGAGGCCGGCCGCGACCACCAACGACGCTGCGATGGCCAGCCGAGTCCCGACCGCGACCTGCCGTCGCGGCGGCACGACGGTGAGGCGTGCCCGCGTTCGAGCCGGCGCCGGACGTATTGTCGCGGCCACCTCGCCAGCGATCGCACGCCAACCGCGGTCCACATCGACTGGCGTGGGCGCACCGCGCGATTGTTCCCACGCCAGCGTCAGCTCCGCGAGGAGCGCCTCATGTGATGGATCGTCCGCTGCCCACGCGCGGACCGCCGCCGCCTCCTCTGGCGAGCACTCCTCGCCGACGTAACGCGCCAGCCGCGCCCACAGCGCGTCGTCGCTGTCTCCCTCGTCGTGTCCCATCGGATCACCAGGTGGAGTTTGCACGCCTGGTCGACACACCAATTGGCCCCGACCCTTACGTCCCCGTAAAAAAAACTAAAGACAGCGCCGCATACGCCACCAGCGCCGCGCGTAAGGCCTTGAGTGCCCGCCCCATCTGCTGGTCAACCGTTTTTTGAGAGAGCCCGAGCGCCTCGGCAATCTCGGCGTAGGTCATCCCGTGGTCGCGCGACAGCTCGAATACCAGCCGCCGGCGCTCCGGAAGCTGCGCGACCGCCGACCGCAGCGCCGTCGCCAGCTCATCCTCATACAGCGCCGCGTCGGCCGAGACCGACTCCCTCGCCTGACCCGGCCTCGCCGCATGTCCGGTGACGTAGCGCTCATGCCGCCGCGAATTGAGTGCGCGGTTCACCACCGCGCCATACAGGTACGCCCGCGCACCGCGCGTCGGCGCCCAGGCAGCTCCCTGGCGCCACACTCCGAGCAGCACATCCTGCACAACCTCTTCGCCTGACTCCGCTGACCGTGCGTACCGCGTCGCGACGGCGCACAGTCCGGCGTAGTATCGCCGAAACAACACCTCGAACGCGGCCGCGTCACGCTCGCGAACGCCGGCCACCAACGCATCATCGTCCGCATCCGTGTCCCACCGCGAAGCGGATAAATTGGTGTGCGACGAGTGTGGCAGCGACATACGTAACGCTATGGCTACGTCACGTCGCGCATTCTGTCAATACGTGGCGAGTGCTTATGGTGGCTCCGGTTTCGCCACCGCCGCGCGCAGCGCACGAATCGCCCGCGACACCAATTGTTCCGCGCCGCTCTGCGTCACACCGAGACTGGCCGCTAACTCGGGATATGAGAGCCCATCCTCGTATCGCAGCCGCACCGCCGTCTGCTGTCGCTCCGTCAGCTCGAGAAACGCGCGACGCAGCGCCGCCACCATCTCGGCGCTCGCGTCGGCGTCCGCCAGGACGTCTGCCGGGTTCGGCACCATTGCCGATGCAGGATCGGCCACCCCGGACTGCCGCACCATAACCGCGTACTGGTCGCGCGTGCGCCGCCGTCCAAGCACGTTGAGCGCACGATTGCGGACCGCCGCGATCAAGTAGGCGCGGAGTGAGCTCGGCGCGCGCCACACGGCGCGGCCGTCCCAGATCCGCCACAGGACATCCTGGACGATGTCCTCTGCCTCCGCGCGGTCGCCGACGAATCCGAACGCGAACTGGGCGAGCCGCGGCGCGTACGCGCGCACGACATCCTCCAACGCTGACGCATCGCCGCGACGAATCCCGGCGATCCACGCACGCTCCGCGCTCGCTTGGTCGCCGTCCCCCGCGCCATCGTCCGTCGTAGAACGCCGACCTATGCGATCGGTGGCAATTCGGTCCGATCCCACTGACGGAAGACCGGCACTCGGCGATGCGATCTCCACGTGTCCATCCCGTCCGCTCCCCCCTCATCGATAACAACGACCTCCACGCCCGGCGTTCGCGGCCACCATCGATGGGATGCCAAGCGTCAGCGACCCACAGGATCAGCCGCCGGCGCCCTCCTCCCTCCGCACCCTCAACCGATCGGCCACTCTCCGGGGCCGATCCGCCGGCGGCCGAGCCCACCGTGCCACACACGTGACACGTCTCCGCTCCCGGCAGCGTCGGTCTTGCAATTAAGACACATGAGAAGTCGAATCTCCCCCACTTTGTGGCGACATTCGCGCAAACAGATTCCCGGACCGACGCGGAATTGTGATCGCGGGGGTTACGCCGGCTTGCGCCATGAGTGGGGCCGCTGCCCCCACACCCCTCGGTCCGGCGCGACCTCTTATGTAGGCGTACTTCACGACCGCTCGCGTGGCGTCTGCAAACACGTTCGCCGGCAGGGACTCATCTTGCGGCAGCCAGAGACGGCACGATGATGGCCGTGGCGAGCAGCGTGACGGCCGCTCGGGTACGTCTGAAGCGATTCAATGGAGTCCCGATTGGAAGATGGATCGGACCTCACCCAGTGCTCGTCGGCACGAGGCAGCCCTTGTAGTTCGGATTGGTCGTCGTGTTCCCGCTCGCCGCCGTCGGCAGCGTGAAGCTGACGTCCGTCCCATACGACGGCAGCGGCGAAAGCAGATTTGGGTTGTTTCCGTTCGCAAACGGCCCGCTCGGGAACACGGTGTTTTGATCCCGCCCGTACTGGCGGATCAACCGCCGCAAGTCCGCTTGCCGCGTCCCCGTCCCGTACAACCAGAACGCGCGCTCCCGAAACAGGATGTCGACCGCCTGATCCTGTGTCGGGTGGAGCGAGTCCACACCGGTTGGATCCGTCTTCATCGCCCGCACCGCCGAATCCAACTGCAAGTACGTGCTCGGCGCCGCCGCCCGCAATGCATTGAGGTCCGCTGCCCACGTCGAGGCGTCCCCCCCCTGCAGCGCCGCCTCCGCCGCAATCAGCCGCGCCTCCACGCCCGTGGCCAGTGGTACGTATTGCGACGGGTTGCCGAATTTCGCGGGATAGTACCACGTGCCTCCATCACAGGTTTGCTGTACCGTGCTGTCGACCACGAGCCGAGGGTCCTGCGCCGACACGAAATTGAGCCCGTTCTCACCCTCGCGATCCGACATGTTGACCATGCCGCAACCCAACATGCCCGGCAACTGGCTCTCATAGACATTCGGGGTTCCGCTCGACCCATC
>DATMNB010000221.1:0-13314 GCA_035569435.1 Gemmatimonadaceae bacterium
CTGCGAGCCAACGCGTCGCTCGTGGGGCGCACGAGCCAGTTCACGATCTACGACGAAGAAGACACGCTGGCCGTGGTCAAGCGCGTCATGGAGTCCAAGAAGATCTCCATCCGCGACTGGTCGCCCAAGGCGGTTCACCACGCGATCTCCGACGCCAAGAACGCCCTCGTCAGCCCCGACGAGTACGCGCGCCTGGCGCACGACCCTCTGAGCCGCGCCGTCACGCAGGTCTACGCCGACCTGGAAAGCGTCATGCGCGGCCAGAACGCCGGGGACTTTGACGACTTACTTGTCCTGCCCGTCCAGCTCCTCCGCGCCAACCCCGACCGGCGCGCCGCGTACGCGGGTCGGTTCCAGTACATCCTGGTCGATGAGTATCAGGACACGAATCGGGCGCAGTATGAGTTGATCAAGATGTTGGGGAGCCATGGAAATATTGCCGTGGTCGGCGACGATGATCAGTCGATCTACGGATGGCGCGGCGCTGATATTCGGAATATCCTGGACTTTGAGAAGGATTTCGCGCCGGCGACGGTCGTGCGGTTGGAGGAGAATTATCGGTCGACGAAGCCGATTCTCGATCTGGCGAATGTCGTGATCGCGGCCAATACGCAGCGGCTCGGGAAGACGCTGCGGACGACCAAGGGTGGGGGCGCCCGGGTGGTGTTGGTGCGTGCGGCGGATGAGCGGGATGAGGCAGGGTGGGTGGTCGATGAGATGCTGACGCGCCGGCGGGCGGAGCCGGATCTGGCGCTGCGGGATGTGGCGATCCTGTATCGGACCAATGCGCAGAGCCGGGCGTTCGAGGAGGCGATGCGGCGGCACGGGGTGCCGTACCGTCTCATCGGGGCGGTGCGGTTTTATGATCGGCGGGAGATTCGGGATCTCATGAGCTATCTCAAGCTGATTGCCAATCCGGCCGATGACGAGGCGTTTCGGCGGGCGATCGCGGTGCCGCGGCGCGGGGTGGGGGACGGGGCGTTGGCGCAACTCAGTGAGGCGGCGACCGCGGCGAAGGTGCCGTTGTTGGCGGCCGCCGCGCGGGCGGATCTCACAGAGGGACTCAGGCCGGCACCGCGGACGGCGCTCAGGGAGTTCGCCGTGCTGCTGGCTGAATTGCGGCAGCGGGCCACCGACGCAAGCGTGGATGAGCTGCTCGAGGCCGTCGTCGATGCGGTGCGCTACGGCGACTATCTGCGGGCCGAGGGGCCGGATGGCGCCGAGCGACTGGAGAACGTGCGGGAGCTGATCACGAGCGCCGCCGAGACGGTGGTCGATGAGGGCGGAGAGGTCGGGCTCACGCCGCTCGATCACTTTCTGCAACGGGCGTCGCTCGTGGCCGCGGTCGATGGGCTCGACGCCACGAGCGACGCGGTGGCCATGATGACGATACACAATGCCAAGGGGCTCGAGTTCCCGATGGTGTTCGTGACGGGCCTCGAGGACGGGCTTTTTCCGTTGGCGCGCGCATACGACGATCCGAAACAGCTGGAGGAGGAGCGGCGGCTTCTCTATGTTGGGATCACGCGCGCCGAACGGGCACTGTACCTGACGTACGCCGACAACCGGCGACGGAACGGCGAGCTGCTCCCAGGCCGACCGTCGGCGTTTCTGTCGACGATCCCGCCCGCTATGCTCGACCGCCGCGAAACGGTGCGGGCCCGCACCGAGGGTCGCTCGGCGTTTGCGACGTTTGATGACCGGTCAGCGCCGGCGCGGAGCGCGGCCGCGCGGCGACCGGGCACGCCGGTCACGCGGTCGGAGTTTGGGCCCACGCGGTACGCCGATGAGGCGGAGGTCTCACAGGACGCCCCGGCCTATCGCGTCGGCGAGAAGGTCCGTCATCGCGCGTTTGGCACGGGGACGATCGCCGAAGTGTCGGGGAACGGGAAGGACCTCAAGGTGAGAATCGATTTCGAAGACGCGGCCATTGGCCGCAAGACACTGGTCGTGGCGCAGGCCGGACTGCAACGGGGGTGGGACTGATGGCGGTGTCGTTGGACGACGTGCGTCACATCGCGGCGCTAGCCAGACTCGAAGTGTCCGAGGACCGGCTGCCGGTGTTGGCCAAGGAGCTCTCGAGCATCCTGGGGCACATGGACGTGCTGCAAAGCGTACCCGTTCCCACCGACGCCGCGAACGACGCCGCGACGGGCATGCCGCTCCGCCTCGACGGCGGACCACAATACCCGCTGGCCGCGCCGCGCGAGTCATTCGCGCCAGCCATGCGCGACGGGTTCTTTCTCGTCCCGCGGCTGGCAACGCACGAGGATGAGGCGGAATGACGGCTGCATTGCAGGAGACGCTGCGCGCGACCCGCGAGCGGGCGGCCGCGGTGAACGCAGGACGTGACGGGTTGAATCTCATTCTCTGGGAGAACGATGATCCCGCCGCCGGCGTGCCCAGCGACGGGCCACTCCATGGCGTGCCCGTGGCCGTCAAGGACAACATCGCCACACGGACGATGCCGACGACCTGCGGGTCGCACATCCTGAAAGGCTACGTCAGTCCCTACGAGGCCACAGTCGTCAGTCGCCTGCGGGCCGCCGGCGCGATGATCGTCTATAAGACGAACATGGACGAGTTCGCGATGGGCTCGTCGACCGAGACGAGCGCGTACGGTCCCGCGCGGAATCCGATCGATCGCACGCGCGTCACCGGCGGGTCGTCGGGCGGATCGGCCGGCGTGGTCGCCGCCGGGATCGTGCCCATCGCCCTGGGGTCGGAGACCGGCGGCTCGGTGCGGCAGCCCGCGGCATTCTGCGGTGTCGTCGGCGTCAAACCGACATATGGCCGCGTCAGCCGCTACGGGCTCGTGGCGTTCGCCTCGTCGCTCGACCAAGTCGGCGTGTTCGGCCGCACCGTGGACGACGCGGCGCACGGGCTCGGCATTATCGCCGGGCGAGACCCAATGGATGCCACCACTGTCGACGTGCCGGTCCCCGACTATCGGACCGCCGCGCGCGGCTCCGTGGCGGGGCTCACCATCGGACGGCCCAAAGAGTATTTCCCGGACGGACTCGATCCGGCGGTACGGGCGCGGTGCGATGAAGCGCTCGACCACCTGCGCGCCGCCGGAGCCACGGTACGTGACGTGTCTCTCCCGCACACTGACCTGGCGATCCCGGTCTACTATATCGTCGCGCCCGCCGAGGCCTCGTCCAACTTGGCGCGGTTTGATGGCGTCCGCTACGGATTCAGGGTGGATGGGGACGGGCTGACCGGCATGTACACGAGAACGCGGTCGGAAGGATTTGGAAAGGAAGTCACGCGGCGCATCCTACTCGGGACGTACGTCCTGTCGAGCGGGTACTATGACGCCTACTATCGCCGCGCCCAGGAGGTGCGGGCGTTGATTACGGCCGATTTTCTGCGCGTCTTTGCATCCGGCGTGGACGTGCTGTTCACACCCACGACGCCGTCGCCAGCGTTCCCGCTCGGCGCCGTCTCGGACCCCTACGAGATGTACCTGAACGACATCTTCACGTGCACGGCCAACCTGGCCGGCGTGCCGGGGATCTCGGTGCCCATCGGCACGGTCGGAGCTCTGCCGGTCGGCGGGCAGATCATGGCACCGCATTTTGGCGAGGCCAACATGTTTCGCGTGGCCGGCGCGCTGGAGCGGGCGCAGCGATGACTGACTACGAAATGGTCGTGGGCCTCGAGGTGCACGTCCAACTCAAGACGGCCAACAAGGCCTTCTGCAATTGCCCGACGACGTTCGGCGCGGCGCCAAACGTCAACACGTGCCCCGTGTGCCTAGCGCTCCCCGGCTCGCTGCCGGTGCTCAACGCCCGGGCCGTCGAGTTGGCGGTGCGCGCGGCACTCGCGCTGGACAGCACGGTCCATGAGACGTCGGTGTTTGCCCGGAAGAACTACTTCTATCCCGATTTGCCTAAGGGATACCAGATCTCGCAGTACGACCGCCCGTTGGCGACCGGCGGCTTTCTGATGGTCGGCGACCGCAAGGTCAACATCACGCGCGTTCATATGGAAGAGGATGCGGGGAAGTCGGTCCACGACCGGTATACAGGGGTCACGGCCATCGACCTCAATCGCGCTGGCGTGCCGCTCATCGAGATCGTCAGCGAGCCCGACATGCGCTCGGCGCAGGAAGCCCGCCGCTACCTGCAGACGCTCAAGCAGGTCCTGGAATACGTAGAGGTCAGCGACGTCGATATGGAGAAGGGCAGCCTGCGCGTCGACGCCAACGTCAGCGCCAGGCCTCGTGGGTCGACCACGCTCGGCACCAAGACGGAAGTCAAGAACATGAACTCGTTCTCCGGCGTCGAGCGCGCCCTGGAGTCGGAGTTCGCCAGGCAAGTCGCGGTGCTCGAGTCGGGCGGTCGCGTCGTGCAGCAGACAATGTTGTGGGACGGCGCCAAAGGCGAGGTCCGGCCGGCCCGCTCCAAGGAACAGAGCCACGACTATCGCTATTTCCCGGAGCCTGATCTGCCGCCGCTCCGCATCTCGGAGGTGTGGGTGGCCGACCAGCTCGCGTCGCTCCCCGAGTTGCCAGCTGCGGTGCGCGCGCGCTTTGCCCTCGAGTACGGGTTGGACGAGCAGGAGATCAGCGACGTGATCGCCGACACCACGGTGAGCCGTTACTTCGAGGAGGTCGCGCGTGGACTCGGCGACTCACGCCTCGCGATCAACTGGGTCCGTGGCGAAGTCATGGCGGCGCTGAATGCCGGGCGGACGATCCCAGAGATGGTACCGGCACCGCGGCTCGTCGAGATGCTGGCAATGGTCAAGGGTAGTGTCATCTCCAACTCGGCGGCTAAGACCGTGTTCGAGGCGATGCTCCGGACCGGCTCGCCCGCGGGTGCCCTCGTCGATCAGCTCGGGCTCCGCCAGGTCGGCGACGATGGCGCGCTCCGTGACTGGATCGCCCAAGCGCGGAGCGCACACCCGACGGAGTTCGAGCGCTATGCCGCCGGCGAGAAGAAGCTCAAGGGCGTTCTAATCAAGTACGTGATGGACGTGTCCAACCGACGCGCCGATCCCAAACGGCTCAATCAGCTGTTGGACGAGGACGGCAAGACGGTGTAGAGAGGCGCCCGGAGCGAACGGGCGTAGGGGAGGCTGACGGGCGGCAGGCCAAAGTGCCGCCCCACTTCCTCGGCTAAGCCGACTGGCCCTCCCCGCAGGAGCGCGCTCCGGCGCACGCGCTTGGCGAGATGGAGCTGTGCCGTGCCCGCAGGGTCGAGCGTATACGGCTCGGACCGGTCGAGGCGCTGCAGGAAGTCCATAATGAAGTCGTACGACCGTTCCATATAAAGCGCGACGTCGGCGTCGGGCAGATCCCAGCGGCTGTTCTCGGAGACCAGCTGCACGATGCGCTGCCAGGAGCCGGTGTCGGTGACGTAGACCATCCCGCGGAAGATCCGACGATTGGTCTGCATGGAGAAGATCGTCGGACTCAGGATGCGATCGAGGTGCTCGTCCGACCGGGAGTGATCGAGGAGGAGCAACTCGACCGCGCGATGGGCGTGGCGTTCCCCGAGGTGGCCCTCGAAGCGGCTTTCCCAATAGCTGTGGCCGAGGGCGGTCGTGCTGGAGGTGAGGGCGAGCTGTCGGGGGACGAAGTAGTTGTGGGCGACGGCGTCGGCCGCGAGGTGGGCCAGGTAGCCCAACCCAAAGGCTCGCAGGGGGCCGTCGGCCGCGCGGTCGTAGATCTCGAGTCCGACGTGCCAGGCGTGGCAGTGCCGGCCGACGGGCGCGTACTTCTTGGCCATGCTGGTATCGGCCGCGATGGACCCGTACAGGAAATCGTACGGGAAGGCGCGGAGCAGGTCGGCCACGGCGAGCGGCAGGGAGCTCGCCGACCGCATGACGGCCTCACCGAGAAAGACGTGCGTCCCCGGCGTCCAGGCGAACGCGGTCGACGGGGTGAGGGCGATGGCGAGAACGGCGACGGCGATGAGGACCGCCGCCGCCGTCACTGCCGGGCCGAGCCGAACGGGCAGTGGACTGACGCCAGCTACAGGTGCAACCGCCGCCGCTGGCGACGGAGCTGTTTCTGGAGGCCGCGGAGCTCGCTCTCGACGGCGCGGTCGATCGCCTCGCGGGCTGACTCCGTGTAGCTGCGCAGCGTGTCCGCGATATCGTCGCGAGGGACGCGGTCCCAGAGCGCCTCGCCTCGTTCCCGTGCCCAGCGCGCGCTCTTGGTCCCCACGCGTCGGGCGGCGCGTAGCGCCGGCTCGAAGGCTCGGCGGGTCTTGGGACTGCCGCCGCGCAGGAGGAGCGTCGCGCTCACACCCACGGCGGCGCCGATGAGGGCGGCCGTGAGGAGGTCGTACTGCACGTTCTTGTCGGTGCGGGCCACGGCGTGTCGCTCCGCCTTAGGCTCTGCGCGACCGGATGCGCGGTCGCGCGCGTCCTGGTTGGGTTTCTCTGGTATGGTCGTCGCCATGCTGCGGTACCCCCACGGAAAGATCAGTTGCCTCATTAGGGCGGGCGCCATTCTGGTGGTGCACCAGCGCGGCCGCTCCGGCGCGGACGCCGCGGGCCACCGCGGCGGTCGAGACAAAGACGTCTTCCACTTCCTGTTGCACGATCTCGATCACGGCATCGATTTCGGCGAGGCGGGTCTGGACCCGTCGCCTGAGCAACTGCATGCCCTCGTCGGCTTGGACCACCGCCTGGTGGATCGTCGTGGCGTCAGCGCGGGCCGACGTGGCGATGGCGCGGAGATCGACCAGCAGTGCGCTCGCTTCCTTGAGGACCGGTTCGACGTTGGCGGTTGCCTTGGCCAGCGACTCGGATGCTTTGCGGACCTGCGCTCGCAAGTACAGCGCCGCTGGGATGACCGCGAGGACAACGAGGCAGAGCACGATCGACGCGATCCCGCTGGCGACCCCGGTCACCATCTGGAACGTAGTCGGTGGCACCGGGCGCATGACGAGGGTATCTCCGATCATCGCCAGCCAAAGGGCCATTTCGTTGCCTCGAGGTTGACCAGCTTGATATAGCAAAGGTGAGGCCAGGTGGTGGGGCCTGCAAGCGGCCCGGCGTTACGGAGTATTGACGCGCCTCGTCGAGTCCGGGCATCCTTCCCCACGAAAACCAACTGCCGCCGCACCCGATCCCGAGCTCATGTCCGCAGTTCAGTTCATCGTCGAAGGCGGGCACCGCTTGAGCGGCGCCATCCGTCCATCTGGCAACAAGAACGCCGCGCTGCCTATCGTGGCCGCGGCGCTCTTGACCGAGCAACCGGTCGAGTTGGACAACGTGCCGCGGATCGCGGACATCGAGACGTTGTGCGACCTGCTACGCTCGGTCGGGGCGACCGTCGACTGGACCGAGCGTCATTCGCTCCGCATCCACGCCCGCGAGGTCCGGGCGGCGTCGCTCGATGCGCGGCTGTGCGCCAAGATCCGGGCGTCGATCCTGCTCGCCGGGCCACTGCTCGCGCGCTGCGGGGCGGTGGCGCTGCCGCCGCCGGGTGGCGACGTGATCGGGCGGCGGCGCGTCGATACGCACTTTCTGGCGCTGGAACAGCTGGGCGCGACATTCAGCCTCAACGATACCTTCGAGCTCAAGGCCTCCCGGCTGCGTGGCGCTGATGTGTTTCTCGACGAACCAAGCGTGACGGCGACCGAGAATGCGTTGATGGCGGCGGTCGCCGCGTCAGGGACCACGATCTTGCGGAACGCCGCCAGCGAGCCTCACGTGCAGGATCTGGCGCACTTTCTCGTGGCGATCGGCGCGAGCATCGAAGGCATCGGCACGAACACGATCACGATCGCGGGTGATCGTCCGCTCCATGGAGCGCGACACGCGATCGGTCCGGACCACATCGAGGTAGGATCGTTCATCGGATTGGCGGCGGTCACGGGGTCGCCAATCCGGATTGTCGACGCCGGGGTGGAACATCTGCGGTCGACGCTCCTGGGCTTCGCCCGCCTGGGGATCGAGTGCGAGGTGGACGGCGCGGATCTCGTCGTCCCTGAGCGGCAGACGCGCACCATTCAGGACGACCTTGGTGGACACGTGCCCAAGCTCGAGGATCAGCCGTGGCCGGCGTTTCCCGCCGATCTCATGTCGATCGCCATCGTCACGGCGACGCAGTGCCGGGGACTGATTCTCATGCACGAGAAGATGTTCGAGTCGCGGATGTTCTTCGTGGACAAGCTGGTGGGCATGGGCGCCCGAATCGTGTTGTGCGATCCGCACCGGGCACTCATCGCCGGGCCGTCGGAGCTGCGCGGATCGACCGTCGAGTCTCCAGATATCCGGGCGGGGATGGCCATGTTGCTCGCCGCGCTCTGTGCCCGAGGGACGAGCACGATCAACAACGTCGGGCAGATCGACCGCGGCTACGAGCAGATCGACGCGCGGCTCAACGCGCTCGGCGCGCGCATCCAGCGGGTGGTCCGATCGTAGCAGTCGAGACGATCGACGTCTTCGCGCCGTTTGGCGTCCGCGCGTATGTGACCACGCGGGCATTCGGCACGTTGAGCACGGCGAGCGACGAGCCGGTGTCGGTCGTCATGGGGCGGTGGCAGCAACTCCGGGAGACGCTCCTGCGCGCCCGGCGGTTTGCCACGGCATACCAGGTCCACGGCACGACAGTGCTGACACACCATCCTGGTTGGTCGGGGTGGTTGCGCGGCGACGCCGCTGATGGGCATCTGTCGCCGGCGCGCGGGACCGGACTGGCTGTCACGGTGGCCGATTGTGTGCCCGTGTTGATGGCGCATCCGTCTGGTGCCGTCGCGGCGGTCCACGCCGGATGGCGGGGCACGGCGGCGGGCATCCTGGGCGCGGCGCTGAGCGCGATGGGCGACGTCGGGTGCGACATTCACGATGTGCACATTCATCTGGGGCCGGCCATCTGCGGCCGATGCTACGAGGTGAGCCCCGATGTGTACGGGCAGTTGACCGGGCTCGCGGTCGATCGCCCGACGCCGGTGGACCTGCGGGCGCTCCTGGCGGATCAGGCGCTCGCGGCCGGCGTGCCCGCGCGCGGGATCACGACGAGCGCGCACTGCACGCGGTGCGACAACGATCGGTTCTTCTCGCACCGGGCCGGTGACCCGGGGCGGCAGGTGGGCGCTATTATCGCCGACGCTTGAAACCCATGCCGACGCTCGCGCGTACATGGGATCATGCCAACGCGTAGCCAGAGTGCGGTGTGGGCCGTCGTGCTCGTCGCGGGATTGATGGGGACCGGTCGCGTCGTGGCGCGGATGCACGCCCAACGGACGACGACCCGCGCGACGACGGGCGAATGGACGGCATATGGGGGCGATGTGGCGGGGACCCGCTTCTCGCCGCTGACAGAGATTACGCCGGCCAACGTGGCCACGATGCACATGGCCTGGACGTACCGGACGGGGGAATCGGCCGGTCGACTGCTCCAGCACAACCATCCCCCGCCGTTCGAGACGACGCCGATCGTCGTCGACGGGACCATGTACATCTCGACGACGATGGGGCGCGTCATGGCGCTCGACCCTATGTCGGGCGTGGAACGGTGGCGTGTCGACGCGGGGATCGACTCCAGCGGCCACTATGGGGATTTCACGAACCGGGGCGTGTCGACGTGGGTCGATAGCGCGCGTGCGGTCGGCACGGCCTGTCATCGACGGCTCTTTCAGGTGACGATCGATGCCCGGCTGATTGCGCTCGACGCGACGACGGGGGCGCGATGCGGCGACTTTGGCCAGGGTGGGGTCGTGCAGCTGACCGATGGGCTCCGGAATCCGCCGAGCTATCTGGGCGAATACCACGAGACGTCACCGCCGACGATCGTGCACGGTCTCGTCGTGATCGGGTCGGCGATCAACGACAACGTGCGCGTGGACGCGCCGAGCGGCGTGGTGCGGGCGTACGATGCCCGGACGGGGGCACTCAGGTGGTCGTGGGAGCCACTTGTCCCCGACAGCGGGCGCAGGACGGGCGCCGCAAATGCGTGGATGACGATGGCGGCCGATCCAGCGCGCGATCTGGTGATCGTGCCGACGACGTCGCCGAGCCCTGACTACTACGGCGGCGAGCGTCCTGGGAAGAACGAGCATGGTAACTCGGTCGTGGCACTACGCGCGTCGACGGGCGAGATGCTGTGGGCATTTCAGACGGTGCACCACGATCTCTGGGACTACGACAATGCCGCGCAGCCGGCGCTCGTGGATCTCGCCGTGCCGGCGGTCGTGCAGGTCAACAAGACCGGCGAGGTGTACGTCCTTGACCGGCTGACGGGACGGCCCCTCTTTCCGATCGAAGAGCGACCGGTACCGGCGAGCGATGTGCCGGGCGAGCACGCGTGGCCGACGCAGCCGTTCACGGTGCAGATCGCGCCGCTCAGTCCGTTGCGATTCACGGCCGAGAGTGCGTGGGGGCCGACACCCGCGGATCGGGAGGTCTGTCGGGCGCGATACGCGGCGCTCAGGACGACTGGGATCTTCACGCCGCCGAGTCTGCAAGGCACGCTCGTCACGCCGTCCAACATCGGCGGAGCGCATTGGGGCGGGGTCGCTTACGATCCCGACCGCAAGCTACTCATCGTGCCGGTGAACCGACTGGCGGCCGAGGTGCAACTGATTCCGCGCGCGCAGTTCCACCGGCCGGCCGTGGATTCAGGGTGGGAGTGGGTACACGAGATGTACGGGACGCCGTACACCATGCGCCGGCGGATCAGCTTCGGGCCGTCGGGTCTGCCGTGCACGCCGCCGCCGTTTGGTGAGCTGGTGGCGCTCGACCTCTCGACCGGCGCGGTGCGGTGGCGCGTGCCGCTTGGGTCCGTGCATGGCATCCCGGGCTCGCCCAACCTGGGCGGACCCATCGTTACCGCGTCGGGGCTGGTGTTCATTGGGGGCACACTCGATCGCCAACTGCACGCGTATGACATCACCAATGGGCGCGAGCTCTGGCATGGTGATCTGCCCGCGGGCGCACGAGCTCTGCCGATGACGTATCTTGGGCGGGACGGGAAGCAGTATGTCGTCGTCGCGGCCGGCGGTACGGACGTGTTCGGCGAGGCGAATGCGCTGGTGGCGTTCTCGCTTCCTTAGAATAGGCCTTGCCCCGGCGTGGGGCTCGGTTACATTACTTGGGCTGGTGAATGTGGGGGAGGTTCCCCACATTTTTTTATTCTCATGGGTTGTGAAATCAGAACTGGAAGTCGTTGTCGAGTCTCGACTTGACGAATTAGGGTTCGACCTGGTCGATGTGCGACGCGGGGGGAGTCGGTCGCGGCCCATCGTCGAGATCCGGATCGATCGGCGGGACGGTGAGAAGGTGACTGTGGCGGACTGCGCGCGGGTGTCGCGTGGACTCGAAGAGTGGTTCGATGCGCCCGGTCATACGGCATTGCTTGGGGATCGATACGAGCTACAGGTATCGTCGCCTGGCATGGACCGGCCGCTCAAAACGGCGCGGGATTGGCAGCGATTTATCGGACGGCGTGCCACCGTGAAAAGCACGGCGTTGAGTGGACGCAAAGAAGTGGAAATTGTTGGAATCGAGGGGACGGTTGTCGTTGTCGCCGAAGGCGAGGGTGCGAAGCGTGTGGAGCACCGGCTGCCGTTGGCCACGATTCAAGAAGCACGGCTGGCTTTTTCCTGGAACCGTAGCGGGGTAGACGGATGATCGGTTCGGCTGAAATCCTAACGGCATTCCGTGAGCTGTCGAACTCCAAGAGTCTCGGCCGCCAGGAACTGCACGAGCTCCTCGAGGACGGCATCAAAGCGGCTCTCGCGAAGAAGCACGGCCCAAATGTGCAAGCCGAGGTCAAGATCGACGACGACCGCGGCACCATTGGCATCACGCTGCTCAAGAACGTCGTGGAAACGGTCGAGGACTCGGGCAAGGAAGTGTCGCTCGAGGATGCGCGATTCGAGGATCCGGAGTTCCAGGTCGGTGATGTCATGGAGATCCCGGTGGATTTCGCCGAGTTCGGGCGGACGGCCGTCCAGGCGGCGAAGCAGCGGATCATCCAGCGCGTGCGCGAAGGCGAACGGTCCAAGATCCGCGACGAGTTCTCGGGCCGCGTGGGCGAGCTGCTGTCGGGCGAGATCCAACAGATCGAGCGCGGCAAGCTCGTCGTCATGCTCAACAAGTTCCGCGAAGCGGAAGCGATCATCCCCTATCGGGAACAGAATCACCGCGAGCACTTCCATCAGGGTGAGCCGATCCGGGCGGTCCTGAAGCGCGTCGAAGAGACGCCCAAGGGTCCGCGGCTGATCCTGAGTCGGGCCGATGCGCTGTTCGTGAAGGCGCTGTTCAAGCTCGAGGTGCCGGAGATCCAGCAGGGGATCGTCGACATTCGCGCGTCGGCGCGCGAGGTGGGGAGCCGGACCAAGATCGCGGTCTTCTCGCGTGATGACTCGATCGACCCGGTGGGCGCCTGCGTCGGGCTCAAGGGATCGCGTGTGCAGGCGGTGGTCAACGAGCTGGGTGGGGAGCGGATCGACATCGTGCCATGGTCGTCGGACCCGGAGCGCTTTGCCAAGCTGGCGCTGGCGCCGGCGCGCGTGGCGCGCGTGTTCAGCGACCCGTCGACCAAGACGATTCAGGCGGTGGTCGATGAGGACCAGCTGTCGCTGGCGATCGGTCGCAACGGGCAGAACGTGCGGTTGGCGTCGGAACTGACGGAATGGAAGATCGATCTCTACTCGAGTCGCGAGTGGCTGGAGCGTGCGGGTGAGCAGCCGCTGTTCGCGCCGTTGCCGGAAGAGCGGAGCGATGACGCGGCTGACGTGAAGCTGTCGGAGATCCAGGGACTGGAGCCCGCGACGGTGGCGGTCCTCGAGGATGCCGGCTATCGGACGCTGAACGATGTGATCGACCTGGAACGCGAGGATCTGCTCCGCTTGCCGGGGATCGCGCCCGCCGAGGCCGATCGCATCATGTCGATCATCGATGAGTTGACGACGGATGACAACGCGGAAGAGCGGACGGCGGCGAGTGACGGTGACAGCTCTCAGGCGGCGGTCTGACGCAGGAGTTCGCATCGTTCGCGCCGGATATCCAACGGCGTGTGCTGGGGCTGGTCGGGCTGGGCGTGCGTGGGCGATTGGTCGTGGTGGGCGTGGAGCGGGTGCGGGAAGCGGCGATGAAGCACACGCTGGTGATGGCGTTTGTGGCGCCTGACGCGTCGCGGCATAGTCTGGACAAGATTGTGCCGCTGCTCGATGCCAGGCGGGTGCGGTATGTACTTGGACCCGGCGCGGCGACGCTTGGTTCCACGGTGGGACGGGACACGACGGCGGCCGTTGGGATTGTGGACCGCCAGTTGGCGAAGGGGATTCGCGCGCTGGTGGACTCGAGCTCCTCGAGGGCTCTTTAGGAGGGTGGTGTGAGCAAACG
>DATMNB010000222.1:0-5073 GCA_035569435.1 Gemmatimonadaceae bacterium
ACATGGTCGTGTGTGGCGTCACGATCACCGTCCGCACGTACGGATCGCCCGCCTGCAGCTCATACGACGCCGACGTGCCGCCCCGCGTCCGTTGCAGCAACCGCCCCTCCTGCCCCACAAACGAGATCGACCGCACCGCCGCGTCGCACGTGACCGTCAGGGTGTCACCGCGCACGACGACCGACCGCACGTGCACATCGCTCGCCCCGTGTTGCCCCGCGACGGCGATCGTGTGCCCCGCAGCCAGCGCCGCCATCACGCTGTCCCGATCGACGCTCTGCGTCGCGACCATCGTCCACATCGCCCCCGTTTGCCCGGGGTCGTCGATGTTGTGCGTGTCATCATCGCCCACCGCCCAGACTGGATGCCCCGAGGACAGCGCCGCGTCCCACTCCCGGTCCGACACCGTGAAGTGATTCAGCACCTCGAGCAGATCATAGTGCGTGAGATACTGCAACATGCCGGGCGTCTCGGCATTCCGGAGCGACGGGTGCGCCAGCAGCACCAGCTGCCCCGACGATTTGAGCCGATCGACGAGATACTGCTTCTGATCCCGCGTCTGCCCAAACGGAAAATCGAACCAATCGACCGACCGCGCCCCGAGGACCAGGAAATGGGCCTTGAACATGTTGTAGCCGTGCTCGTACGTCGGAATGATGTGCCGGTCCCCATCCAATGCGTGATCGATGAGCTGGTAGTTGGATACGTCAGCCACGTCGTACCCCAGCGCGCGATAATGCGCCACGATCGCGCTGTCCGGCTGCCGGCCGTCCGTCACGCCGCCCCACACTCGGCCGTGGGCATGCAAATTGGCCGTGCGCCAGACGTTGCCAGCCCCGGCGTAGGGATTAAAAAAGAGGGCCCCGCGAAACGGGCGCGGCCCAGCAAACCGATATACGGGACAGGCCAGATACGGTAGGAGAGCGAGGACCGCAGCCCCCAACACCACATACGCGGCCAACTTGAGCAGTCGCACTATCCCAGATAATACCCGGCCCAGCACCGCGGGCGCTACCGGGGCACGTGCCTTGCGCTAATGGCGTTGGGCAATCGGCGTTGTTACTCACAGGCACCCTTCAACGTTCGGGGGGACAGGTGTACATCGTCTGGTGGATCATCGTTGGCTTGATCGCCGGGTGGGCGACGGGCAAACTGATGAAAGGAACTGGGTACGGCGCACTGATGGACATCGTGATCGGCATTGTCGGCGCCGTGATCGGCGGCTTCATTATGCAGAATGTGTTTGGGGCGTCGTCTAGTGGCGGCCTCATCTATACCATTCTGGTCGCCATTCTTGGCGCGGTCATCCTCGTGTGGCTCATTCGCCTCGTGACGGGCAGGCGGTCGGCAGTGTAAGCGCGGCACCCCGCCTCCTCGGCGGGGTGATCGTACGTGGGTCGGCGGTCGTTTACCGCCTCTATGATGTGGGATTTGAGATCCACCTCGACCGCGCGGTCGAGGCGTTGGCTGCCGGTGGACCGGCGCGGCTCCGGCCGGTCCGCGGCGAGGCGCAAGCGATCCAGATCGCGAATCCGCCCGTCACCATAGCGCTCGGGTCCGAGCCGATCGCCGCGCCGGGTGCGCGCGGCCCCGCCGAGGTCTCGGCCAGAATCTTCGACTTCGGCGCCGTCTCCCTCCGGCTGAGTATCCCGGCCGACGACATGTCGTGGGCCGAGTTTATTCGCTTCGGCAACGCCGTCGACGTCGGGATCGACCTGTCGCCGGTCTTCGACCGCCACCTCGCGGCCCTCCTCGAGCGCATCGCGCCGGCCGTGGAACGACCGGCCATCGCCCCGGTGACCGAGGATTACGTCGTCTTCCGCATCACCCAGCCCACATCGCAGCCGACCGACAGCGCCGCGCCGCTGCGCTTGCCCGCCGACGCCTGGCGCGACGAGGACATCGCCCCGCTCCTGCTCAACGAGCAACGCCCCCTCTCGGCCACCGCGCGCCGCGAGCTCCTCCCGCACCGGTTCTCGTACTACACCGACGACCTGGCGATCCTGACCTGGGACAACGCGCTCATCATCGAGCCGTCCAACGATGACGCCGACGTCCAGTACATCCTCGAATTCGCCAACGCCCAGCTGCTCGAGCTCCGCGTCTACGACGCCATCCTCGACGCCCAACTCCCCGGTGTCTACCACCGCGTCGCCGCCGCCCGCGCCCGCACCGGCCTCCTCCGCGGCCGCTACGCCGCCATTCTCGCCGACCTCCAAGCGCTCGTCGCCGACTCCACCGAGCTCGTCGAACGTGTCGAGAGCGCCCTCAAGGTGACCGACGACGTGTACCTCGCCCGCATCTACACCGCCGCCCTCGAAATCTTCCGCGGCCGAGAATGGCGCGCCGCCATCGACCGCAAACTGGCCATCATCCGCGAGACCTACGTCATGCTCAACGCCGAAGCGCAAGCGACGCGCTCCGAGGCGATCGAGCTCCTCATCGTCACGCTCATCACGATCGAGATTCTGTTAGCGGTGTTCCTGCACCGCTGACGATTCCCAAAAGCGTCAACCCACAGGTTGCACGCAACCTATAGGTTGACAGCACCCATGAAGCCCAGTACTATTCCGTACTGTCTCGACGGGCTTCCGCCACGTCCATCGTCTGGAGCGTAATGCATGGAGTAAAATCCGTGAACTCTCGCGATATCATCCGCGCGCTGATGGCGGACGGCTGGCAGGAGATAAAGCCCACGAGCGGTAGCTCGCACCGTCAATTCAAGCATCCGACAAAACCTGGAAGAGTCACAGTCAAGCACCCCGCCCGTGACTTTCCAATCGGCACAATCAAGAGCATAGAACGGCAAGCGGGACTGAAGCTCCGATGACACGAGCCACCGCATTGCGCACAACTGAGGATTCCTATGTTGTACCATGCCATGGTCACGCGCGAGGGAAAGCGTCGATTGGTGGAGTTCGTCGACGCACCGGGATGCCAGACCTTCGCTGAGCCTGACGAAGACATCGTGGCAGTGGCGACAGACGCCCTCACTGGCTGGCTCGAAGCGTGGCTCGAGGACGAAACCGAGGCACCGCCGCGCCCACGGGCGTCGGTCCATGCGCGCGCAAAGGCGACGGTTCTCGCTGTCCGGGTTCCTGCCACCTTGGCCGCACGGATTGAGTTACGTTGGGCGCGCGAGGCCCAAGGCGTGTCGCAAGCCGAGCTCGCGCGACGCGTCGGCGTGAGCCGTCAGGCACTGGCCAAGTTGGAACGGCCTGGACAAGACTTGCAAGTCGGCACATTGGAGCGCGCCGCGCATGCGTTGGGACTTGCGGTGGACCTTCGCCTCGTAGAGACCTAGCGCACCGTTAGCGCGCCGGAACGCACGACTCGAGAAACCGCTCCACCCCCTGCCCGGCATCGCGCCGGTCTGACGGCGAGAGCTGCCCCGCGCGACCCGCGTAGTCGTGAAACTCGTTCTTCCCACCAAGCCGCGTGAGCGCGTCGCGCAGCATCGCCACCGCCGTATCCCCGGCGAGTCCGACGACATCGACCGGTGGCATCCGCGTGAGCCGCCGCGCCCCCTGCGCGCCAATGCCGCCAAAGTAGTCGACCACGCACCGCACGCGCGCGTCACCCGCCGCGTGCAGAATCGCCAGCCGCCCACCAAAGGAGAGGCCTAGCAACGCAATCCGCGTCGAGTCCACGCCCGGATCACTCGCCACCTGCGTGATGGCATCCCCAACCGCCCGATTCCACACGGGCAGATTCTTGAACCCGTCGCCGATCGCCACCGCCGACGACCCTGTTGCGTCGAGATAGTGCACGATCTCGGTCACATACCCACGCTTGCTGAGCGCCTCGGCCGACGCCCGCAGCTCCGCACTCACCGAGTCGCCCCCAATCCCACCACCCCCAGGTAGCATGATGACCACCGCATGCCGCCCGCCTCCCTTTGCCGGCACGAACCGCTCATACGCCACCCGCGCCCCACTACTCATGAACCCCGGCTGCGCTGCCGGCAAGGCGGTATCGACGCGCGCGGACACAGACCCGGACCCAGGCGGCGCCACCCGATAGACTCTTGGCGCTGGCGCCGGAGCGGGTGCCGCCGCCCCGCTATCTACCACCGCGACGGCGGCGGGCGCCGCCACGCCAGCGGGCTCACTCCAAATCACCCTCGGCTCGTCCGAGGCAAACACATTCGCATGCACCATCCACCCAAACACATGCGACTGAAACGCCCCCGCCACCGAATCACACCCCGCCCGCGTCGCAATCCGACTCCATGGCCCAAACATCGGCGCCCCATCCCGCCCGACCTCCGTCCACCGCGCATCGTCCCCACGCTTCGGCGTGCACCAATCCACATGCTGATGCCACCGCCCAACCCGCACCGGCACCCGCCGGTCCAACGCATCGGGTGATGCCCCGTCGGGTGCCGTATACATGACCCCGAGCAGCACGCGCTCACCATCAACCCGCGTCCGATAGACGAGCGCCGTCGGCTTCGTCGGATTGAACCGAAACGCCTCCTCCACCGCCCACTTCCAATTCACGAGATGCGTCACCCCGCCACCCGAGTCAGCGGTGGCAAGCTCCTCAAACCCATCCGCGGTCGCCGCCGCCACATCCCGATACCGTTGGAGCGCATCCCGAATCTGCAGCACGAGCATATCGGCCCGCGCCGAATCCACCGCACTCCCCGCCCCACTGGCCAGCATCCGGATGTGTCGCGCACCCGCGCCGCTGTTGGCCCGCTGCCCCATCGCGTCGACCGTCGCGACCACGGTGAGATGATCATGATCGTCGATTGTGGCAGCCGCGGACACGCCTTTCCCAGGCTGACACGCCACGGCCCCACCCCAGGCCATCACGATCACAACATCCCGAATTCCCATACCCACTACACGCCAACCCGCCACCCCACGTCACGCACTCGACTCCGCCCCATGCACCGCGGCCGCCCACTGCCCGACGCGCTCCCACCGCTCGGCATCCAACACCCCCCGCAGCACAACGACAGCCCGCACCACAAACGGCCCACTCCCCACGGTTAACTGGTACGCCCCAGCCGGAAACGCCGTCGCGATGTGCTGACTCACAGCCGCCCCACCCCCCACCTGCACC
>DATMNB010000223.1:0-15140 GCA_035569435.1 Gemmatimonadaceae bacterium
TCATCTTCGAGCAGAAGGGGACGATCATCATCAAGCTGAGCATCAACAAGCGGTTCAAGATCCCCGCCGGCACCGTGGCCACGCTCGACCCCAACGGCTTCTTTGGCGACGTCGTCGTCGGGCTCCGGCCGACCCGGATCACGGCCGAGACGGTCCCGGTCGGCGACACGTTGCCCGCCGGGAAGCCGCAGCCGCAGCTCGCCGACATCATCGCGCGCGTGGACTCCATGAGCGGGACACTCAACGATGTCACCCGGTCCGTCCAGGTGGAGCTCGTCCAGGGCGGCGCGCTGACCGACCTGCGCAAGACGCTCGAGTCGAGCAACCGGCTCGTGAACCAGTTGAGCGCTATCGCCGAGAACGAAGGAAGGCAGCTCGCCCAGGTGACCGGCAAGCTGGATCACGCCGCGTCGGCGCTCGATTCGGCGACGATCGACTCGACCCTCAAGAACTTGCGGACGACGAGCGCCAACGTGACCGCGTTGACCAACAACCTGGCGAATACGACCGCGCACCTGGATGACGTGCTGGCCAAGGTCGACACCGGCGGCGGATCGGCCGGCAAGTTGATCAACGACCCCGCGCTGTTCAACAGCGCCAATATGTTGTTGACGCGACTCGACTCACTGACCGCGGATCTTAAGTTGCACCCGAAGAAGTATGTGCGGCTGAGTATTTTCTGACCGTGAGCAGGTAGACGGGAATCCCCAGCAGCACCGTGCCAAACACCGCCAGCGTCGCCCACCGGCTGGCGGTGTCGGCAATCGCGTTGACGATCAGGAACGCCGCCGCGAGCACGAACAGCGCTGGAATCACCGGGTAGCCCGGCACCCGAAACGGCGGATCGTAGCTGGCACGGCGGCGCAGCACAAAGACCGCGGCGACTCCCAGGGCGTAGAACGGCACGATCGCCGTCACAAACGTGTCCGCGAGCTGATCGAACGTCCGCATCAGGACAAAGGCGATCCCGAGCGCCGCGGTGAGCAGCACGGCCACGAACGGCGTGCCGTACCGCGGGTGGACCGCGGCAACAGGGCGGAGGAGCAGGCCGTCTTTGGCCATGGCGAAGAACACGCGTGGGGCCGTGAGCAGCGTGGCGTTGAGCGTCCCGAACGTCGACACCACCACGGTGGCCGCGACAAACACCGCGCCCCAGTGGCCAACGGCGCGCTGGGCCACGTCGGCGGCGACCAGCGGCGACGTTCGAATCGTGTCGACCGGCAAGACCGCCAGATAGGCGACGTTGGCCAGCAGATAGATGGCGATCACCGCTAACGTCCCGCCGATGATCGCGCGCGGGAGCACACGGCGCGGATCAGTCACCTCGCCCGCGACAAAGCTCAAGTCGGCCCACCCGTCAAACGCCCACAGGACCGACACGAGCGCCAGGCCGAATCGGGCCACGCCAAAGCTCCCGGGCGGCGCCATCGGCGTGAAATGGCTCACGCCATGGGCGCCAAATCCAACGGCCATCGCCACGAGAACCACCAGCAGGAGGCCACCATACTTGGCGATCGTCGTGACGTTCTGGACCACGGACCCGAGGCGGAGGCCACGATAGTTCAACGCCGCCGTGAAGGCGATGGCGATCGCGGCGACCCAGTGGACTGCGTTGGCCGTCGGGCCATACGTCGGATCGCGCCCGGCGAGCCGAAACATGTACTCGGCGAACGTCGTGGAGATGGCCCCCAGCGATGCCGCGCGAATGATGATCAACTCGGACCAGCCAAACAAAAAGGCCGGCAGTCGCCCCCAGCCCTCTCGGATGAACACGTAGAGGCCGCCCGTGTCGGGGAGCGCCCCGGCGACTTCGGCCAGCGTCAGCGCGCCGCAGAGGGCAAACATCCCGCCCGTCATCCACACGGCGAGCAGCGGAAGCGGGCCCGGGAGCCGGGCAGCGATCCCCGCGGGGGACCGGAAGATGCCCGAGCCGACGGTCGAGCCCACGAGTACGGCCGTCGCGCTCCACAGCCCGAGCCGGCGGCGGAGCGTGGTCTGCGGCGTCGCGGGAGCCGGGCGTCGATCTCCGTCGGACATCGGCGCAATGATACGCCCCGGGCGATCAACACGGGAGGCCACCACCCCAGAAGTACATTGTTGTTCTGGCCGCACGGGGGCATCTTTGGTAACTGCAATGTCAACTGCACTGTCACCTCTCTTTTACTCGGCGCTGTTTTGGCTCGCCGCCGTCTGCGCCGTCGTGGCGTCACTGGCCGTCGTGTGGTCGGTCCGGCCACGCCGGACCCCTGGGGCCACAACCCACGCCGTTGGCGACCTGGTGTGGGCCGTCCTCCCGACGCTCGCCCTGTTCGTCATCCTGGCCCTGACCTGGCCACACGTCCCGTGACCCACACTGTCCGCCGCCTGGCCTACGCCGCACTGTTCATCGGGTTCACCCACACCGTCTTCGGCGCCATCGTCCGCATCACCGGCTCCGGACTCGGCTGCGGCAACCACTGGCCCGACTGCAACAGCCAACTCTTCCCAACCATCGGCGCCAGCTCGACGGTCCTGATCGAGTACACGCACCGCCTCCTGGCCGCCGCCCTGCTCGCGACAGTCGTGGCCCTCGTCGCCCTGACCGCTCGCTCGCCAGAAACGCGCGCCGTGCGGCGCCCGGCGATGGTGGCGCTGGCCCTCGTCCTGACCGCCGCCATCGTCGGCGCGGTCGTCGTGAAATTCGACCTCGCCGGCCGGCTGGTCGTGCTGCACTACGGGATCGCCATGCTGACCCTGGCCACGCTCGTCGTGGCCGTCGTCCGCGCCGGGGGCTTCGGGGCCGCGCGTCTGGTGCCCGGCACCACGTCGGCCAAGACTTATCGCGGCGCCCGTATCGCAGCGATCATCGCGTTTGTCGTCGTCCTGTTTGGCGCGCTGACCGCGAACACGCCGGGCGCCCCGCAGTCGTGCCAGGGATTCCCGGTCTGCCGGAGCATCCTCTTGCACGGGGCGCCGCTCCACACGCAGCTCACGCACCGGATCCTGGCGTACCTGCTCTTCTTGCACGTGTTCGGGTTGGCGTATTTCATCCGAAGACGCGCCGAAGACCGGGTGGTCGTCGTGGCGGCGCAGTTGGCCTTCTCGGTCCTCTGCCTGCAGATCCTCGTCGCTGCGTCGCTCGTCGAGCTCCACCTCCCGGCCCCGCTGCAGTCCTTGCACCAAGCGGTGGGCACGCTGGTCTGGATCGCGACCTTTGCCTTCGCGACGTTGGCCCGCGTGGGCGCCGGCGTGGAAGCGACACGCACCCTCGCCGGCGCGCCGCAACCGGTCACCGCATCATGAGCGTCCCCGCGGCCACCACCGCCGCCGCACCCTCGTCGCTGGCGCGCGACCTGGTCGCGCTCACCAAGCCGCGCATCATCTCGCTCCTGCTCGTCACGACCGTCGCGCCGATGTTCGCCGCCGGGCACCCGTCCTGGCAGCTCGTCGTCCTCGTGACGCTCGGTGGCTACCTCATGGCCGGCGGCGCCAACGCGGTTAACATGTACGTCGATCGCGACATCGACGACCGCATGGTCCGCACCCGCCGCCGCCCGATCCCGAGCGGCCGGATGGGCGCGCCGGCGGTGCTGGCATTTGGCATCGCGCTCGCGACCGCCGCGACCGGGCTCCTCGCGCACTACGTCAACGTGCTGGCGGCGGCGCTGGCACTCGGCGGGTTTTATTTCTACGTCTTCATCTACACGCGGTGGCTCAAGCGCAGCACCCCGCAGAACATCGTCATCGGCGGCGCGGCCGGCGCGTTTCCGCCCCTCGTCGGCTGGGCGGCCGTCACCGGACGACTGGATCTCGCGGCAGTGTACCTGTTCCTCATCGTGTTCTACTGGACGCCGCCCCATTTCTGGGCGCTCGCGCTCCTCAAGCAACGCGACTACGCCCAGGCCGGCGTGCCGATGGCGCCCCTCGTCTGGGGCGAGCGCGCCACGATGGACCAGATGCTCTGGTACACGCTGGTGTTGATCCCGGTGACGATCCTGCCCGTGGCCTTCGGCGTGTTCGGCCTGATCTACCTTGTCTCGGCGCTCGTGCTGGGCGGCTGGCTGCTCGCGGGCGTCATCGCCGTCCGCCGAGCCAAGGAGTTCGCCGGCCCCGCGTGGAAGGTCTACAAGTTCTCGCTGCTCTATCTGGCGCTGCTGTTCCTGGCGATGGCGGTGGACCGCCGGATCCACCTATGATGTCGTGGCGCGTCGTCGCGGTCTGAGTGACGGCCCAGTAGGCACCGCCGCTGGAGAGTCGGCGACCGCGGGTCGCCGGGTGGTGTCGCCCAAGCCTCTTGCCCGGCTCCTGCCGTTGGTGCGGCCCTACGTGGGTCGCCTCGTGCTCTGCGCCGTCTGCCTGGTCCTCGCGGCCAGCATCGGGCTGTACTTCCCCAAGCAGGTCAAGGTCCTGCTCGACTCGGCGTTCCAGCAGCACGACCGGCACCAGCTCGACCGCATCGCGCTCTTCCTCATCGGCCTGTTCGCCGTGCAAGGCCTGCTCAACTTTGTGCAGGTGTATCTGCTCACCGGCACGTCCGAGCGCGTCATCGCCAAGCTGCGTGAGTCGCTGTTCGCCCACTTGATCCGGCTGTCGCCCGCGTTCTTCACTGAACGGCGTACGGGCGAGCTCACCAGCCGCCTCTCGTCGGATCTGGCGATCCTCCAGGCGTTCATGAACACGAACGTGTCGGAGCTGGCCCGGCAGGTGCTGTTCCTGTGTGGCGGCGTCTTCATCATGACGCGGACGCATCCGACGCTCACGATGACGACATTGGCCGTGGCGCCCGTGATCGTCGCCGCGGCGATGATCTTTGGACGCGCGTTGCGCCGCGCCAGCATGGGCGTGCAAGATCGAGTCGCCGCGGCCATGGGCTCGGCGGACGAGGCGTTCTCGCAAATTCGTACCGTGCAGGGGTTCGTGCGCGAGCGCGTCGAATCCGAGCGCTATGCGGCCCAACTCGGCGATGTGGTGACGGCCGCGATCCGGCGGGCACTCCTCAGGGCGCTCTTCTTTGGCGTCGTCGGGTTCATCGCCTTCGCCGGCGTGGTCATCGTGCTGTGGCAGGGTGGACGTCTCGTGCTCGCGGGCGCGCTCACAGCAGGAGCACTCGTCGAGTTCCTGCTCTACGCGATCACCGTCGCCGCCGCCATCGGCTCGCTGGCCTCGCTGTTCGGCAGCTACCAGGAAGCCGTCGGCGCCGCCAAGCGCGTCTTCGAGCTCCTGGAGACGGAGCCAACGATCGCCGAGCCAGCCGAGCCCGAGCCGCTCGCCCGCCCGGTGCGGGGCGCGGTGCGATTCGAGGATGTGTCGTTCCGCTATACCGACGAGCTCCCCGATGTGCTGCACGGCATCTCGCTCTCCATCGAACCGGGCGAGGTCGTGGCGCTCGTCGGGCCATCAGGCGCGGGCAAGACGACAGCCGCGTCCCTGTTACCACGGTTCTGGGATGTGACCCACGGTCGCATCACCCTCGATGGCCACGACGTGCGCCGGCTCTCGTTCGCCGACCTCCGTGGATCGGTCGGGATCGTGCCGCAGGAGCCATCGCTGTTCAGCGGCACGGTGCACGAGAACATCGCCTACGCACGCCCAGGAGCGAATGAAGCCGACGTGCTGGCCGCCGCCCGCGCCGCCCACGCCTGGGAGTTCATCGAGCGCCTCCCACTCGGCCTCGAGACCCGCGTCGGCGAGCGTGGCGTCAAGCTCTCGGGCGGCCAGCGCCAGCGCATCGCCATCGCCCGCGTCTTTCTCAAGGATCCGGCGATCGTCGTGCTCGACGAGGCGACGTCGAGTCTGGACAGCGAGAGCGAGCGCCTCGTCGAGGAAGCGATGGTCGAACTGCTCCGCGGCCGCTCGACCCTGATCATTGCCCATCGGTTGAGCACCGTGCGCCGCGCCGATCGCGTCGTCGTGCTTGATCGCGGCCGGATCGTCGAGGAAGGCACGCACGACGCGCTGCTGGCCCACGAAGGCACGTACGCGAAACTCTATCGCGGACAGTTCAGGGCATCGCCGTCGCCGGATGCGCGGGAGCTGGTCCCCGGAACGTAAGCGCGACCGGCGGCGCGGACTTGCCGATGGTGACGCTGTCGCGCACCACGCCAAAGCGCTCGTGCCACGCCGAGATCTCGTACCGACCCGGAGGCACCGAGTCGATCGTGAACGCCCCATTCGCATCCGTCATCGCGAAATACGGGTGCCGGAACACCATTAGCCAGGCGCGACTCCACGGGTGTGGGTCGCACCGCACCTCGATGAGCCCATCGCTGGCCAACACACGCTCCGTGGGGACGACCTGGCCTTCTTCGGTCTCGGGGATCACCGCCACGGTGTCGCTCCCACGAATGAATCGCGTGCGATGCGTGACGGCGTCGGCGTTCCGCACGTTGAGGGTGCCGCCGACGATCGCCGCCTGCACGCGCGGCGTGAGCCGGCAGCTCTCCGTCAGGAGATCGTAGCGGCGGGTGTACGGCAGGTGCTTCCCCGCGGTGATGCCCGTGAGCCAGACGACCACACCCTGTAACCGCGGGCCGCGATGCTGCACCGTCGGATCCATGAGCACGTGACCGCAGACGTCGGTATCGACCACGGGATGGATGATCGAATCGGTGGGCGCGGGACCGTCAAACGAGACCGTCCCGATGAGCGTCCCCGTCGAGGTGAGCGACACGACGCTGTAGCCCTGCACGGGCGCCGGCGCAGGCTTCGCCGAATCCTGCGCGGACGCACGGGGCGTCGGCTCTGCTGGCCCGCAGGCTGCAACACCAGTAACGGCGAGCCATACAATAACCCGGAGCGCGCTCACTCTCCGTGACGACGCGCGCTGACCGTGGGTCACTGCTAGCTTCACAAGAGACAATCGCATGCGGCGGCGAAATATGACGACTGCACACCCATGGCGCCGCCTGGCGCTCGCGCTCTTGATTTTTTCGGGCCCGCCGTGGGCCCACTGGTGGGGGTTTAGCGCCCCCTGGGACGCCCGAAGTGCCGCGAGCGTGCGCGAACACGGCCGCGAGCTCGGCGCCGTCGTCACTGGCTGGGTCGCCCTGGACACGCTCACGCTCCTGCCCACGCCCCTCTACCACGACTCGACCGGGTCCGAGATCCGCCGGTTCACCCTCCTGACCAACTACTTTCGCGACCGCTTCCGTCCGGAGACGGTCCGGCGGTTGGCGGGGGACACGACCATCCTCGCGCATACCACGGACTCACTCGCCGCGCTGACCGTGTCCGCGGGCTACCGTGGGATCGTCATCGGCTTTGAGGGCATGACCCCCGCCGACACAACAGCACTGACCACCGTCGTCCACGCGATCAGCGCACGCCTCCACGCCAGGGGCGTGTCCCCCGTCGCTATCACCGTCGTCGCCGCCGACAGCCTGACCTACCCAGCCCGCGCCCTCATCGCCGCCGGCGCCGACCGCCTTGTCGTCATGGTCTACGACGAACACTGGTCCAGCGGCGCCCCAGGCCCGATCGCCTCTCCCGCTTGGGCCCACTCGATCATCGCCGCCCGCGCCGCCGAAGCCCACGGGGCAACCCACCTCGTTGTCGCCGTCCCCGTCTACGGCTACGAATGGCGACACGGCGGCTCCACCGTCGTCGTCGGCGCCGACGACGCCCGCCGCCTCGCGGCCCAGTGGCATACCACGCTCACGCGCGACCCCGGCTCTCTCAACCTCCGCGCCACGGGCCCGGATTCCACCTCGGTCTGGGTCGCGGACGGCACCACGGCCGACACGATCGCCGCCATCGCCCGCCACCTGGGCGTCCAAACCTTCGCCCTCTGGCGCCTCGGCCTCACCGACTCGACGTTCTGGGTCAACCCATCCGGGGCTTCAGCCCCGGATGGCTCGACTCGACCGGTTCGACCCGGTCGGGTCAAACGATGATCAGCTCGCGCTGCGGCGCACCCGGCGTGATGAGCACCCCCTCGGGACCGGCCATGACGGCATTGACCTCGCTTCGCACCCCGAGCACGCCGGGCAGATAGACGCCGGGCTCGATCGAGAACGCCACGCCTGGCAACAGCAGCCGATCGTCCCGCGTCTCGAGGTTGTCGAGATGCGGCCCCGCGCCGTGGAGATCGCGCGCATCGATCGAGTGCCCCGTCCGGTGCGTGAAGTACTCCCCAAACCCGGCCGCCACGATGACCGCCCGCGCGGCGTCATCGACGTCCCCGCCTCGCACCGGCGAGTGGCGCGACCGCAGTAGCGCAATCGCCGCATCGCGCGCGGTGCGCACCGCCTCCCAGACCGTGATCGTGCGCGCGTCGGGCGTCCCGAGTACCCCCATCCAGGTCTGATCGGCCCACATGCCCCGTGGCTCGCGCGCAAACAGATCGATGAGCAACACGTCCCCGCGCGCAATGCGTGCCGCGTGCTCCGCCGTTGGCTCATAGTGGGGGTTTGCGGCATTGGGCCCAATCGCCACGATCGGCCCATGGTCGGCGACGAGCCCCGCCCGCTCGAACCGCTCGAGAATCCACTGCTGCAGCGTATGCTCGGTCGTCGTCCCACCCGCCGCGTGCGCGAACGCCTCATGGGCGATCCCCGCAATCACCTCGGCGGCCCGTCGGTGCGACGCAATCTCCGCGGCACCCCACACCGCATAGAAGCGCGTCACCAGCTCGGCCGAGCTCACCACGGTGGCCCCCGCCGCCCGCACCATGTCGAGTACCCCCGCCGGGACCCGATCGACGTACGGCACCGCGTCCCCCGGCGAGTACTCCATGGCCACCCGACGGCCGCCAACAATCGCCGCCAACATCGCCTCGAGCGTGCGCCAACTGCTATAGACCTCGCGCCGCCACGCGGCCGGCCAGTCCCGCCAGGGTCCTTGCTCGATCGCATGCGTCACGGCGACCGGCATCCCCTCGCGGGGGATGTAGGCAAACACGCGTCGCGTGACCATCCCCTCGAGGCCCAGGATGCCCGCCGCAATCGGGTTGGTGCGCCGGAAGTCGTACAGCAACCACCCATCGAGTCCCGCCTCAGCCAGCGCGCCCTGCACCTCGGGCAGCGTCTCCGGCATCAGCGCCCGCGATCCATCGGTCGCCATTCAGCTCGCCATTCACAGGTTTCTTCGCCGCGACTCACGCACCGGACATGCTCGACCGCGGCCGTCCCACCGACGAGCCATTTCACCAATTCCCGCAACACGGACTCGTAGTACGCGCATCCCCGCTCGGCTGGCGCCGAATCGAGCGTGACCGAGACCGGCACCGCGAGCAAGAGCGAGCTCCCCACACGCGTAATGGTACCATTCAGGAACCGGGTCGCGATGCGCCGTGCCTGTCGGAGCGCCAGCGGACGCGCGAGGAGCGACGGGAGCACGAGAATCACCTGCCGCGCCATTGGCGAGGTGGTCGCGAGCGACTCACGCGCCAGGATCCGCCCCGCGGACTCGAACACCGCCGCCGCATCCGAGCGCCGGCCAATCAACCGGGCGAGCGCAACGGCCTCGTCCTGTGGCGTCCGAAGACTTTTCTTGGCCGCCGCGGTGTAGCGGCGGATCTGAGCGTAGACAGTCTCGCTCAGCCCCAGCCGCTTGTTTCGCAGCTCCGGGACAAGTTCAGCCTCGAGATCGTCGTCAGGCGAGTCGACGCTCCGTACGGCTTCCAGGAGACTGAGGGGCACGAGCGCATCGACCGTGGCGGTCATAACAAGCGGTTGGGGCTGGTCTGGGACGAGCGAAGGTAAGCGACGATCACGTCGCGTTCAAGCAGAGCAGCGCCTAGCGCCGTGACTTATAGACGCCAACGACCACCCGGCGCAACCAACGCCCGCAGTTGGACTTGCACTTAGGTTTGTTCGCATGGCGCCGCCGCCCGTCCCACCCGCGCTTGCCCGCGCGGCCTCTGGTCTGGCGCTCGCCGCGGCGATCGCATGGCTGGCCCGGCGCGCGCACTCACTGAGTACGAGCGGCGCCATCGCCGCGACGATCGTCGGCGGGGTGTGCGTGGCCGCTGGGTGGGATTGGGGCGCGTTGCTCATCGTGTTCTTCATCACATCTACACTCTTGTCACGCCTCGGACGGGCCACAAAAGAAAAACGCACGGACGCCATGGTCGCCAAAGGTGGCCCGCGTGACGCCGTCCAGGTGATGGCCAACGGCGCAATCTTCACGACCTGTGCCGCGGCGTTCGCCATCTCCCACTATCCCGCGTGGCAGGCACTGGCCATTGGTGCGCTGGCGACGTCCACCGCCGACACGTGGGCCACCGAGATCGGCACGCTCGCTGGCCGGAGTCCGCGGTCCATCGTCTCCCTGCGCATCGTACCGGCCGGGACCTCCGGCGGGGTGACTGTACCCGGCACGGTGGCCTCCCTGGCCGGGGCGGCCATGATCGCGGCGTCGGCCGTACTGCTCGGATGGCCACCGATCGTCGCCTGGCCTGCGGTGGTCGGCGGCGTGGCGGGCGCGCTCGCGGATTCGGTGCTCGGGGCCGTATGGCAGGTGCGCCGGCGATGCCCGTCATGCAACATCCTGACCGAACGGCGAGTACATCCCTGCGGCGCGGCGACGGTGCCGGCCGGTGGCATATCATGGCTCGACAACGATGCGGTGAACGCGCTGAGCACCGTGCTCGGCGCTACCGTCTGTTGGCTCGTGGTGCGTTCGACGGGAGGCACGTGAAAGCTGAGGTCCTGGTGGTAGGCGGTGGTCCAGCTGGCGCATCGACAGCGTGGGCGTTGGCGCGTGCGGGAGTCGATGTCCTGATCCTGGATCGGGCGCGGTTCCCGCGTGACAAGCCGTGCGCCGAGTATTTGAGTCCCCAAGCATCGCGCATCCTGGATGCGATGGGTGTGCTCGAGGCCGCCGAGTCGGCGGGAGCGGCCCAGCTCTCTGGAATGATGGTGCGCTCGCCATCGGGACTCGCCTTTCGGGGTGACTTTGCTGCATCGCATGGGTTTCGCGGCTTTCGGGATCGCGGGATCGCGCTCCGGCGGCGCCTGCTCGATCCCTTACTTCTGGCAAGCGCCACACGCGCCGGCGCCCGGCTGCAGGAAGACGTGCGCGTCCGCGACGTCGTGCGGGACGGGTCCGGCCGTGTCATCGGCGTCGAGACCGACGGAGGACGCACCGTGCACGCGCGGCTCGTCATTGGTGCGGACGGGCTGCGCTCCGTCGTCGCGCGGCGTCTCGGGCTCGCGCGTACGGCGTCGTGGCCGCGGCGGCTGGCGCTGGTCACGCATTACACCGGCGTCGCCGACATGGGCGCCTCGGGCGAGATGCACGTCGAGCGCGACGGCTATCTCGGACTGGCCGACGTGGGCAGCGGCTTCACCAACGTGGCCCTCGTCATTCCCGTCCGGGGGGCGCGCATGATCGGCGGCGATCCCGCGCAGTATCTCGAGCGATGGATCGCGCGCCGACCCCATCTCACGCCCCGATTCGCCGGCGCGACGCGTGTCGCGCCGGTCCAAGCCACCGGACCATTTGCGCAGCGGGCACATCGCGCCTGGGCGCCGGGCGCCGCGCTCGTTGGCGACGCGGCGGATTTTTTCGATCCGTTCACGGGCGAGGGGATCTACGCGGCGCTCCGCGGCGGCGAGCTGCTGCTCCCCTATGCGTTCGAGGCCGCGCGCGCGTCGTCGGCGCGTGTTGCCGACGTGGCATTGGCGGCCTATGATCGATGCCGCCGGCATCACTTCGCCGGCAAGTGGCGCGTCGAGCGGCTCGTCGCGGCCGCGGTCTCATCGAGTCGGCTGATGAACCGTGCCGCCCGCGTGTTGTCGAGTCGCCGGGAGATGGCGGATCTGTTTGTCGGCGTCGCCGGCGACTTCGTGCCTCCGCGCGAGGTGCTGCGGCCCTCCTACCTGTTGGCCCTATTGGGACACATATGAGACAGCCATGAGCGTCGATCCAGACACGTTTCGGAGCGCATTGGGACGGTTCGCATCGGGGGTCACCGTCGTCACCACGCGGGATGCGGCCGGCCGCGACCATGGGCTCACGGTGAGCTCGTTCTGCTCCGTCAGTCTCGACCCTCCCTTGGTCCTCGTCTGCATCGACAAGGATGCGTCGATGCACCCCGTCCTCGACGAGGCGTCGCACTTCGCGGTCAACATCCTGGCCGCCAATCAGGAAGCCCTCGCCCGACGATTCGCGGCGCCGGAGACCGATCGATTCGATGGGATCGGCTACGTCCGCGATACGACGGGCGCGGCGATTCTGGATGACGTGCTCGCCTACGTGGAGTGCCGCAAGAAGTTGGTGCTTCCCGGCGGTGATCACACCATCGTGATCGGCGAGGTCGAGCACGCCGAGGTCCACTCGACCGGGCCACTCCTGTACTACCGAGGCGGGTACGCGCAGCTCGAGCGCTGACGGAGATCCGCGCGGCGGACGACAACGCGGCGTCGAGGTCCTCGATGCCCCGGATCTCGACCCACATCTGGGCCGCCGCTCCCTCCGCGACGTGGCCCTCGCCAACGCGCTGTTTGGCGGCGCCAGCGCCGTCGTCGGCGAAGTCGCGGCGATGCTTCCCCTCCTGCCTCGCCACGCGACGCTCCTCGATGTCGGCACCGGACTCGGCGACATCCCGGCACGCGCCCGCGTCGTCGCCCACCGTGCCGGCGTCACCCTGGACACCGTCGGGCTCGAGGCCGCCGAGTGGGCCGCGATCGCCTGTCGCCCCCAGACCGAGATGGCGATCGTCGGGAGCGCGTTGGCGTTGCCGTTTGCCGACGCCAGCGTCGACATCGTCACGTGCTCGCAGGTGCTGCACCACTTCTTTGACGCGGACGCGCGGCAGCTCGTGCGTGAGCTGGAGCGGGTGGCGCGGCGGCGGGTGATCATTAGTGAGATCCGCCGGACGCGCGTCGCCGCTGCCGGGATCTGGGCCGCGTCATTTCTGCTGGGGTTCCATCCAGTGAGTCGGCACGACGGCGTGGTGTCGGTCATGCGCGGGTTCACCCAGCGCGAGTTGGCCGACGCGGTGCGGGCGGCGACGGGACACGACGCGCTCGTACGACGCCGCCCCGGGTTCCGGGTCACGGCGAGTTGGACCCCGGCGACTGCCTCAGGGTAAAACCCCAGGATGCCCATAGAACTCGGGCCGATGCCCCTCGACCGTCGTATGCGCACGGTCGACGAGCGCCTCGTGCGGGCCCCGCGCGAGCGCATTTTTCGCCTGGCCGCCGACGTCGAGACGTGGCCGGCACTGCTGCCCCACTATCGTTTCGTTCGCTTCCGATCGCGGAATAATGCCAGAGGTGGCGTGGTCGAGATGTCAGCCAATCGACCGTTCGGTCTCGTGAATTGGCCCACGTGGTGGTTGTCGGAGATGGTCGTTACCGAATACGCGGTGCGGTTTCGGCACATCGGGGGTATCACCACCGGGATGGACGTGGAATGGACCTTTGATGCGCAATCGGATGCTGGGACGTTCGTACGGATTGTGCACGTGTGGAACGGTCCGCCGGTGCCAGTGATTGGACCAGTGGCGGCCGTGGGTGTCATCGGGCCGGTGTTCGTGCACGGCATTGCGTCGCGCACGCTTGCGGGACTGGCCCGCGTCGCTGAACGGATCACGGAGAGCGGATGAGTGGACGATTGCGGGTGGCGGTGACAGGCATTGGTGCGATTACCCCGATCGGGCTGGCGGTCGACGGCCTCTGGGCGGGTATTCGCGCGGAACAGTCGGCGGTCGGACCGGTGACACGGTTTGATCCGACACCCTTTCGCAGCCGGACGGCAGCCGAAGTCTCCGATTTCGTTCCTCAGGATCACCTCGACGCCAAGCGCAGCAAACGCCTCGATCGATATGGCCAGTTCTCGGTCACCGCGGCGCGGATGGCGCTCGCCGATGGCGAGCTCGACCTGACCTGCGAGGATCGTGAGCGCGTCGGCGCCATGATGGGATCGGCGTTGGGTGGCGTGGCGTTCGCCGAAATGCAGTTGGGACGCTACCTCTCGCAGGGGCTTCGCGCCGTGGATCCGATCGTCGCGCTCGCGGTGTATGGGGGCGCGTCGAGTTGCAACATCGCGATCGAGTTGGGCATCAGCGGTCCCAACTCGACCAACGCCATGAGCTGCGCGTCGGGCACGATGGCGATCGGCGAGGCGTTCCGGCAGATCCGCGATGGCTACGCCGACATTATGCTGGCCGGGGGCGCCGAGACGCCGCTCGCGCCGCTCTGCTTCGGCGCGTTCTCGATCATTCGGGCGATGTCGACGCGGAACGATGACCCGACGCACGCGTCGCGGCCGTTTGACAAGGATCGCGATGGGTTCGTGATGGGCGAGGCGGCGTCGGTGCTGCTCCTCGAGGAGTATGGACGCGCCGTGAGCCGCGGCGCGCGCATCTACGCCGAATTGCTGGGCTACGGCACGACGAACGATGCGTTCCACATGACGGCGCCGCGGCCAGATGGCTCACAGGCGGCGCGGTCGATCCGCCTCGCGCTCGCCGACGCGCACGTCGCGCCGACCGAGATCGGCTACGTCAACGCGCACGGAAGCTCGACGCAGCTCAATGATCCGACGGAAACCTCCGCTATCAAGCAAGTGTTCGGCGACCACGCGTATCGCATGCCGATCAGCGGCACCAAGGGCTACTACGGTCATGCGCTGGGCGCCTCCGGGGCCGTCGAGGCGGCGGTGTGTGCTTTGAGCCTCACGCGCGAGTGGTTGCCCCCAACGATCAACCTCCAGCAGCCGGACGGCGCCTGCGATCTGGATTACATCCCCGGCACGGGCCGTGCACAACGAGTCGAGCACGTGCTCTCAAACTCGTTCGGGTTTGGCGGGATCAACGCGTCACTGGTGTTTCGGCGGGCCGACTAGGCAGATGTAGGCTGCGCCGCTTATAATTGGCGGCGCTGCCTACCTCTGGAGATCGAATGAAAGACGCGTGGCGTCATTTTGCCGCAGAATTCGTGGGTGTGTTTGCGCTGACGTTCATCGGTGGTGGGGCCATCATCGCATCCAAGTCCACAGCGGGCGTCGGCTTGCTCGACGTCGCGTTGGCCCACGGCATCGCGCTGGCGATCATGGTGAGCGCCACCATGCGCATTTCCGGGCACATCAACCCGGCCGTGACGATCGGCTTTCTCGTGACACGCCGGATCGAGCCGATGATGGCCGGCGTGTACATCGTCGCGCAGCTCCTGGGCGCAGTCGCCGCGGTCGCGGCCCTCAAGTTCTTCATGCCG
>DATMNB010000224.1:0-4907 GCA_035569435.1 Gemmatimonadaceae bacterium
CGATCGCGACATTCTTCCTGACGTTCGTCGTCTTCGGCACCGCCGTCGACCCCCAAGGCCCCAAGATCGGCGGCCTGGCCATCGGCTTCACCATCGCGGCGGACATTCTTGCCATCGGACCACTCACCGGCGCCTCGATGAACCCGGCCCGCTCCTTCGGCCCGGCCTTCATCACCGGCAACTTCTACGGCCAGTTCATCTACTGGGTCGGCCCGATCCTCGGCAGCATCGTCGCGGCCATACTGTACGACACGGTCTTCCTGCGCCGCCAACGCGAGCCATTCGACCACGGCGAGCTGCAGCGCTGAACGCAGAAGCCGGACGGCGCCGCCATCGACGCCGTCCGGCCCGGCCTACGCCCGCCTCAGCGCCGGTAATCGAACAGCGACTTGAGGCCAAACGCGGCAGCGGCACCGCGCGACGGAATGCCCACCACGTGGCTCGCGCCGGCCTCGGTGAGTAGCACGCCGCCGAACGTCACGTTCGAGATCGCGACAGAGCCGATATTCGTGGCCGCTCGGAACACCACCGACAGCGAGCCGTTGATCTGGGCGGATGCGCAGCTGTACCCGGAATATTCCTGGCTGAACGTGGGATCGATCGCAAGCCTGCTCTGGAGCGAGCACGTCGCGCCAGTCGACAGCAGCGTCGACGTTCCGCTGGCGACGGAATCTGGGTATACCGTCGTGAACTGATCCGTGGTGCCGATCGACGTGGCGGACACCCAACCGCCGGAGCGCACGATCTGCACGAGCACCACCCTCGAGAGATTGCGGTTCGGATACAGCGCGAAAAACGCATCCGAATCACCGTTTACATCGATGAGTGCGAACGAGAGGCCCCGCCACATCTGCGTCCCCGACGCCGTCGTGACCGTGATCGCCGTGTCGTTTGCGCCGTACGCCGGCGCAAGCTCGACGAACTGGCCGACGGCAAACGCGGCCTCACTGTCAGCCGCCGTACCGGCCGCCAACCGCACCGAGAAGATTGAATCGAAATGCGTAGCCAGTTGGGTTGCAGGGAGCGGCCTGGGGTCCGTGCTGCCGCCGCACGCAGCCAGCGTCAACGCGAGTGCAATCGACGCCACGACTCCGGACAGCCGACTGCGTGCCTGCATGGGCAGCTCTGGCTAATTGGGTGGGTTGTAACGAAGCACTGCTCCGGGGACGAAACACCCCGGATGGCGTCACGGTTTCACCCATGCACGATCGACAATGGGTCGCCCTGCTATCCGACCGCGCGCGCCGGAGCCTCCATCGTCCCCTTGTACGCCATCGCGGGCTCTTCGACGCCAAAGTTCCGCCCCGCGAGCTCCACCACCCGCGCCATCTGCGACGCGGTCAACGGAGGCTGATCGCTCGCCTCGGCGAACTCCACCAACTGCGCACTGTCATAGATGTTGGGCAACGTCGACACCACCAGCGGCTCCGCGAGCAACCAGGACAGCGCGGCCTGCCCCAGCGTCCGGTCGGTCGTCAAGAAATCGAGCGTTCGAATCTTTTGCAACCCATTGATCAGCCACGACCGCGGCCGATGCCGGCGATGATCGTGCTCGCCAAACACCGTGTCCTCCGTATAGTGCCCCTCGAGCATCCCCGACGCGTGCGTCACCCGTATCGTAAACGCGCAGTTGGGCGCCGTCGCCCGCGCGGCGTCGATCATCGCCGTCCCGGGATGCTGCTCCAGAATGTTCCAGATCATCTGGATCACGCCGATGTCGCGCTCCCGCTCGCACAGCTCGATGGCCTCGTACAACCACCCGATCGCCGGCCCAAACGCCGCCCCCCACACCCGCACCTTCCCCTCGCGCTGCAACGACCGGAGCGTGTCCCACAACGCGGCATCACGCACGTGCTCCATCTTCACATTATGGATCTGGAGCACGTCGAGATAATCGGTCTCCAGTCGCTCTAAACACCGGTCGACCGCCATCCGGATGTACGCGGGGTCGGTCCGCATCGGCAGCTCCGACTGGCCGCGCCGCGCGGCCCGCGCGGCCTCGTCATAGATGTCGTACCCGACCTTGGTCGCGTACACGACCTCCGACCGCCGCCCCCGAAACGCCTCGGCCATCTGCCGCTCGCTTCGCCCGTTCCCGTACGTGTCCGCCGTATCGAAGAACGTCACGCCATGGTCGTCGAGCGCCCGGCGCATGAGGGCAATGGCGTCCGCATCGCTCATCTCGCCCCACCACCCGGTCGAGACCGTCCACGTCCCGAACCCCACCTCGCTCACCCGGAGATCGGTCCCCGGAAACGTTCGATACTTCATCTCACTCCCCGCCCCACCCCCGCCGCCGGAGGACCTGGGCGGCCGTCGTGGCGAAATAGGTCAGAATGCAATCGGCTCCCGCACGCCGGATGCCGATCAACGACTCCATCATCGCGCGCTCACCGTCCAGCCACCCGCGCTCGACCGCGGCCCGCATCATCGCGTACTCGCCACTCACCTGATACGCGGCGACCGGATACCCGGTCGCGTCCTTCACGCGGCGCACAATGTCGAGATACGGCCCGGCGGGCTTCACCATGATGGCGTCCGCGCCCTCGTCCAGATCCAGCGCGACCTCGCGCAACGCCTCGTCGCTATTCGCGGGATCCATCTGGTACCCGCGACGATCGCCCACCTGCGGCGTCGACTCGGCGGCTTCGCGAAACGGCCCATAAAACGCCGACGCGTACTTGGCGGCGTAACTCAGGATCGCCGTGTCACCGTAGCCCGCGCCATCGAGCGCGGCCCGAATCGCGCCCACCCGCCCATCCATCATGTCCGATGGCGCCACGATGTCCGCGCCGGCCGCCGCATGCGACACCGCGGCCCGCGCCAGGAGTGGCAACGTGGCGTCGTTGTCGACGGTGTCCCCCACGAGCACCCCGCAGTGCCCGTGCGACGTGTACTCGCACATGCACACATCGGTGATCACCACCAGCTCGGGAAACTCCCGCTTGAGCGCCCGCACCCCCTGCTGGACGCTCCCGTGCTCGTCCCACGCGCCGGACCCGACGTCGTCCTTCTCGTCCGGGATCCCAAACAGAATCACCCCACCCACCCCAGCCTCGGCGGCCGCGCTCGCGTCGCGCAGCATCTCGTCGACCGACGTCTGCGCCACCCCCGGCATCGATCCGACCGGCACCCGCAGCTCGACCCCCGACCGCACAAAGAGCGGCAACACCAACTGCCCCGGCTCGAGGTGCGTCTCACGCACCAACCGCCGGAGCGGTGCCGTCCGCCGGAGCCGCCGGGGACGGGACGTTGGGAGCGGCACTTGAGCCGCGCTCACCAGGAGATCGGTCGCTGCCATATCTGGAAAGATAGGCGCTACTCCGGTTGCGGCGCCGGCACCCGCGCGACCGACCGGAGGGCGCCCAGGATCTCGGCGGCCCCCAAGGCCCGAAGGTGCCGGGCCAGCGCCAGGCCGGCCTCGGCGGGGGCCGCCGGGTCCACCGCATGGTGGCCGCGCAGGATGCGGGCCCCACTGACATCAGCGATGAGGCCGTGCAGCACGAGCCTATCGCCTGACGGGATCGCCAACGCCCCGATGGGCACCTGGCACCCGCCTTCCAGCCCCCCGAGCATCGCCCGCTCGGCCGTCACCGCCCTCATCGTCGCCGAGTCGTTCAACGACCCCATCGTCCGCCGCGCCGACACGTCGTCGCCCCGAATCTGCACCGCGATCGCCCCCTGCCCGGCGGCCGGCAACCACGCCGGCGCATCCAGATACGCCGTGATGTGCTGCGTGGCGTCGAGCCGGAGTAACCCAGCCGCCGCCAGCACGGCCGCGTGCACCTGCCCGTCATCGACCTTCCTGAGCCGCGTCGGCACGTTGCCGCGCAACTCCACCAGCTCGAGATCGGGCCGGCGTGCGGCAAGTTGGGCGCGGCGACGGAGACTCGATGTTCCGACCCGTGCCCCGCGCGGTAGATCGCCCAATCCCACGGCCACGATCGCCGGCCCCACCACGAGCACGTCCCGCGGATCCTCGCGCGGCAGCACCGCGACGACCTCGAGTCCGGGCGGCGAGTCCGTCGGCAGGTCCTTGAGCGAGTGCACCGCACAGTCGATGGCCCCGCCGGCGAGCGCATCCTCCAGCTCTTTGGTGAACAACCCCTTGCCACCGATCTCGTGCAGCGGCTGATCGAGTTTCTTGTCCCCGACCGTGGTGAACGTCACCAGCTCACTCGCGACCCCTCGCTCCGCCAACGCAGCCATCACCAGCCGCGCCTGCGTCAGCGCCAGCGCGGACTGCCGCGTCCCGATGCGGACGATCACCGAGCCGCCACGATCGCCTCGACCAGCCCATCGATGGTCGCCTCGGCGGCCTCGATCGCCACATCGATCCCCGCCGCCCGCGCGGCATCGCTCGTAATCGGCCCGATCGACGCGGCCCGCACCCGACCAGCGAGCGATGGCCCCACGGCCTCGACATACCCGCGCACGGTCGACGCCGACGTGAACGTCACCAGATCGACCGCGCGCTCCTCGATCGCCTGACGCATGTCGTCCGACGCCGCGCCATCGGGCACCGACCGATACACGCGGATCGCATCAACGGTCGCGCCCATCGCCCGTAATCCGTCGGGCAGCACATCACGTGCACCCTCCGCGGCCGGATACAACACCCGTGCCCCGCGCACGCCGCCGCGCGTCGCGAGCGCATCCAATAACCCCTCGGCGACGAATCGGTCGGGCACGATATCAGCAACAATCCCGCGCGCCAACAATGCCTCGGCAGTCGCGGACCCAATGGCACTCACTGTCACTCCGGTCAACGCCCGCGCATCGAGTCCGGTGGCGCGCAACGCGTCCCAGAGAAAAGCGACGGCATTCTGGCTCGTGAGCACCAGATGTTGGTAGTCTTTCAAGAGAGCCACCGCATCATCGAGGGGCCTGCGATCCAGAGCCTCGAT
>DATMNB010000225.1:0-7572 GCA_035569435.1 Gemmatimonadaceae bacterium
GCGGGGCCTCCGAGATGGCCGCCGTCCGCTGCGCCTGCGTGGTGACGGTCGTCAGCGTCACGGCCTCGGTCACAAGGGTGAAGTTGACGGCGGTGACCTGCTCGAGGACGATGTTGTTCACGTCCTTGGTCTGCGGGGCGAAGCCGATGCGGCGGACGGTGATGCGGAAGGTGTTGCCGGTCTCCAGGCCCTGGACGAAGTACTGGCCGTTGGCGCGGCTGGTCGCGTTGATGACGAAGCCGGTGTTGCGGTTGGTGACCTGCACCTGCGCGCCGGGGATGCCCGTGCCGGTGGTGTCGGTGATCCGTCCGGCGATGGCGCCGGTTGTCGTGCCTTGTGCCGAGAGTCGGGCCGTCCACACGCCTGATGTGGCAAGTGTTACCGCGACGATCGTTCGAAACGTTCGAAGCCACTGACGACGTGTCTCCACGCGCATGTCCCCCTGCTAAGTGGGTCTCGATGCCGGGGTGGATCGAGAGCAAGGGGTGCATGCTATGGGTGCCTGGTGAACGTCTCGTGATGGAGTCGGCTACGGGTCAGTAACGGTTCGGCTGGGCTGGCACACGCGCCGGTTCTATGGTCACAAATGTTGTGGCGTTGTCCTCGCGGTCGGCGACATGGGTTTGTAGCGTGTGTAGCGCATAGCGTTGCGCGGCTGCCGCACTGGCGATCACCGCGTGGGTCATGTCGGATGTGGCGGCGAGGTCGCGTGCCGCGCCTGCCGTGTCGTAGGCGACGACGATGTGCCACTCGGGATGGCGGGCGAGAAAAGCGGCGCACTGGCCGAGGGCCGCGGGGTGGCTCGAGACGTGGCGCACGTCGGCGAGGGTCACGCCCGGGCAGGCGAGCAGGACGGGATGAATAGGAACCGTTGTCTCGCCGGTGATCGTGACCGCGGCGCCCGCGGCGGCAAGCGCGGCGCGGGCGGCCACGATTGGGCCGATGATGGTGTTCTCGACCGGGAGCACGCCGGCGTCGACGGCGCCCGATGCCACCGCATGCACGACGTCCGTGAACTCGCGGCACGGCACCGCGTGGGCGGTGTCGCCCCAGCACTGTCGGATGGCGAGCTCACTGAAGGCACCGAGCTCGCCTTGGAAGGCGACACGAGGTGACACTCCTGTCACTCGGCGGCGGCGCGCTGCAGCTCGAGCTCCAGCTCGATCTCGTTTTGCTCCCACGACGTGCGCGGGAGGACGCGACCCGCGGCCTCGGCGAACGCGCGGAGGTGGCGCATGAGATCTGTGAACGCCGCTGGTGCGAGGCTTTGATCGCCGTCGGACAGCGCGGTCTCGGGCGATGGGTGGACCTCGATCAGCAGGCCGTCGGCGCCGGCGGCGATGCCGGCGTAGGCCAATGCCGCCACGAACTTGGCGCGACCGGCGGCGTGGCTCGGATCGATGAGCACGGGGAGGTGCGTCTCCGACTTGAGCACGGGGACCGCGCCGACATCGAGGGTGTTGCGCGTGGCCGTCTCGAACGTGCGAATGCCGCGCTCGCACAGGATCACCTGGCGATTGCCCTGCGCCAGCACATACTCGGCCGCCATGAGCAGCTCCTTGATCGTGGCCGAGAGGCCGCGCTTGAGGAGCACGGGTCGCCCGCTTTTCCCGACCTCGGCGAGCAGGGCGAAGTTCTGCATGTTGCGGGCACCGACCTGGAGGCAGTCGGCCGACGCCGCGACGAGCTCCACCTGTCGTGGGTCGAGGACTTCGGTGACGACGGGCAGGCCGGATGTCGCGCGCGCCTCGACGAGCAGCTCGAGGGCCGCCGCGCCCAGTCCCTGGAACGCGTAGGGTGAGCTGCGGGGCTTGAAAGCGCCGCCGCGGAGGGCGCCGGCGCCTGCCGCGCGGACCAGGTGGGCGATGTCCTGTAGCATCTCGCGGGATTCGACCGAGCAGGGGCCGGCGATGACGGCCAGGGCGTGGCCGCCGACGACGCAGGGGGTCGGCGTCGTGTCGGCGCCGAGGGTCACCGTGGTCGATCGGGCCGAGTCGGCCGAGGACTCGCGGGCGGCGAGTGTGTACGGCTTCTGGACGGGCGTGACGGATTCCACGCCGGCGAGGGCGAGGAGCGGGACGCCGGCGAGCGCGGCCTCTTCGCCGACGCAGCCGATGACGACGCGGTGCTGGCCGCGCGAGACGTGCGCGCGGAGGCCGAGCGATTCCACGCGCTCGCAGATGTGGGCGAGCTCGGGCTCGGTGATGCCGGCACGGGTGACGATCAGCATGGGTGCGCTCCGGAACATGGACACAACACTCGGGGGGGTGAAAACGACAACGGCCCCCGTCCACTGGGACGGGGGCCGTCGGGGTCACTCATCGCGTCTCGACCGTTACTGTCGTCTCCGCGCGCGACCACGACCCCCGACCAAGCGGGCCCAATAGCGGCGAATAAAAAAGTAGCCGGTCGTCGGCTGGTGAGCGGTCATGATCTCAATCTCGGGATCCCCGTCGAATCGCGCAAGGTTCTCGGTTCAAACAAAACAGTGATTTGACCATGGCCTCCATGGCCATGGTTAAATCACATCGCCATCGTGAGTTCGCCGCAGGACACAATGGTGCCCATATCGCTCGGCGACTTGTGAACGTTCACGTGGTAGTCGCCCGACTCGGGAGAGGCCACGGGTACCGTGACGGTCACCGTGCCGGCGCCAGAGGCGTCGGCCTTGATCGGCTTATACGCCGACCCTGGGCCATAGACGGGGCCGGCGGTGCACTTGCCGGTGTGCACGTGCCATGGATAGGTCGCGTTGGGGTCGCCGCCCGTGATGCTGACCGTGACCGTCATCTTGGAGGCACCATCGGGGGCGACGGTCGCGGTGCCGGCGATCTTGGAGCTGCCTTGCGGCGCGAGCGTGGCGGTCCACTTCATCGGCGCGGTTCCGCGCGTCGGGGCGACAGCGGCCGCGACGGCCATCGCGCAAGCCGAGAGCGTCAGACGAATCATATCGTGCGATCTCCAGTGGTTGAGTGCGATCAAAATATCTGATGTGGCGATCCCTGGCACGAGTCGCAAAAGCAGGACCGCACCGGACTGTTACGTCGGGGAAGCGATCGCGAGCACCAGTTGTGAGGGGTCGCCTGGCGGTGGCGCCTGGGCGAGCAGCTGTTGCTGCACATAGACATACCGCCAGAGGGCGACCGGCACGCGGAAGCTCTCGGCCGGGAGCGCGGCTACGGCGAGGACTTCCTCGCGCACCTCGCGCGGCAGCGGTAGCGGCCCCAGCACGAGGCGTCGCACGGCGACCAGGTCGCGCTCGGCCACCGCGGCCACGAGCGCCGAGAGCGTGTCCGCGGCCGCGATCATGCGGTTTTGCGGGGGCGCGCGGCGCGCTTCGCCCGAGGCGGCGGGCCGCCGGTTGTGGCTGCCGTATCGGATTCCGCGCCCGCCTCTCCGGTTTCCGCCGTGGCACCAGCGCGTGCCTTCTTCTTGCCCCCCGCCTTCAGGCTCTCCTGGAGCTTGGCCATGAGGTCGAGCACATCGGTGCCCTGCGGCTCCGCGGGCTCCTCGGTGTCGATCGCCTCGCCCTTCAGCTTGGCCTTGATGATCGCCATGATGTTCTCATGGTACTGGTCGTGGTACTTGGTCGGCTCGAACGGCGTGGTGAGGCTCTCGATCAGCGCCTCGGCCATCTTCAGCTCGGCCGGCTTCACGCCATCGGCCGCCGGGAACGTCAGCTCGGTCGGCGGCACCAACTCGGCCGCGAAGCGCATGACCTCGAGGACGAGTGCGTCGCCCACGGCCTTGATGCTCGCCAACTGCTCTTTCTGTCGGAGCGCGAACTTGCCGACGCCGACCATGCCGGACTTGCGGATGGCTTCGCGCAGGAGCGCGTAGGCGCGTTCGGCGCCCTTTTGGGGGACGATGAAGTAGGGCGTGTCGAAGAAGCGCGGGTCGATCTCGTCGGTTTTGACAAAGTCGAGGATCTCGAGGGTCTTGGCCGTCGCCACGGTCGCGGCCTTGATCTCCTCATCGGTGATGACCACGAACTTGCCTTTGGCGTATTCGTAGCCCTTCACGATATCGCCCCACGGCACGACGGTGCCGTCGGCGTCGCAGACGCGATCCAGGTGGATCGGCGAGTTGTCTTCTTTGTGGAGCTGACGGAAGCTCACGGTGTCCCCGCCGGCGCGTACGGCGGGTCGGAGTTCGACCGGGATATTGACGAGGCCGAACGTGATCGCGCCCTTCCAGATGGTTGCCATGGGCGCAAATCGCGGCAAGGGAAGTACCTGCGCGGATATCCACAGGCTATGCACAATTTGTGATGTGCATGGGGCCGTCCCTAACTTGATCGCCGTGGCGCTCAACCCCCGGTACACGTTTGCCCGATTCGTGGTCGGGCCGTCGAACGATGCGGCCGTCGCCAGCGCATCGGCGGTCGCGGTCGCCCCGGGGCGCGCGTACAACCCGCTCTTTCTCTACGGCGATACGGGGCTCGGCAAGACGCATCTCATGCAGGCGGTGGCCCACGCCGTGTTGGCGCGGCGGCCGGCGGCGCGTGTCGAGTACGTGTCGGCGGAGTCGTTCACCAACGACCTGGTGGCCGCCGTGCAGCAGGGCGCGGCGAGTGTCTTTCACGAGCGGTTCGCGCGGTCGGAGCTGTTGCTGGTCGATGACGTCCACGTGCTCGCCGGGCGGGCGGCGGCGCAGGCCGCGTTTGCCGAGGTGTTCCGGGTGCTGTACGAGTCGGGGCGGCAGATCATGCTGACGAGCGATCGGGCGCCGCACTCGCTCGGGCTGGACGCGGTGTTGGTGGGGCAATTCAAGTGGGGGAAGGTCGTCGATGTGTCGCGACCGGACGCCGCGCACCGGTTGGCGATCGTGCGGTCCAAGCTCGACGCGGAGTCACTCGGCGCGACGGTGTCGGACGAGGTGGCCGCGTTTGTGGCCGAGCACGTGCGGACGAATGTGCGGGCGCTGGAGGGCGCGATCGTGCGCGTGGTGGCGCATGCCGCGGTGCGGCACGCGGTGGTGACGGTGGCGCTCGCCGGGGAGGCGTTGCGGGTCGAGCGGCCGGTCGCACCGACTACGCTTGTCGAACGTGCGGTGGCCGTCGAGTGGGCTGGTGGCGCCGCTCACTTGGGTGGCCTCAGCCCGGAGTCGTTGCACTCCAAGCGGCGGACGCGCGCGTTGGTGGAGCCGCGGCAGGTGGCGATGTACCTCTGCCGGGAGGTGCTGCGGATGACGCTCCATGACATCGGGACGACGTTTGGGGGGCGGGATCATTCGACGGTGATTCACGCGGTGGAGCGCGTGAAGGCGCGGCTCGAGCGGGAGCCCGCGTTCGCGGCGCGGGTGGAGCGGGTCGCGTCGGCGATTAAATCGACGGGTTCGATCGCCTGATACGTGCGGTTTACAAGAGCAATTCGCTACCAATTCGATCGGTCAACTATATCAATAGTATTTGGTCGCATCTCGCGAGAATTGCGGCGAAATGCGGGGTAAACAGGTCCTGTCATAGGGGGAAACATTTGTTCTAGAGTGAGGGGCAACGTCACGGCGCCGGACCTCACGGCGTGACAGTAGCGGGGCCTCCGTTACACACCGAACGGCGGTGGATGGGGACAAAGTATCCACATGAGGCGGCCTAGCTTTGTGCTGACGGCTGAGCGGGTTAGCGCGTCGCCAGATGTTCTCCACACGGGGTTATCCACTATATCTACATACGTGGCAAGGACTTACACTGTCACGACCCGTTGCGTTCGGGGCCGAAACCTCGTATACCTCTCGCCACCTCACGGACGCCGATTCTGAGAGCTTTCTCAGAGACCCGGCTCATGCATTCCGAGGGGAACCCAGTACCACCAGCGGAGCGAGGGACGCAGGGATGAATCTCGTAGCGTGCGAGGCGCCGACCGGCGCGCTCGATGCGGCGCCGCAGACGGCCTTGCGGCAGGATAGCTCGACCGAGCGGTGGACTGGGTTTTGGGGAACAGATGATCGGTACTATGCGCGATGCACGACCACGGCTGGGGACGTCGCCTGGTTTTGCTTCGCAGAGGAATTCCAGCAGCCTGAGCCGGTGACAGCGCCCGTGCTCAGTGTAGAGCACGCCGGCGGACGACGCCGAACGCTGCTCTATCGCGTCGGCCGAAGTGCATCCCATGGGTGTGTCTTCGGGGTCCGACGTCCGATGACTCGAGCGACAGCCTTGCGGGCGTAACGCGTGACCCGGTGCGGAGTGGCGACCGGGGCGGCACGTGCTCCCGGTGCCGCCGGCCCGTTATTGACTCAGTCCAGGGAGCGCAAGCTGCTCCGTGCGGCGCTGTGCGAGCAGTACAGCGGCGCCATGGAGCCAGGACAGCGCCACATCGACGCTGGCGTCGCCGGCCGCGGCGGCGCGGGCGACCGTGAAGTGCAACGACAGGCGGCGCAGGATGTCGACGGGCTCGGAGCGCGTCAGGTACGTGATCAGGGCGGCTGCGGCGTCGGCCATGTGGTAGAGCGTGAAGAGCCGGAAGCGACGGGCGACAGCGGCCTCCTCGGAGAGTCCTTCGAGCAGGGCGGCTTCGCCGGCGTCGCGCTCTTCGCGGAGGGCGCCCAAGCGGGCTACGGCGCGGCGGTGGCCGCCACGGGCGGGCGCCAGCAGGTCGGTCCACACATGGGCCAGGCGGTCGGCGAGGACGACCTCCCAGTCGGCGTCGGCATCGGCGTGGAGCTCGCGGACGGCGTTGCCGGTGCGGAGCCAGTCGGAGAGGTCGGACCGGCGGTCGGCGACGGTGGCGAGTGCGGCCACGTGGAGCAGGCCGAAGAGGCCGGCTTCGCCGGTGCCACGGAGCGGCAGGACGCGGTGGAGCTGGAAGGTGCGCGCGGCGACGGCGATGAGCGGTGGCCGGAGTGCGTCGGACGGGGGACCGACGCTGCCACTTGTTCCGCCGCCGCCGGTATCACCGGAGGCGCGACGGACGAACGGATCGAGCCAGTCGAGGGCGGCGACATCGTACGCGGTGGCGAGCACGCTGACGACAGTTACATCGGGATCGGTGGCTGGCGCTGGGCCATGGCGCTCGGCCCACAGGCGTTGTGCTGCCGAGAGGGCACGGCTCCGCTCTTGGGCGTCGATGGCAGTGACGGCCCAGTGACTATCGAGCACGCTCACGGCAGTCGGCGACCCAGCGGGATTGCCGGTGGCGCCGTGCGCGGGCTCCGTCTTGAGCGGAGAAATTGGACTCATTCGCTCCCTATCACTGTGGGCCAGACCCCGCCCCGCCCGTCGTCGGCCAGGGTAGCCACGCCGGGCGTGCTGAACCACCGTGTATCACAATACTGCGGGTGCAACAACTTTGAAAGGAGCTATCATGCATAAAGTTACCCACGATTTACCCCCTGAGCGCGATTCAGCAAGCGGAAGTATTGCTGGTGTCCGTCACGGCTTAGTAGCGAAACAGCAGGTTTTCACTACATTACCCGACCCGATGTCAGGTCCCGGCGCCGCCTTCGTGCGTGAAGTGCGATCCGTGGGCGTGTCGCCGGACTGCCGCTGATGGGCTACGAACCCGGCGCCGCGCGACGCCTTCGACTGTTGTGCGCGACGTCCCGCGACTCTCAACTCCGTTCCATCCTCGA
>DATMNB010000226.1:0-3798 GCA_035569435.1 Gemmatimonadaceae bacterium
CTCGCGCGACGAGACTATCGGGAAGTGAGCGCGTGACGCCACTTTGGGCGCCGAGCGACGTCGCCGCGAGCGCGACGGCGCCAATGATCCAATGCATGCGTGACATGTTGTCTCCATCGACGGGAACACGACCAATGCTGCCGTACCAATGCTGCCCTGTGTAGCCTAGCGCCCCGACCTGTCGACTCCATTACAACCCGTGGGCGTCAATCCTCCTCTTTGTCTTTGCCCTTGCCCCCGAGCGTCACACGGCCCTGCAACCCGATCACAAACGGCGTCCGGAATGGATTTAACGCCCCGGACGCCGCCCCAAAGTGCTGATTGACCTGATATGTAAAATTGTTCGTTGTCTGATTGAAACCCGTGACGTAGAGCAGCCGACGATCGACCGTCGCATCCTGCCCCCACCCCTGGAGATGCGTGCTCCCGTGCAGCAGCTCGTCCAGCCCGACGAGCGTATGGAACGCCGTCACCGACAGCGTCAGCCACGCGGCAGGCTTCACGTTCACCTTGAAGTCGAGATCCGGCACCCACGGCCCATAGCAACTGTTCCGCGACACCACGTGCCCAAACTGCGACGGCAAGCAATCCCGCGCCGTCGGCGGCCCGTTGGCCAACAACCGCCGCATGCCATTGGCCACGCCAGTATCGGGAACCGTCGCCGGATTGAACACAAACGCCCGATCGTTCCGCTGCCCGTCGCCATTGATGTCCTGCGCCACCTCGGCTGTGAACGGCATCCCCGACACGAGATGCCCGATCGCCGTGATCTCGACCCCCCGATGCACCGGCACGACCACCGTCGCCAGAAACTGGTGCCGCCGCTCCTCATCAGCCGGCCCCCACGTGGGCCGATTGGGATTGCCGCCCGAGTTGCCATCGGCGCCCTCCCCATCGAACCCCAGCGACTGATCGCGCGAGTTGGTGTACGTGTATGACACGTCAATCGTCGCCCCGCTCCCGGTCTCGCCACTCAGCCCCACGACGACCTGCCGCGTCTCCGAATGCAGATTCGACACGACCTCCGAGACCGGCCCGAACTGCGGATGCAGCCGCGACGCATTGAGCGACACCGCGCCCGACGTCGGATCGATCGAGGACGGTGACACATAGACGGGCCGGTTGCCTTCGTTCGACAGATGAAACTTGGGCACCGTGTCCAGGTTGATATCGGGCAGCCCCAGCTGCGACACCCCCTGGATGTAAAACAGATCGATCGACCCGCTGATGGGCCCAAACAACTTGCGACTCGCGCCAAGCGACGCCCGCCACACGCGGGGCGCGCCGACGTCGGGCGCGAACACCACCACGCTCGGCAGATCCCCCGATGTCCCCGTCGTCCCACCCGCGCACGTCGTCGGAATAGTGTTGCTGTTCGCCACATACGCCGCCCAGTTCGGTGTCGGCACGCTCGCACCCGTACAGGTGAGCAGCGTCTGCCCGCCCGGCAACCCGTTGGACTGCGCGGCCTCGGAGAAGAGAAATGGCGGAATCACCCCCCGGAACTCCCCGATCCCGCCGCGCAGCGTGAGTCCCGACGCGCCGGCCTGGTCACCGCCCGATGCGTACGTGAACCCAAGACGCGGACTCAAGTGCCACTCCGACGGGTACCGCCCCGTATGCAGCCCAAACGTCGATGCCACCGCGGGATTCTCGGCGGGCGCATCTCCGTACTGTGAGCCCTCGGCCCGCACGCCGTAGTCGATCTCCAACCCACGCCGCGGCTGCCACGCATCGCCGGCATAGAACGCCTCACCCTCGCGGGAGGAGTTCCGCGAGCCGGCCCCCAACACGCGCGTGTACAACGACGGCGTCCCGTTCTGGAAATCGGTCAACGAGTTGTAGTAGTAGACGCCGTCCTTCGCTTCCGTCGAATCCGTGCGCGCCGTCCCGTAGTCGAATAGTGCACCCAGCTTGACGCGGTGGTCCCCACCGGGCGAGAGCCACGCCACCTCGTCCCCACCCTCGAGCAGCTTGGTCGACGCGGTCCACGGAAAATCCTGATTCCCCCCGGCCGACACATCGAACGTCGAGAGCGTTCCGTCCGCCATCGTCGACGTGATGAACACTCGACCCCGCGGCAGAAATCCGTATCCCACCTGTCGCCGATAGTCGACCTGCCCGGTGACCCGCGCGTCGTTGGTCACCGGACCCGCCTCGGTCGTGAGTCCCGCGAGGAACCCGCCGCCCTGCGCACCGCCCTTTCCGAGATACTGCAAGAGCCCACGCGGGTTGGCCCGCGTTCCCTCCTGACTGAGCCCGTGATAGTCCGCTCGGACGGTGAGATGGTTCGACGGATCTAGCAGATAGTCGAATCGCGCGATCGCCGACCCGTTGTCCCGCGTCTGCGTCTGTGGCACGCCCGCCGGGTAGAGCGGCAACCCCGCCTGCGACGCGGCCGTCAGGAACGCCTGGGCATTGGCGGGCGTGATGCCCAACCGCTGGTCGGTGATCGGGTCGCTCGACAACAGCGTGGCCAACGGGTTGGTCTTGTGCGAGAACTCGACCGCCAGGAACGCGAACAACTTATCGTGCACCAGCGGACCACCGACGCTCGCGCTCAGCCGGTTGAGCGTATACTCGCGCGAGTACGCCGCCGACGGCGCTGCCCCGACTTGGAGCCAGGGCGGCTGCAGATCGTACGTCAGCGATACCTGCGGCTTATTGCCCCCCGATTTCGTCGTGCCCTCCACCTCGCCGCCGCTGAACTGGCCCTTGGACACGTCGTACGTGCTAGTGACCACCTTGGTCTCGTGCACCGCCTCGCGCGGCACCACGCCCGAGGTGTAGGTCAGTCCGTCGAGCGTGATGTGGTTCTGCGTCGGCCGCTGCCCGCCGACCGAGAACGTCGACGCCGTCGTATCCGTGGCCGCCGTCCCGACAACGCCAGGGGACAACGCAGCCAGTGCCGCGAGATCCCCGGCGACATCGACCGGCAGTCGGTTCACGATCGTCGGCGTCAGCGTACGCCCCGTGCCGTTGACCTCGGGCGTAGAATCACTGCGCGCCGCTCGCACCGTCACCGCGGCTAACGCGGCAGCGCGCGTCGTGAGCGCGATGTCCGCCGAGATACGGTCCGTCTCCGTCCGGCGCTCCACGCCGACGGTCGCCGGCGCGAACCCCAGCCGCCGCACGCGAATCACGTATCGCCCACCCGCCCCGGCAAACACAAAGCGAAATCGCCCATCGTCGCCGGTGACGGCGCTCCGCGCCAACCCCGTGGCAACCGCGGTGGCCGTCACCGTCGCCTGCGCGAGCGGCGCCCCGGTCGAGTCGGTCACCCGACCGACGATGACGTCCGTGGCGGCGCCAGCCTGGGCCATCACACGCGCGGGCACGACCAACGTACACAAAATGAACACAATCCGTCCAACGTCATTCCGACGTGACATGTACGCTGCGGCCGCCGAGGTAGAGGGAGTCGGCATGCTAGCCCGTCCACCTGTCGCTACGGTGACATCAGCCCCGTGTGGCGGGTATGTTACGAGCCATGACGTCGACGATCCCAGCACCGCAAGCGGTCGACGCACCAGCGCCGGCGCCCGTCGCGGCGCGCCCGCCGCGCCTTGACTCGGTCGATCTGCTCCGCGGCCTCGTCATGGTCATCATGGTCCTCGATCACACCCGCGACTTCGCCTTCCGCGGGACGCTGCACTTCGATGCGACCGACCTGACCCAGACGACCCCGGCGATCTTCTTCACGCGCTGGATCACGCACTTCTGTGCCCCGGCGTTCGTGTTCCTGGCCGGGACCGGCATCATGCTCCAGCGGCAGCGCGGCAAGCCGCTCTCCGAGCT
>DATMNB010000227.1:0-18157 GCA_035569435.1 Gemmatimonadaceae bacterium
TCAACGAAGCGCTGCTGCGTCAAGCGGAGCTCCGCGCCGGCTTCAGCACGGTCGAGTTCTTCCAGGCCACCGGGAGCCTGACGTTCTACAACTGGCTCGGCAACGGTCGCAAGCTGACGCTGACCGCCGGCGCCGCCAACCTGCTGGCCCCCCAGCTCAACGGCCGCGCGATCTTTCAGAACGTCGTCAAGGAAGCCTCGGACCAAGGGTTCTCGACCGCGCCGTTCCTCCAGCCCGAATGGCAGGTGTCAGCCGACCTCACCCAGCCCTGGTTCCTGGCCCCGGAGAACTCCCTTGGCGCCGGCGTGTTTGCCCGCCGACGCTCGGCGCCGGGCGTGTTCGTCGACAAGGGCTACGGCGCCAACGCCACGTTCACGCGCGCGTTCTTTGGCGGGCTCCTCCCCGTCAGCCTGCGCTATCAGTTCGAGGAGACCAACGTCTCCGCCGCGCAGGTCTACTACTGCGTGAACTTTGGCGCGTGCGACATCCCGACGATCAACGCCCTCTCGGGCACGCACCGACTCTCGCCACTCACGCTGAGCGCCAGCATTGATAAGAGCGGCGGCACCGCGTTCTACCCCATCGGTGGGTTCACGCTCCACGCCGAGCTGCAACACGCGTCCAACCTGACGTATTCGCAGTTTCACTACGACCGCGCCTTCATCGACGGCACGTGGTACAAGTCGATCGTCCAGTTCAACCGCGGCGCGATCGGCACCGCCGTGCTGGCCCTGCACGCCAGCGCCGGATGGGTGCGTCCCATCACGTCGCATCAGTTCCCCGACACGGCGATCGCCGACGTCCTGTATCCGCGCGTGCGCTTCTATGCCGGCGGCGCCAACTCGGTCCGTGGGTTCGGCGAGAACCAGCTCGGGCCGCGCGTGCTCACGATCTCCCCTGATTCGCTGCGGCAGCGCAGGATCCAGATCACCGCGCACCACGACACCACGATCGTCTTCTGCCCGCAATCCACCCCGATCACGCAGTGCGATCCGAACGCGCAAAAGCAGTTCATTAACTCGAAGGGCCGGTTGCAGGGCGTCCCGATCTCCGACATTCAGTTCACGCCGCGCCCGCTCGGCGGCAATCAACTGCTCGAAGGCAGCGCCGAGTTCCGGTTTCCGATCAAGGGCCACTTGGGCGCCGCGGTGTTCGTCGATGGCGCCATCGTCGGGACCGGCAGCGGCTTCGGGGGCGAACCCATCCATGCGGCCGCCGCCGCGACCCCCGGCGTCGGCATTCGATACTACTCGGCGGTGGGCGCGATCCGGGTCGACATTGGCTTCAACCCGATCACGACGTACAATCTCGTGGTGATCACGCAGGAAGGCTCCGGGTCCCAGGCCAAGCTGGTCAAGCTCGATAAGGCACGCGTCTACGCGCCGGCGCTGACCGAAGGCGGCATCACCGGCCTGCTCAACCGGCTCACCCTCAACCTCTCCATCGGCCAAGCCTTCTGATGCGGCGCGTGGTGCTGGTCACAATCACTGTGGTCGGGGTCCTCGTGATCCTGATCGTCGGTGCCGTGTGGACCCTCACGAACACCGACATTGGCCGCGACCGCGTCCGCCGCATCGCCGTCGGCGTCCTCAACTCCGTCGCCCACGGCCACGTCTCCATCGGCCACCTCGATGGCAACCTCCTCCGCGAGATCATCGCCAGTGACGTCGCGATCACCGACAGTGCCGGCACGCCCTTGGTGACCCTCCGCCGCGTCTCCGCGCGTTTCTCCTTCCGCGACCTTCTCCACAAGCGCCTCGCCTTGCATGGCGTGCGCGTGGATCACGCCCTGGTCATCCTCGACGAGTACGCCCCCAAGCACTGGAACTACGAACGCATCTTCCCCCCCACGCCACACCACGGCGCCGACACCACCGCTGCGCGACCCGGCTGGGGCAGTTGGATCGCCGCCACCGACGTCCGCCTCACCGACAGTCGCCTGATCCTCCGCCGCTGGTACGCGTCTGACAGCGCCATACACGACCCGCCGCCTCCCCCGTCACGGGATGTCATCGTGAAGGTCCCCGGTGGCTACCAGCAGATCATGACCGCCGACAGCGTCACGGCCTGGGTCCCCCGCCTCCGCATCGAGGACCCCGCCGCACCCACGCGATTCGCCCAGGTCGCCAACCTGCGCGCCAACCTGGCACTCTTTCAGCCGCCCGTCGCGCGCATCATGGATCTCACCACCCTGTTGTATCTCACGCGCGACTCCCTCTGGTTCACCAACACCCGCCTCACGCTCCCCAACTCTCGCATCGACAGCGCGTCCGGCCGTTACGGCTTCAAGGAGCCGTCGCTCTTTGCCACGGGCCGCGCCGACCCTGCGGCCCTCGCCGACCTCCGCTTCGCCTATCCCCGCCTTCCGAGCACCGGCTGGGCACGCGGCAAGGCGCGCGTCACCTGGCACGGCCCCTCGCAGGACTACCGCGTCGACGACCTCCAGGTCGCGACCGGAGAAGCCCGTGCCTCCGGCCAAGTCGGACTCCACCTCGGCGACTCGTTCGCCTTCCGTGACACGCGTGTCCGCTTCTCGGACGTCGACACCCGACTCATCGAACAACTCGCCCCCAGTGTCCGCCTCCCCCGCCAGGGATTGATCGACGGGACCGCCGCCCTCAACGGCAGCCTGCGTGACGTCACAGTCAACGCCGAGCTGGCCTTTGACGACGCCCGCACGAACCGCGTCAGCCACGTGACCGCCACGGGCGCCGTCGGCACCGACACCACACGCACGGGCCACCGGATCTACCGCGCCACGAACCTCCTGCTCACGCTCGACTCGCTCCGCGTGTCGCTCGTGCCCAATCTCCCCATCCGCGGCGCGGTGAGCGGCCAGGTGCAGGTGGACGGCTCGACCGACACGCAGCTCGCTGCTCAGGCCGACCTGGTGCACACGAGCCGCACGGGCACGTCCGCGTTCACACTCTCGGGCACCGCGCAATTCGCCGGCCGCCCTCTACGCCACCCGCTCGTCGATCTCACCGCGACGGTCGACCCCCTGGCGCTCACAACTGCGGGCCGCTTCGCCCCGGCACTCGGCCTGCAAGGCGTGGCCGTCGGCACGGCCCACGCCAGCGGTGACCTGGGCGACCTCACCCTGCATGGCGACCTCCGTCTCACGGCCGACACGGGCGGTGTCGACTCGATCGGCGTCCTGACGGTCGATGGCCACTTCGACCTGGCGACGCCATCGCCCAACTACGGCTACGACGTCACCGCGCAAGCCCGGCTCCTCGACGTCCACGCCGTCGTCACGCGCGCCCCGCCAACGACGCTCACGGCCAGTGTCTCCGCGTCCGGCCGCGGCGTGGCACCGGCCACGATGCAGGCCTCGCTCGCCGCGTCGATCCAGACGTCGATCATCGATAGCGTCTCCATCGAGGACGCGACCCTGCACGTCGCCGTCGCCGACGGCATCGCCCACGTCGACACCGCTCGGCTTCGGGTCAAGAACGCCAGCGCCGACATCGCGGGCAGCTTTGGCCTCGTGGCCGGACGGACCGGCGAGCTCACCTACCGCGTGCAACTCGACTCGCTCTCCGCCATCCGGCGATGGCTCCCGCCACCGGATACGAGCCGCGCCACGAGTCGCGAGTCGATGTACGTCCAGGCCGTCCAGCGCATGCGTGGCGACACGGCGCCGACCGCGCCGCCACGGCCGACCATTCGCCAGCAGGTCGAACGCGCGGTCGGGGGCGCGCCGCTCGCCGAGGTCGCGCCGACCCGCGTGCCACCGATCGACACGGTGCCGATTCGCCATGACGCGCTCTTTGGGCACGCCGTGGCCGCCGGCGTCGTGCGCGGCTCGGTCGCGCGGTTCGACCTCCAGGGGCGCGCCGCCGCATTCAACGTGATCGCCGCGGGCGGCACCGTCCGCCGCGCCCGCGTCGCCTACGCCTGGCTCCGCGCGCCGACCCGCGCGTCGCCGATCATCATTGGCGCGCAACTCGATACCGTGGCCTTCGGACGCCTGGCGCTCGACAGCATCGATGCCCGCGTGATCTATCACCAGCCGGAGGGATCGCTCGTGCTCCTCGTCCGGCAGCGCGGCGTCCCGACTCTCGCGGGTGGTCCGGCCACCCACGACCAGGAGTACACGGCCAACGCCAACATCCGCCTGACACCGGGGGAGCGCACCATCGCCCTCAACTCGCTGGCCCTGCGGTTCGACACGACGTTCTGGAGCGCGTCCCGCGAGGCAACCATCCGATGGGATTCCGCGGGTCTCGCCATCAGGGGATTTGCGCTCACCAACGGCGGCGACGGGCACGTCATTGTCGATGGGACGATCCCCACACGCGGGTCGGCCCAGTTTCACGTCGACGTGGCCCATTTCCAGGCCGGTGATCTGGCGGCCCTCGTCGAGAGTCGCTTGGTGATGCAAGGCGACGTGAGCCTCACCGCCAATGTTGGTGGCACGACGCGCGCGCCGACCGTGCATGGCCAGGCAGCGGTCGCCAATGCGGCCTACAACGGACGCATCGTGCCCGATCTCGCGGCCCGGTTCGACTACGACGCGACGACGCTGACGGCGCACGGCGAGATGTCCCGACACGGCGCCCACCCGTTTGCCGTCGTCGACGGCCATCTCCCCATTCGATTAGGCGTCGGCGGTGACTCGACCACACCCCGACTCCCCGACGAGGGCCCCGTCAGCTTCACGCTCGCGGCCGACAGCGCGCCGCTCGAGCTCATCCCCGAGTTCGTGAGCTCGGTGAGCGACGTGGGCGGGAAAGGCACGGCGCACCTGGAGTGGACCGGCAGTCTCAAGCACCCGGAGATCTCGGGCACGGTATCCCTCGATGGCGGGAGCGTCTTCATCGTCCCGCTCGGCATTCGACTCACCGACATCGTCGCCCGTCTGCGCGGCGTCCGCGACTCGATCGCCATCGACTCGATCGTGGCCCGGAGTCAGGGGACGATCCGCGTCACCGGCTCGGTCGACATCACCGATCCGCTCGTTCCCGTGCTGGCGCTGACCGAGCGCGCCGACGGCGCCCGCGTGATCAACACGCGCGAGCGCGGATGGATCTACATCGACGACTCGCTCGACGTGGCCGGGCCCCTCAGCGCGCCCTACGTCTTTGGCCGCGTGCGCGTCACCGATGGCGTGATCTACCTGCCCAACCCCGGCGAGCCGACGCCGCTCGACGTCTCCGATCCGACCGTGTACGCCATCGCCGACACGAGCATCTCGACCGTGCGCCAGGCGATTCCGTCGCCCAACATGATCATGCGCAACCTCCTGATGGACATCGACGTGCAGATCGACCCGCAGGTCTGGGTGCGCAACAAGGACGCCAACGTCGAGGTCTTCACCGACGGCGACCTCATCGTCCGCACCGACCGCCGGCACCACGCCATCGTCCTGGACGGCGCCGTGAACACCCAGCGCGGACAGTACACGTTTCTCACCAAGCGATTCGAGATCGCCAAGGGCACAGCGACCTTCATCGGGACCCGCGACTTTGACCCCACCGTCCAGGCCACGGCACTCTACGGCATCCAGCCGCCATATGGGCAGCCATTCAACATCAAGATCCTGATCGCCGGCACCGCCACCAAGCCCCAGATCACCCTCGGGAGCGATGTCCAGCCGCCGCTCTCGCAGAGTGAGCTCATCAACTACCTGGCCTTTGGCTCGACGTCGACGTCGCTGCTGTCGCAAGCCGCCACCAGCGGCGCCACCAACGTGGCGCCCAGCCAGGGGATCCTGGCCACCACGGCCGATGCCCAGGCGTTGACCGACAAGATGGCGACCCTCGCCATCGGCACGGCCACGCAGCAGTTCCAGGGCGACATCGCCCGCTCGCTCGACGCCGACGTGTTCAACATCACGACCGGCGACACGCCAGTCGGCACGTTCAACAACGCCACCGTGAACAATTTCCTGTACGGCACACAGTTCGAGTTCGGCAAGTACTTCACGCCGACGACCTACGTCGCCATCCAGGCCCGCGCCTCCAACTGGGGCCAGGCCCCTCCCGGCGCCGTCGTCCAGACCCGCATCGGCCCCGGCCTCACCCTCGAAGCCGCCTACCAGCCGATCTTCCTCCTCCAGGTCCCGACCCTCACGATCAACCAGGTCAACCCGACCAAGGTGTTTGGGTTGTTCGTGGTCAAGGACTGGCGCTTCTAACTCTCGCCGGCGCGAGCCACGCGCACACGGCCGCGAAGGAGCTGTCGTTAAACGGGTGCGACGCAAACGACTGGGGCGCCGCCGTGGAGTCGAAGGTGTCGGAGCGAATCACCGCACCCGTTGAATCCACCACATTGTCGGAGACATTGCGGACCAACTGCTGCCGACAGTCGACCGCAAGCCGCACATCCACTCGCTTGTAGAGCGCGCCGGACCCAGAGGAGTCTGGCACCGCGGCGGGGAAGTCAAACCGCAGCCAGATTCCGATCATGTGATCCGCGCGCGTGCGATCGATGCGCGTGGAATCGATCGACATCGTGACATCAGCGGTCCGCGCGACAACCTTCCAGCGGGACGGCGGCCCGGCCGCCGCGGCAATCACGCCCGCGGCGGCCAACACGCCAATCCTAATCCCGAGTCCCAAGCTCGTCCCAGAACGTCGCGATCGCCCGCATCCCGAGCTCAAAGTTCTCGACGCTCATCCACTCATCGGGCGCATGCGCATTCTCCCCGGGCAGCCCAAAGCCGAGCAACAGCACGGGCACGCCCAAGATGCGCGCAAAGTCGTCGACCACGGGAATCGACCCCCCTTCCCCGGTGATCACCGGCTCCCGCCGAAACGCCGCCGAGAGCGCGCGCCGCGCCGCCTCGAACACCGGCCCCTCCGGCGTCGCCCGCCACGGCCGCCCGCCGTGCAGCTCCCGCACTGTCACCGTCACTCCCTCAGGTGCCACCCGCGCGACATGCGCCCGCATGAGCCGCCCGATCTCATGCGGCTCCTGATCCGGCACCAGCCGGCAACTCACCTTGGCCATGGCCTTGGCCGGCAACACGGTCTTGGCGCCTTCGCCGGTGTACCCACTCAACAACCCATTGATCTCACACGTCGGCCGCGCCCACAACCGCTCGAGAATCGTATACCCCTCCTCCCCTCCCAACGCCGGCGCACCGACCTCCTTCCGAAACACCGCCTCGTCAAACGGCAACGCCGCAAACCCCCGCCGCATGTCAGGCGTGATCGCCTGCACGGCGTCGTAGAACCCGGGAATCGCCACGTGCCCCGTCTCGTCGTGAAACGACGCAATGATCCGCGCCAACGCCGTCGCCGGATTCACGACGGCGCCGCCGTATCCGCCAGAGTGCAGATCACTCGCCGGCCCCTGGACGTCGATCTGGAAGTACGCCAACCCCCTGAGCGACGCCAGAATCGACGGCAACCCCGGCGCAAACATCGACGAATCCGAGATGACGACCGCATCACACCGCAGCCGCTCCGCATGCTGCTCGACAAACGGCCCGAGATGATCGCTCCCGACCTCTTCCTCCCCTTCGGCGAGCACGACGATGTTGATCGGCAACGTGTCCCGCACGACGAGATGCGCCTCGATCGCTTTCACATGGAGAAACAACTGCCCTTTATCGTCCACCGACCCGCGTGCATACAGCTTGCCGTTCCGCACCGCCGGCTCGAACGGCGGCGTCGTCCACAGGTCGAGCGGCTCCGCGGGCTGCACGTCGTAATGCCCGTACACGAGCACCGTGGGCCGCCCCGGCCCCGCCCCACGCCACTCGCCGAGGACGACCGGATGCCCACCCGTCGGTAGAATCTCCGTCGTCAGCCCCGCGGCCCGCATGGACCCCGCCAGCCACTCGGCCGCGCGCGCCGTATCGTGATCGTGCTCGGACCGCGCGCTCACGCTCGGAATCCGGAGGAAGTCGAACAACTCCTTCTCGATGCGGCCGCGGTTGGCCGTGAAATACGCGTCGAAATCACGCGGGATGCCTGGACTCATGCTTGCCGTCATGGATCAGCGACCTCGAGCGGTTGACAAGGTGATCGTCCCGGAATTTGACACGGGCGCAGGACTCGCGCCCGGCAGCACGGACTGGGTTGGCCACGTGCCCCGCCACCCGCCGAGCTGCCAGATGCGCCGGCGCGTCACGACCTGGCCGCCGCGCATGAGATCGACCGCCTCACCGCGAACGATTGACGTGAAACACGGCAAGAGCGCCGTGATCGGCCCTGGCGTCCCTGCATCGTCGTCCAGCACGAGCACCAGCGCATCGCCGGGACGCGCGCGCTCCGGGAACCCCGGCCACAAATTGTACTGACTCGGGCGGCCGCCCAGCCCGAGCGAGAACACCATCGGGTGGTCCGCCAGATGGAACGCCAGCTCCGCCGCATCCTGATATCGGTTGCCGGCGACCCAGGATGCGGCAACCGACGCGGACCCGCGCACGGCCGCCACCTCGCGCGAGAGTTGATCCCACCCGGCCCCGCGCGCGATCGGATCCGCCTTGGCCCGAATCGGCAAGAAGGGCACGATCCCCTGCGCATAGATGAGCACGAGCACGACCCCCGCCAACACGATCCCGGCACGATCCCACCGGCCGAGTCGCGCCCGCGCCGCCGCGGCGTAAATGACAATCGCCGGCAGCAACGCCGGCGCCGGCCAGTTCGGCTCGACCGCGTGCCGCAGCGCGCTCCACACAAAAAACGCGGCAACTCCCACCGCCACCACCGCAGGCACGAACACCCGCTCCGACGCCGTCCGGCTGAGCCCGCGCCACACAGCGGTCGCCAGCAACGCAAAGAGAATCGGCGTCACGAGTCCGAGCTGCCCGCCGAGCAATGACAGCTCGCGCGCCAGCGGCCCCGTGTGGCCCTTTGGCACGAGCCCGTGCTGGAACTGAAACGCAAACGAGATCCAGCCGTGCGTCGCATTCCACCAGATGACTGGCGTGACGGCGACGGCCGCCATGACTGCCGCAACGAGAGGCCCGCGTCTGAAGAGTCGTCCGCGCACGAGGAGCGCGACGGCCACGGCCGCCGGCACGAGCACCGCCGTGTATTTGGCGTCTCCACCCGCGCCGAGTGCCAGCCCGGTCGCCGCCCACCAGAGGAGTCGGTCAGTCTCGAGCGCATGATCGAGCGCCCACAGCCCGACGGCAACGGTCAGCAGCAGCGGCACATCGGGCGTTGCCAACAGGAGCCCCGCCCCAGCCAATGGCATGGCGACGATCACCATCGCCGCATACCACGCCGCGCGGTCCCCGCCCAATCGCCGCGCCCACGCCAGCACGGCCAGCGTCGCCACGGTCCCGGCGACGACGACGCCGAGCCGCACGCCGAGCGACGAGGTCCCCGCGATGATTGTGCCGGCGCGAATGAGCCAGGCGATCGCCCCGGGATGGTCGAAGTAACCCGCCGCCAGATGTCGCGACCAGTCCCAGTAGTACGCCTCGTCAGGTACGACGGGCACGAGCGCCGCGACCACGAGCCGCACCAGTCCCGCGGCCGCCACCAGCATGACCGCCGCCCTCCAATCCCGTGTCACCGCGCGCGTCCCCTCCGGATATTATTTGAGAGCGCGGAAGTTACTCTCACCCTCTGTGCTGTGCCCAATCAACTCGCCGCGGCCACGAGCCCGTATCTCCTCCAGCACGCCGACAATCCGGTCGAGTGGCAGCAGTGGGGCCCGGCGGCGTTCGCGCAGGCGACGCGCGAGGACAAGCCCGTGCTCCTCAGCGTCGGCTACGCGGCGTGCCACTGGTGCCACGTCATGGCACACGAGTCATTCGAGGACCCGGACACCGCGGCCCTCATGAATAGACTCTTCGTGAACATCAAGGTCGACCGCGAAGAACGACCTGACGTCGACGCCGTCTACATGCAGGCCGTCCAGTCGATGACCGGTCAGGGCGGATGGCCCATGACCGTCTTCCTCACGCCGGCAGGCGAGCCGTTTTTTGGTGGCACCTACTTCCCCCCGCGCGAGGGCCACGGCCTCCCGTCCTTCCGCCGCGTCCTCCAATCTGTTGCCGACTCGTACCGCACGCGCCGCGCCGCCATCGATCAGACCGCGGCCGCCCTCCGTGACTACTACACCGCCACGTCCCAACCGACCGTCGCCAGCGGTCCCCTCGCCCCGCAACTCCTCGACCGCGCCTATCATACGATCGCCCAACGCTTCGACCCGCGCGTCGGCGGTTTCGAGGGTGCACCAAAGTTTCCGCAGGCGATGACGCTCGACTTCCTGATGCGCTATGCACGGCGCACAGGCACGCACGAGGCGTCGGACATGGTCTCTCGATCGCTCGAGCACATGCGTCGCGGCGGCATTTTCGATCAGATCGGCGGTGGTTTCCATCGCTACACGGTCGACGCCCAGTGGCTCGTGCCACACTTCGAGAAAATGCTCTATGACAACGCCCTCCTCACGCGTGTGGGCGTGCATCACTGGCAGGCCACGGGCAACCGGCGCGTGCGCACCGCCACCGAAGCGACATTCGAGTGGGTGGCACGGGAGATGACCAGCCCCGAGGGCGGGTTCTATTCCAGCCTCGACGCCGACTCGGACGGGCACGAAGGGACGTTCTACATCTGGGATGACGCCGAGCTCGATGCCGTCCTGGGCGCCGACGCCGCGGTGGTCAAGCACTACTACGGCGTGAAACGCGGCGGCAACTTCGAGGGTCAACACATCCTGCACGTGCCGGGCGACCCCGAGGCCATTGATCCTGAGCTCCTCGAACGTACCCGCACCCGGCTCCTCGCCGCCCGCAACCGCCGCGTGCGCCCCGCCCGCGACGACAAGATCATCGCGGCCTGGAACGGCCTCATGCTCCGCGCCCTCACCGATGGCGCCCGCGCATTTGGCCGCGACGAGTACCGCGGCATGGCCCTCGCCAACGGCGAGTTCCTCTCTCGCGCCCTCGTCCAGGGCGGCCGCGTCCTCCGCACCTGGACCAACGGCGTCGCGGGCGGCGGCGGTTTCCTCGAAGATCACGCGTCCATCGCCCTGGGCTTCCTCGGCCTCTACGAGCTGACCTTCGACCGCGCGTGGCTCGACCGCGCGTCGGCGATCGCCACCGCCATGCAACGCCACTTCTGGGACAACGACGCCCAGGCCTTCTTCGACACGGCCGACGACGCCGAGCCACTCATCACGCGCCCGCGCGACGTCACGGACAACGCCACCCCCGCGGGCACATCGCTCGCCGTCGACCTCCTACAGCAACTCGGCGATCTCACCGACAACCGCGCCATGCGCGAGCGCGCGGAGTGGGTGCTCACCACCATGGCCGAGCCAATGGCCAAGCACGGCCCGGCGTTCGGTTACCTGCTGAACTGCGCCGACCAAGCCATCAACGGCTCGACGCAGGTGGCCCTTGTCGGCAACCCTCCCAGCGAGGCGTTCCAGGATCTCGCTGATGTCGTCGCCAAGATGTACGTCCCGGCACTGGTGCTGGCCGGCGGCCCCCCGGCCGAGCACTCCGGCGTAGCTTTGTTGGACGGGCGCCCCACGATCGACGGCCGACCGACTGCTTACGTCTGCCGCGGCTACGTCTGCGACCGCCCGGTGACCGGCGCGGCTGACTTGGAAGCTACCCTACGAAATTTTCTTCCCTAGCGATATGTCCGAGCACACACGCCCGTCGTTTGTCCGCGGCATCTTCGCCGGCCAGATCCACGCGCCGCTGCTCTTCCCATTCCCCCCAACCCTCGACGAACGCGACCCCGCCGAAGCCCGCGTCGTCCGCCGCCTGATCGCCACGCTCCACGCCATGCGCGCCGACGGCCTGATCGACCCCGCGGCGTTCGATGAGACCGAGACCATCCCCGAACCGGTGATCAAAGCGTTCGCCGACGCCGGCCTGTTGGGCCTCACCATCCCCAAGCAGTACGGCGGCCTCGGTCTCTCAGCGACTGCCTACGCCCGCGTCTTCGGCGCCGTCGCCGCAGTCGACGCCTCCCTCGGCGTCCTGATCGGCGTCCACTGCGGCCTAGGCTCCAAGGCCATCGTGCTCTTCGGCAACGAGGACCAAAAAGCCCGCTATCTCCCGATGCTGGCCCGCGGCGAAACTCTCGCCGCCTACGCCCTCACCGAACCCGACATCGGCTCCGACGCCCAGAACATCAAGACGACAGCCACGCTGAACGACCAGGGCGACCACTGGGTCTTGAACGGCCGCAAGTTCTGGATCGGCAACGGCCAGCGCGCGGGCGTCATCGCCACCTTCGCCCAAACCATCGTGATGCGAAAGGGCGAACCCGTCCGTCGCCCGACGGCATTCATTATCCGCCCCGACATGCCAGGCTTCAGCGTCGTCGGCACCTTCCGCAAGATGGGCATCCGCGGCTCGACCCAAGCCGAGCTCTCGTACGAGAACCTCCAGGTCCCCACCGACCACGTCCTCGGTCAGGTCGGCAAAGGCTTCAACGTCGCCGTGAACGTTCTGAACGGCGGCCGCCTCTCCCTGGGCGCCGGCTGCGTCGCCGGCACACGACGCATCCTCGGCGAGCTCGCCACGTACGCCGAACACCGCGAACAGTTCGGCCACCCACTCGCCCACTACGAGATCACCCAGCGCAAGCTTTCGTCCCTCGCCTCGGACCTCTACGCCGGCGAAGCCATGCTCGGCGCGATTTCCGCCGCCGTCGACTACGCCGACAGCGACTACTCCCTCGAGGCCGCCTGCCTCAAGGTCTTCTGCAGTGACCTCGTCTGGCGCAGCGCTGACGAGATGGTGCAGGTCGCCGGCGGCCGCGGGTTCGTGAAACCGTACCCCTATGAGCGATACCTGCGCGACGCGCGGATCCACCGGATCTTCGAGGGCGCCAACGAGATCCTGCGCCTGTTCATCGCCCTGAACGGCGTCCAGGGCCCCGCCGAGCGTCTCCGCGAGGTGAGCAAGGCCATCAAGGCCCCGCTTCGCAATCTGGGACTCGTCTCCGGCTACATGTCCTCGCGCATGGCGAGCATGCTGGGCGGCACGCCCGACCTGGGTGTCCCCGTCCACGAAGCGCTCGCCGACCACGTGCGCTATTTCGAGAAACACGTCGCCGAGCTCCACACCGAGACCGAGCGCGCCATCACCAAGTACCGGCGCGAGCTCCCCGAGCGCCAACTCGTCGTCGAGCGCCTGGCCAACATGGCAATCGACCTATACGCCACCGCCGCGACCATCGCCCGCACCCAACGCCTCATCGAGCAACGCGGCGCCGAGGCCGTCGCACACGAGATCGCGCTGGCCGATCTCTTCTGCGTGACCGCCGGCCGCCGCTTCCGCGAGCACCGCCTCGCCCTCTCCGGCCGCGAAGACGAGGTCGACGACACGCGTCGCCGCATCGCCACCGCGATGCGCAACGCCTCAGGCTACGTCGTCGACGACGTCGTCCTGACCGACACCGCTACACCCGCTCATCCGCCGACGGCCCGTACAACGCCGGAACCGGCGCGTCGTTGAGCCGCAGATACACCGTCAGCTGCCCCCGGTGATGCGCCAGGTGACTGAATAGCCCGTCCCGCAGGTTGACGTACCGCGGCTTCTCGTCGATCACCCGCCCGCCGAGGAGCAACCGCCACGGCTTGCGCAGGTGCGCATCCGTCGTGCCCGCCAGCACCTTCCGCGCCTTGGCCACACCGTCATCGAGCGCCTCGACCAACGCTTGACTCGTCGCCAGATCCCGCGGCTTGAACGCCTCGCCACCACCCGCCCCCGTGATATCCAACTCATCCCATTCCACCATCGGCACGACCCATCCGGGCATGCTCGCGCACAACGAGGCCAGGTACCCCATGAGCATCGACTTCTGGTGCGGCTTCCACTGCGTATGCCCGTCGGGCACGCGTTGCAGCACCTTACGGGTGAGTCCGGCTTCGCTCTCCAACTGCTCCAGGAACAGCTCGGTCAGTTGCATTGCAGATGTCCTCCATCTCGCCAGTGGTAATCCTCTAATTCACGCCTTCCCCAACCCCGCCGGCGGCGCCGACCGTCCCACGACACCGGCCAGCGCGATGATCGTCAGGGCGTACGGAATCATCGCCACAAACTGCGACGGAATCCCACTCGCCGACTGCAGATGGATCTGCACCGTCTCCGCCGCCGCAAATAACAGACACGCGACCCCGACGCGATACGGCTCCCACCGCCCAAAGATCACCGCCGCCACCGCGATGAACCCGCGCCCGGCGGTCATCTCGTCCGTGAACTGATGCTGATCCAGCGCCAGATACGCCCCCGCCAACCCCGCGAGAATCCCCGACAGTAAGACGGCGGTCACCCGCGTCCGCGCCACGTCGATGCCGACCGACGCCGCCGCCGCCGGATGCTCCCCGGCCGCCCGTAGCCGGAGCCCAAACCGCGTCCGATCGATGAGCACCGCCACCGCCGGAATCGACAACAACCCGAGGAGCACGAGCGGATTCCCAAACGCAAACCCCGCCACCCGCGGCGAATTCGATGAGCTGTTGAACACCACGCGCAACGCGAACCGCGTCGCCCCGATGGCCAACAGGTTCACCGCGATCCCGGTGATCACCTGATCCGCGCGATAGCGCACCGTCGCCACCGCATGAATCGCCGCCGCCGTCATCCCGCCGAGCGCCCCGGCGAGGATGCCGAGCCACGGATTGTCCCCGGCATACGCCCCAAACGCCGCCGCGCACGCCCCACTCAGCATGTACCCCTCGAGCGACAACGAGATGATCCCCGCCCGCTCGGCCACCACGCCACCCGCCGCCGCGAGCAGATACGGCGTCGCGATCCGCAGCACCTGCAGCAGGAGTGACCCGATCATCGGAGCATCCGCCGCACCTCGGGCGTCGCGGCCACGACAACGAGAATGACCACGGCTTGCATGACGTCGACCATCTGCTTGGGCACGACGGCATGAATCGCCAACCCACCCTGCGACAGCGTGGCAAACGCGAGTGCCGCCACCACAATCCCCACCGGCCGCCCACCGCCGGCCAACGCGACGGCGATCCCGATGAATCCCGCCCCACCCGCGAACCCGTCCTCGTAGTAGTGCTTGTTCCCAAGCACAAAGTTGGTCCCGCCAACTCCCGCGATCGCCCCAGCCAACGCGAACGCCGCGAGCCGCACCCGCCCCGTCGGAATCCCGGCATACTCCGCCGCCTCCGGCGCCAACCCCACCGCCCGCAGCGCCATGCCTGCCCGCGTCCCAAACACATACCACCCCACCCCGGCGGCGACCACGAGCGCCACCACCGCCGTCCAATTCGCGGCCGCGCCCGGATAGAACCGCGCCACCGTCCCGGTCACGAGCCCCGGCGTATGCAACGTCTCCGGCACGTGCAGATGCGCCGCCACGGCCCAATTGAGGAACGCCAGCACGATAAAGTTGAGCATGATCGTCGTGATCACTTCATTCGCCCCATACCGCGCCACGAGCGCGCCCGGTATCGCGCCGACCACCGCCCCGCCCACTGCCGCCGCACCAAGCAGCAGCACGACCGCGACCACCCCCGGCACACTCGCCGGCAACACCATCCCCACCGCCCCCGCGGCAAATCCACCCGCGGCCAACTGCGACTCGGCGCCGATGTTGAACATCCCGGCCTGCATGGCGACCGCCACCGCCAACCCGGTGAACGTCAACGTCGTCGCCTTGTAGACGACCTGCGCCACCCCGTACGGATTCCCCCACGTCCCGTCCAGCAGCAGCCGGTACACGGTCCCCGGCGACTGGCCAACCGACAGGATGAGCAGATCCCCGACCACGACCGCAACCGCGATCGCCATCGCCACCGGCATGACGCGTCTCGAGAAACCGCTCATGCGCCCGACATGAGTCGCCCGATCCGCGCGACCGTGGCCTCGCCCCGCGGCATCACCCCGACGAACTGCCCACGCAGCATGACCGCGATCCGATCCGACAGCTCCACGAGCTCCTGCAGCTCGCTCGAGACAAGCACGATCGCCCGCCCCGCCGCGCGCGCCGCGCGCAGATGCGCGTGAATCGTCTCGATCGCCCCAACGTCGACCCCTCGCGACGGATGCGCCGCCAACAACACCGAATACGGCCGATCCGTCGCCATCTCGCGCGCCACGACGACTTTCTGCTGATTCCCTCCCGAGAGCCCCCGCACCACCGCGCGCGGATCCGCAGGCCGGATATCAAACGCTTGGATCTGCGCCGGATCAAACCGCGCGTCCGTCCCGAGCACAAGATTGTCGGCCACCGAGAAATCGAGCACGAGCCCCCGTCGTTGCCGATCCTCGGGAATGTGCCGCATCCCACGCGCCCGCCGCGCCCGCACCGACAACGCGTCGATCCGCTCGCCAGCGAGCGTGATGGTCCCACCCCGCCGCAACCCGGCGATGGTCTCGATCAACTCCGTCTGCCCATTCCCGTCCACACCGGCAATGCCAAAGATCTCTCCGGCCGCAACGGTGAACGACAGCCCATTGAGCCCGGACACCTCGAGGACCGTCGGTCCCCGCACCCCGTTGTCCCCCGCCGCCATCACCACATCCCGCCCCACCATGGCGTGCGCCAACGCCGCCGGCGTCGTCTCCGCCGTGGCCATGACCGCCACCGTGCGCCCGTCTCGCATGACGGTCACCCGGTCACTCACTGCCATGACCTCGTCGAGCTTGTGCGTGATGAGCACCACCGTGCCCCCACCCGCACGATGCGCCCACAACAATGCCCACAACCGCTCGACCTCCGGCGGCGACAACACGGCAGTCGGCTCATCGAGGATGAGCACCCGCGCCCCGCGATAGAGCACTTTCAGAATCTCGACCCGCTGCGCTTCACCGACCGAACACTCGGCGACGCGACGCGTCACGGGCACGTCCAGCCCCGTCGACGCCGCGAGCGCCGCCACCTCACGCTCGGCCCGCGCCCCATCGAACCACACGTTCGACCCGGGCTCGTCCCCGAGCACAACGTTCTCCGCCACCGTGAGCGTCGGCACGAGCATGAAATGCTGGTGCACCATCCCGACCCCAGCCGCGATGGCCTCGCCGACACCCCACCCCGTGACGTCGCGTCCATCGACGACGACCTGCCCGGCGTCGGGCACGAGCAGCCCGCACGCGATGCGCATGAGCGTCGACTTCCCGGCCCCATTCTCGCCGACGAGCGCGTGAATCTCCCCAGGCACGACATCGAGCGATGCGCCACGATCGGCGACGACAGCCCCAAACGCTTTCTCGATCCCGGTGAGACGAAGGCTCACTGATGCACACTCGCGGCGCCGCCCGCCACACTGACACGAATGCGCCCCGCGATGATATCGGCCTTCAACCCGTCGACGATCACCCGGACCGAGTCGGGAATCAGTCGTGGGTTCGCGACGTACCCCACGCCTCCCTCGGCGAGCCCCAACGAGTAGACCCCGCCATGAAACGTCCCGGCGCGCACCTCGCGAATGGCGTTATATGTCGCGACGTCCACGCGCTTGACCATCGAGGTCAACACGTGCCCGGGCGCCTCGTCCGACTGATCGGCGTCGGTCCCGATGACGAGCTTCCCCGTCTCCCGCGCCGCCTCGAACACCCCGAGCCCCGTCGCCCCCGCGGCGTGATACACGACGTTGGCCCCAGCCTGGTACTCGCTGAGCGCCAACTCCTTCCCGCGCTCCGGATTCCGAAACGCCTCGGGCGTCGCCCCGGCGTACCCGACCAACACCTCGCAGTCGGGACACACGCGCAGGACACCCGCCCGATACCCCGACTCGAACTTACGAATGAGTGGGGTGTCCATCCCGCCAACGAAACCCACCCGCTTGGACCCACCCGCCAACGCGGCCAAGGCCCCGACGAGATACGACCCCTCTTCTTCCCGGAACTTGATCGCGGCCAAGTTGCCAGGCAGCGGCGCGTCCCCAAGCGCGAAATCAATCCCCGCAAACGCCTGCCGCGGATACTCACGCGCCAACGCCGTCAGGTCGTCACTGAAAATGAATCCGACTCCGACCACGAGCTGCATCCCCTCGGCGCTCAGTAACCGGAGCCCCGCCTCGCGATCCGACCCATCACCCGGCTCGATGAACCGCACGTCGGCACCAAGCGTCTGCGCCGCCCGTTCAGCACCCGCATAGGCGCCGTCGTTGAACGACTTGTCCCCACGCCCCCCGACGTCGAGCACGACGCCGACCCGCGTCGCGCCGCGCACCGCCGCGAGCGCCCCCCCGGAGCGAGCCGGCACGCCGAGCAAGAGCACGTGCAGCCCGAAGAGGGCCCCGAGGACGACGG
>DATMNB010000228.1:0-21779 GCA_035569435.1 Gemmatimonadaceae bacterium
CACAGCCGAATCCGCTCGAGCCCCGATCCGCGCACCCGCGCCACGCCCCAGGCGCCACTCCTCGATCACCACCCTGCGCTCTCGATCGATCTCCGCCGAATCAAAGGTCAGGTTATGCGCCCAGTCCTCGAGGATTTGTAGCCCCTGACCGAGAACCGCCGCACTGTCAGTCGGCACCGTCAACTGATAGACGGTCTCATCGAAGCTGGTGTGCGCGTTCACATCGGCGCCAAACGTCATGCCCGCCGATTGCAGGTAGTGAATCAGTGCGTGCTTGGGGAAGTGCGTCGTGCCGTCGAAGGCCACGTGCTCGAGAAAGTGGGCCAACCCGCGCTGGTCGTCGTCCTCCAACACCGATCCGGCGTTGACGACGAGCCGCAGCTCGGCGCGGTGCGCGGGCCAGCCATTGTGGCGGACGTAGTAGCGCAACCCGTTCGGGAGAACGCCGGTCCTGACCGCGGTGTCGGCCGGGAGTACGTGATCCGTGCTGCCAGTGCTCTGCGCTGACGCGACAGTGGCGACCCATGCGCCGATCGCCAGGGTGCTCAGGAACCTTCGAATGCTCAGCATCTCTACTGTACGAGACACCCGACGCCGATCAACTCCTTATCGCCCGCAACACTCGACCGCCGGCGCGAGGGACAGAGCGGAGGACTGTGCCCGCGCCGTTGATGAAGAGCACGGAGTATCCCGTGTAAGCCAGTATAAACCAACAAGTTGTCGTACTTGAACGGGGAACCCTGGCGCCATTCGTCGAAACGCGGCACTTTGTCGACCATTCTTGACACACAGACGAACCATACGGAGTAACATTTTGCACGAGCACAGGAGTCACACGCGCATCGGTCGGTGGAGCGCGGGGCCGTCTGCCCTGACCCTCGTTGCGGCGATATGCGTCAGCTGTCAGTCGGGATCTCCCCCGGTCCGCGGCGCCGCGGCCGCTGCGCCGCCGGCCTCACCCGCTGATGCCGTGCCACCCAGTTGGCCGTTCCCACTCAGCGCGCCGGCCGTTCTCGCGCCACACGGTATGGTCGCCACGGACGCGCCGTTGGCCACCCACGTCGGGGCGGAGGTGCTTCGCCACGGCGGCAATGCCGTCGACGCTGCCGTTGCGACCGCGTTCGCGCTCGCCGTGGTGTTTCCGGCGGCGGGAAACATTGGTGGCGGTGGGTTTCTCGTCGCCCAGATGGCAGGCCGTCCACCGGTCGCGCTCGACTTTCGAGAGGTGGCGCCGGCAGCCGCCACCCGCGACATGTACATCGGCGCCAACGGCAAGCCGGACGATCGCTCCGTCACCGGTGACCTCGCCGCGGGTGTACCAGGCTCGGTCGCGGGCCTGTGGGAAGCGCACCATCGCCTCGGGTCCCGTCCGTGGGCCGAGCTTCTGGCGCCGGCGATTCAGCTGGCCGACAGTGGATTCACTGTCGACTCGGACTTTGCGGCGAGCACGAGCTCGGATAGCGACCGCCTCGCCAAGTTTCCCGCGAGCGCCGCGCTCTTTCTGCCCCATGGTCATCCGCTTCGGCCAGGCGATCACTGGCGGAATCCCCAACTCGCCTCCACCCTGCGTCGCATTGCGGCGCGTGGGCCGGCGGGGTTTTACTCCGGCCCCACGGCTGACGCGATCGCGACCGAGATGCGACGCGGGCGCGGCATCATCACCCGCGCCGATCTGGCCGCGTATCACGCCAAGTGGCGCACGCCGGTCACGGTCGATTATCGTGGCTACCACGTCATCTCGATGCCACCACCGTCCTCCGGCGGGATGACGATCGCGCTCATGGCGGACATGCTGGCGCACCACGACCTGCGCACGGTCGCCTGGCACTCGCCCGCGGAGATTCATCTGCTGGCTGAAGTGATGCGCCGCGCATTCGCCGTTCGGAATCACTTCCTCGGCGATCCCGATAAGATCTCGATCCCGACGGACCGGCTGTTGTCCCAGGCATTCGCCGACAGCCTGGCGACGAGCATCCGGGCGGACAGCGTGACCCCATCGGCCGCGGTGTCGTTTCCGACCGGCGCGGCCCAGGAAGGCCATCACACGACGCACTTCTCCGTCGTCGACGGCCAGGGCAATGCCGTCGCCCTCACCACCACCATCAACACCGGCTTTGGCTCGGCGTCCACCGTCGGTGGTGCTGGATTCCTGCTCAACAACGAGATGGATGACTTCACCGCGCAGCCCGGAACGCCCAACAGCGAAGGGCTCGTCATGGGCACCGCCAATGCCATCGCCCCCGGAAAACGGATGCTGTCATCGATGAGTCCCACAATCGTCTTGGGACATGGCGGCACGCCACTACTCGTGACCGGCGCCAGCGGTGGCGCGATGATCATCACGGCCGTGTTTCAGATCATCTCCAACGTCGTCGACTACGACATGCCGATCAACGCCGCGGTCAGCGCGCCGCGCATCCACCACCAGCATCTACCGGACTCCCTGATGTACGAGCGCAAGGGACTCCGCGACAGTACCGTCGCGGCGCTCCAAGCCACGCATCAACCGCTCGAAGCACTGTCGCCAGGCAACCTCGGTATCGGCGCGTCCATCATGCGTACCCCGAGCGGCGTCGCCGGCATGTTCGATCCACGCGTGCACGGGCGAGCGGAAGGATACTGACGGCGGCGCTATCGGTAGAGCCGCCGTGTCAAATCGAAGTTCATGTGATAGTTCGACGCCGTGACGGACGACGCGGCGTTGTAGACGACCAGCGGCACGTCGACCTCGTGCAGCGAGCCGTGGCTGCGGTATTCGGGTGCCAGCGTCTCGTGCTCGGTCTCCGCTTCACCGAGGACGGTATCGCGGTCGCCGATCGCCATCAGGTCACCGATGCGCGACGGCATCAACGCGAACCGCCGCGCCGCCTCGTCACGGCTGTACACCGCCTCGACGCCGGGCAGGCCCGCGATCGTCGACGCGACACGGTCCGCGTCGCCGGGCGCGTTGAGATACACCCAGGCCGTTCCCCCGAACCCCAGATGATGCTTCGGGTACTGATCGCGCGCGGCCGAAACCACGGCGCGCACCGGAGCGCCGCGCGCCGCGCAGGCCTTGGCCAGATCCCAACTGGTCGTCTTGAAATTCATCCCGTGATCGGCCGTGAGGTAGAACGCGGCATCAGGGGCCGCCGCCGCGGCGTCGCCCAGCAGTGCATCGAGCCTCGCCAGGTGCGCACGGGACTCCGGCGCGTCCGGCGGATGCATGTGCATGGGATAATCGGTGGTATGGATGTATAGGCAGCCGATCTCAGGCCGGCGCCGCAGCAGATCCACGGCGACGGTCAGCAGCCAATGGTTGATCTCGGCGCTGTAAATCGGTGGTGGCGCCCCATATCGAGCCACGAAATCGGGCGGCGGCTCCTCGGCCGTGATTGCCAATTCAGCGCCACGATGGAGCAGCCCAATCGTCTTCTTCTTGCTGGATAACAGGACCGACCGCACGCCGCGTCGGGCCGCGTGCTCGAAGAGCGTCGGCGCCAGCACGAGGTCGGCGCGATCCATGTAGGCCTCGCGACCGGTCTCGGGATCGAAATACGAGTTGCCGGTAATCCCGGTGATCGACGGCGACACGCCGCAGCAGATCGCGGTGTTGTTCGGGTTCGTCACCGTGGGCATGAGCGCCCGCACCGGAGCGTACATGCCATCGCGCTTCCACCGCTCCAACGTCGGCATCGCGCTCGCAGCGACGTAGTCGAGCCCCAGTCCGTCACACATGATGACCACCACCCGCTGCTCCCGGTCGGAGCGACGCCGCCGGCCAAGCGCAGCGGAGACGACGCCGCCGGCGATCCCCGCCACCGCCTGCCGGCGCGTGACGCGTGGGCCCCACTCGTCGGTCACGGTGCGGTTCCCAACACGACGATCAGTCGCGCCAAGTTGTCGAGGTCCACGAGGTCCAGCGTTTCCGCCGGTGAGTGACTATATCGGCCTGGCCACCCGATCATCACGTGATGCGCTCCGTAGAATGTGAATGCACTGCCGTCTTGCCCGCCGTCGGTCGTCGACACTTGCAACGGAATGTCCGCGGCCGCCGCCGCCGCGATGACTCGGTCACGGTCGGCTCGCGACGTGGTGCTCAACTGATCGTATCCGCGTAGCACGACCCCGTGTCCAAGCGGCGCATAGCCAAAGGTAGGCGACTCGAGCGGCGTGTCCGATGTGACGAACGTATCGATACTGTACACGGTGCGCACGCTCGACCCGAGGCGTTCGGCGGCGGCACGAGCGCCATTGAGATGCGTTTCTTCCTGGACGGTCCACACGAATATGAGCTTCCGGTGCAACATCCGGGGATCGATGCGGCGCAGCGCGGCCAGCGTCGCGGCCACGCCGGCGCGGTCGTCCTCCGCACGCGCGGTGTATCGCGTGCCAGCCAATCGACTACCGTGTTTGTAACCGGTGACCGCGAGCCCGACGCGAACACCGGCGGCCACCAGCGCCGCGGAGTCCACGCCGAACCACGCCTGGACCTTGCGTGACCAGCGCGACGTGGGTGCCGATCGGGGGACGAACACACCGCGCAGCGGCGCCGGCGCCGGGTGCACGCTGTCGGGGTCGAACCAGAGTATCGCCGGCTGTCCCTCCCAGATCGAGTCGAACGAGCCACCGGCGGGAGTCAGCACGACTGTCCCGTCGTGTGCGATCGTCCCCACGGTAAATCCGACTTCGTCCATGTGTGCCGCGATGACGGCCGTGTCGCGATCCGGACCGATCGCGAGGTAGAGATTCCCCACGCTGTCGGTGACGGTGCGACCGGCGGCCCATGCGGGGAGGTCTCGTCGGATGGCGGCGCGCATCCGGAACTCGTGTCCGGAGACCGCGGGAATGTCGACCAGTCCTGCCAACGTCCGGCCGATGCCGGCCGGCGGCGGTGGCGCCGCGTCGATCGCGGTGACGGGCACGGATACCCATGCCGGATCCGAGACCCCATCCGTACTCCCCGCAGCGCGCGCGACGGCGACGAGCAAGGACTCGGCATCGACGAGCCGGACGCTCTCGGCCAACGTGCCCGCGAACCGCGCACCGACGCGGATGACGCGCGCCGAGTCGTGCTCGTCGGGAGCGGGCCAGGACACGATCAGTCGGCGGTCGGCGGCGATGCCGGTTGACGGTCCGACCGAATCCGACCGTTGGCGGGCCAGGGCGAACGATTCCGTGAGGCCGCCGACCACCGTCACGGAATCTACGGGACCGATGCTGTGGAGCGCCGCCGCGAGTCCAGCGTTGCCGTAGGCGTGACCGGTCGTGATCAGGAACGTCGTGCGGCCTGATCCCACCGGGCGACGTGCCGCCGCCGCGACCGCCGCGCAGGCCGTGCGCCCACTCGCGTCGGGCCCGGCGACATAGTCGCCATACGACCACGTCGGCCATGCGCGCACGACCGGGTCGAGCACCCGAACGCCGAGGCGGGCCACGTCGGCCGCCGACCGCGCACCCACGTCGACCCACAACTGGTCGACGGTCACGAGCCCGGTATCGGCCCGGTGCGCCTCGGCCATGTGGGCGTTGATCACCGCCACCTGCCCGATGACAGGCCCGTGACTGGTCAGCACGCGCACCCGGTTGGCTTCGTGCGATTGATCCCATAGGGGATGCCACGGATGGCGACCGAGCGTATGCAGCCGGAGGTATCCGTCCGGCGTCACGGCGCTGACGGCGAACGTCGCGTGATCCAACCCGCACGCCACGACGCGACTCGGCCGACCCGCGCCCCGCGTCAGCGACAAGTTGCCAGCGACGTCGCGTCGCCATTCCGGCATCGCACGGCGGATCGCGTCCGTCGCCGATTGCTCGTCACCGGGCGGGGCATCGAGCGCGATCCAACTCGTCAGCGCCGCCGCGATGGGCGTGCTGGCCGTCGCGACCACTGGCTGCTCCTGCGCCCCGACCGCCGAACCCGCGCACAGACACAGGCCGAGCGCCTGCCATCGCATCATGTATTCCTCGGTGCCGTGGTGGTGCCGCTATGTGCGGCAAGCATCGCCACGTTACGAGGGGTCGCTGCGCGGAGTTTCACACGTAACAATTCGAGCGCGTCGCCGGTGCGCAGCTCGTATACTTGCACCGATGTCGCAGCGTCTTCTCTTCATCGCCTCGATGTGTGCCAGCACCGCGACCGTCGGCATGCTCCGCGCGCAGCAGCCGACCGACCCACTGCGCGTGACCGTCGCGCCGACGACGGTGCTGACCGAGCGACGCGATAGCCTGCAATTCGTGAACTGCGATTTGACCGTGACGAACGCCGGCACGGATCGACTGCGCATTTGGGAGATCGAGCTCGAGGTGTTCGACTCGACCGGGCGATTGGTCGTGCGGAAGACCGTGAACTCGAACGGATATCAGCCGGGGATCGTCACGGTCGCGCCCCCGATCCTGCGACCGAACGAGACAATCGACATCTTCAATCCCTTCTTCTGGTTCGATGCCGACGTCCCCCTCCACCGCCTGCAGTATAGCATTCGCTATCTCATCGAGAACACCGCAGCCGACTCGACCCGCAACCAGCATCGCTTGCCGTTCGACTTCGACGTCGAAGGCCGCCTGACCGTCCTGCCGCACGCGTACGCCGACAGGACGCCGCTCATTCTCCCGCTCCGCGGGCGACTCTTGGTGTGGGACGGCCACGACTTCTATTCGCATCACCGTCGCATTCCGCTGCACGACCCGCGGGTGGTGCAGTTCGGCATGCGCGCGAACTACAATCGGTTCGCCGTCGACTTGATCGCCGTGGACGCCGGCGGCAATACACACAAGGGCACGGCGTACAACAAGGAGAATTGGTTCACGTACGGCATGCCCGTCTACGCACCCGGCGCGGGTCGCGTCGTCGCGTCGGCGAATCACGTCCCGGATAACTGGTTCGAGGGCACGCGACTCCGAACGCCCGACGTGCCCGACAGCGATCTCGTGGAAGGCAACTTCGTCCTGATCGACCATGGCAATGGTGAGTTCAGCATCTTCCCGCACATGAAGCCGGGCAGCGTCCGCGTCAAAGCGGGCGATGCGGTACGACAAGGGCAGATGATCGGCCAGGTCGGCTTTTCCGGGGACGCCATCTTCCCGCATGTGCACTACAGTTTGGTCAATGCGGCGCATCTCATGACCGCGGACGGCGTGCCGATCTACTTTCAGCGCTTTCGCCGGCTCCTGGGCGTGACGTCCAAGACGGAGCAGAACGCGCCGGTCGATTCGGGCGACATCATCGAGAGCACGGCGCAGTACGACGGCGGGAATTGACCCCCTGCCGCTTCACGTCGGCAGCGCCGGGAACAGGGCCGGCGACTGTTTTGTCACGAACTCCTTGAACGCGCGTACCGCCGGCGGGATGTACCGGTTGCCGAGATGGACCACGGAGAGATCCAACGTCCGGAAGCGCCACTTGGGCATAGCTTCGACCAGCCGCCCGTCACGCAGGAGCTCGGGCCGCACCAGCGGCGGAAGCTCGCCGATCCCCACGCCCGCAAGGAGTGCGGGCACGATGCCGGCGTAGTCGTTCATCGAGAGGTACGGCTGGAACGTCACCGTTTCCGTGCCCTTCCCGTTCGCCTGCACAAACGTCCACCGATTCTCGGGTGTCCAGCGCGAGAACGCCAGCAGCCGATGGCCGAGCAGATCCCGCGGTGTGGCCGGCGCCTTGCACGTCTCGAGATACGCGGGACTCGCCAGGAGCTGATGCCGGAAGAGCAGAATCCGGCGCGCAACCAGGGCCGCATCCCTCGGCCCGCCAACCCGAAACCCCAGATCGACACCTTCCGCGACGTGATCGACAAACCGTTCGGTGACGAAGATCTGCACGCGGACGTTGGGGTAGCACTCCTGGAATGCGTTCACCAGGGGCGCAAGCAATGTGTCGGAGATGCTCGGCGGCGATGCCAGCCGCAGGATCCCTGACACATTCGAGCGCCGATGCGAGACGATATGGTCGACCGCGTCGCTCAATTCGGCGCCCCGCCGTGCATGCTCGAGCACGTCGGACCCGACGTCGGTGAGCCGCAGAGTCCGGGTCGACCGCTCGAGCAGCCGGACGCCGAGTTGGTCCTCCAGATCGGCAACGCGTCGACTGACCGTCGAGACCGGGATCCGCAGCCGGCGCGCCGCTTCAGAAAAGCTGTTCACCTCGACGACTTTGGCGAAGACCGCCAATGCATTGAGATCCGCCATGCGCGGATTATCCCACAAATGGGAAATCCGTTCCCGGTTTTTACCACTAACCTGGCGACCGCCGTACTTCTATAGTCAGCAGATGACACACCCCGCCATGACTACGATGAAGGCCGCGGCCATCGCCGCCGTGCTGTGGCCTCGTATCACGCCGGTCGCCCAGGCGCACCCTGCTCCGCACGCGCCAGTCGGCAACGCTGTCCCCGTCACCGCCGACAATTTCACGCGCGCCGAGACCGACAAGTACTTCGGCACGAGTATCAAAGCCCGTGGCATCGGCCACCTGTCGCACCGCCGCGACCTCGTACTCGCCTCGACCATCGTGCGCCCCAACCGCGACATTCTCTATTCGACGGCAGTGTTCGACTACGACGCGGGGCCGGTGACCGTCACGCTGCCCGATGCCGGCAACCGCTTCATGTCGATGCAGGTGATGGATGAGGATGAGTACACCCATGCGGTCTACTACGGCGCCGGCCGCCACACGCTGACCCGGCACGAGATGGGTACCCGCTATGGTTCGGTGGTCATCCGCATGCTGGTCAATCCAGAGGATCCCAGCGACATGCAACGCGTCCACGACCTGCAAGACGCGATCACGGTCGCGCAGAACAGTTCCGGCACGTACGACGTCCCACAGTTCGACTCGGTCAGCCAGAACAAGATCCACGATGCGCTCCTGGTGCTGGGCACGACCATCCCGGACACCAAGCGCATGTTCGGCACCCGGAGCGAGGTCGACCCGGTGCGCCATTTGATCGGCAGCGCGATGCTGTGGGGTGGCCTTCCGGAGAAAGACGGCCTCTATCTCAACGTCACGCCGGACGGCACGAACGGCGCCGCCGTGTACAAGCTCACGGTCCGGGACGTGCCCGTCGACGGCTTCTGGTCAATCACCGTCTACAACGCCAAGGGCTATTTCGAGCCAAATCAGTACAACGCCTATTCGCTGAACAACATCACGGCGAAGAAAAACGCGGACGGCTCGGTCGCTATTCAGTTCGGGGGCTGCGACGGCAAGATTCCGAATTGCTTGCCGACGACGCCGGGCTGGAACTACACCGTACGCCTCTTTCGCCCGCGCGCCGAAGCCCTGAACGGCACGTGGACATTCCCGACGGCGCAGCTCGTGCATTGACCGCAGTCGGGCGCACGGCCTCGTGCCCGACTAAATTCCGCCGACATGGCCACTGACTATGATCTCGCCGCAGGCGTGCGCGCCGCGCTCGCCGATGCCGGCGCCGTTCGCGAGGTCAAGATGTTTGGCGGGATCGGCTTCATGCTCAACGGCAATCTGGTCGCCGGCGCGTCCAAGCGCGGCCTGCTCGTGCGCGTCGGCAAAGACAGCCAGCGCAAGGCGCTCACTCGGCCGGGCGCGCGTCCCATGGTGATGCGAGGCCGGACGATGGCGGACTACATCTATGTCGATCCGCCGGCGCTGAGCGACCGCTCTGTACGCGCGTGGCTCACGCTCGCGCTGGGGTTCGTGCGAACCCTGCCGCCAAAGACGAAGGCGCCGACGAAGGGAAAGACCAAAGCCAAGACGAAGACAAAGACCAAGCGAGTCGAGTAGGCGTTAACCCGACTTCTCGAGTGCAACCCAGTGCCGCCAGATCATGAGCATTGCGGCGGTATCGAGTTCGCAGTACTGCAGCAGGAGACGCCGGTATGCGGCGCGCTTGGCGAGATCGTCCCGCGATGCTCCATACATCATTTCTTGGTAGGCCGTAACAGCTTCCGTACCTTCCTTTACCCGGACGGCCGCGCCGGCGATCTCGATGGGATCGAGCGCTTCATACGGACTGAGTAGCCGCCCATCGTCGTATCGTTCGTATTGCGCGAACTCCTGCCGGACCGCAGGATCCGCCGCCCAGACAGCGGCCAGCACCCATTTGATCGAGGTGCGGCCGGCCATCTCCGGAAGAAACAACCCGTCCACGGTGTGCTTGTTGAGATCGACGAGACGACCAGGATCGCCCCCGAGCTCCTCCTCTTCTTCGTCGTCCTCCGGATTGCCTCCAGCGGCTTCACCAGCCAGCCCAACGATCCACCGCGTCAGGCCCGGCTCCGCTAACCCATACCGTTCGAGCTGGTTCCGAATCTGTCGGAGCACCGAGCGCTCGTGGTGCGACCACATGAACACCGTTCCGTCCACCCCGACACAGTCGCGGAGCGTGTGAACGAACTCGAGACTCGGACACGCGTCCGTGTCATTCAGCCATTCCGAGTGGATCGGCGCGGCGCCAGGCGCCGGGATCGTGTGGCAGCTCCACTGGAACGCTGTGGATTCATAGGGGCGCATCCCCGCGTGGTATGGCAACGCCAGTGCCGACGTCTCGAAGTCAATAAAGTGCAGTGGGTAGGCTTGTTGTCCAACGAACTGTTTGAGATCATCACTCATCCAGCTCGTACCTGCCCTGCTGTTCTCGATCTGAATGCGCTGCCGACGGTTGTATACACCAATTTCGCCGTCCTTCTTTACCAAGGTCTCGAGGGGCACGTCGTACAACGAGCAGAGACCTTTCCGAATCAGCTGATTCGGCACTGGATCGGCTTTCGGGCCGATCGTGCTCACATAGCAGAGGTCGAGGATGTGCGGGTTCGCCTCGCTGCGACTCCCCCAACACTCGAGGAAACCGTTCGGCGACTCAGCGGCTCCAACCCGATACTCGCACTCACGGCAGGCGACCGACGGTGCCGTCTCGATGCGCGTGAGCGCGGGCACAAGGCTCGCCGCCAACACCGCGGCCTCCGCGTCGACCGAAGCTGCCAGCTCGTCGACTTCAGCCGATACGTCGATGATCGTGATCAGATGATCTGCGCGGAGCCGTTCGACGTCTCCTGTGAACTCGACAGACACCTGCGAGATCCGCTGACCGTCAGCCGGCTGGAATCGCACGCGAAAGAAACGGTGGATCGCGTCCTCGGAGCTCGTGCGATCCCTGTCGACGAGCGCCAGAAACGGTCGAATCGTCGCCGTGGGGTAGAGCGTCCGAAGTACGAGGGTTTGGAACGTCACGTCTTCCAGATACGGGAGACGGTTCTTGTTCCTCAGCAACTTCCCCTTCACACTGCGGAAGAGATTCGGCTGGCCGGCCGCGGCGCGAGCCGCCGCCGCGTTGCCGGCGTAGGTCGCCGATTTGACTTCGATCAAGTCAAATACATTGCCGCGTTTGTCGAGAATATCGACGCGTGCCAGCCGGCCCTGCGTGACGAATGTGCCCTCAAAGATGGTCACGCGATCCGCGCGTAGTGCCTCCGCCGTCAGCCGCGCACTGTCTTCGACGTCACCACCGTAGGCCAGCTCGCGACCCTCGGGAAAGAGAAGCTTGGCCATCTTCTCGACCATGTACCCGCCTTGAGCGAGCAAGGCCAGGTACCGGTTGTCATCCCGCGTCGTCGGATAGTGTTGCTCGCGATAGAACAGCTTGGTCGGACAGGTTCTGGCAGCCCTGTAGTCAGACTTTGATAGTGTCGGGGGCATGTTACTACAGACGTTTATCCCTCGAGAGCGTCACGTCGAGACCTCGGGCTCCACCGGGTAGACCGAGGCTTGAAACCGCCCGTGGGGTCATCCCGTTATTTTGTTCGGACAATTGCGCGCCCACCCCCCGACGGGAGAATCGAGATGGATCGCAAGATCGAGCGCGAGATCCGCCTGCTCAAGGCGTACGCCTGCTGTTCCACGCTGCTGTTCGGTGTCCTGATCTTCGTGGCGGCCAAGAGTCCGGGCGTCGCGAAGTTCACCGAGATCGATGTCGAGCGGATCAACATCCGGGAGAAGGACGGGAAGCTGCGCTTGGCGATCGCGAACACCGATCGCATGCCTGGCGGGACGGTCGCGGGCGTCGACCTCAAATTCCGCGATGGCAAGCGCGGCGGGGCGGGGATGATCTTCTTCAACGACGAAGGCGACGAGGACGGCGGGTTCCAGTGGCAAGGCAAGTCGACCGACGGGAAGCACAGCGCCGAGTCCACGATCCGCTTCGACAACTATCGGCAAAACGAAGCGATCGGCATGAGTCACAGCCAGCAAGGCGACGTCAAAGAGTCGGCGCTGGAAGTGTGGGATTCGCCGAATACCCCGATCAGCGCCGAGTTCGCGCGGCAGTACGCGAACGTGGAGTCCATGCCGGAGGGGCCCGACAAGACAGCGGCGCTCAAGGCCATGCTGCAGCAGCACGAGTCGGAGGTCGGTCACCTCACGCGGCGCGTCTTCGTCGGGCGGACGACGAAGGACGACGCGGCCGTCCTCCTCATGGACCGGAATGGCAAACCCCGGATCCGGATGGCCGTCGACTCGGCCAACACGCCGTCACTCGAGTTTCTCGACGAGAGCGGGAAGGTCGTCTACAGTCTGCCGAACGCGGCGTCGAATAGATGACGGCATCGACCCGCCGGCTAGAGAGCCCTCGTGTGCTGATCAGCGCGCGGACCGAGCCGCGGCCAGGATCGCGTTGATGCTGCGCTCGACATCGGCATCAGTCGTCGACCAATTACTGACGCTGATGCGCATGGCTGCTCGGTTCTTCCACACGGTACCGCCGCACCAACACGTACCCTCCGACTGGATCGCCGCGATGGTCCGCTGGGTCTGGTCCGATGTGCCAAACGAGACCAGGACCTGATTGAGCGTCACGTCGTTCAACACCTTGTATCCCGCCGCCCGCATACCCTCGGCAAACCGGCGCGCCTGCCGGCAATTGCGGTCGATCAGCGCGGCCAACCCGCGGCGCCCGAGCGTCCGCAGCGCGGCGTAGACCGGAACCGCCCGGGCCCGCCGCGACTCCTCGGGCACGAACTCGTGCGGATCCCGCTCAGTGCCGGTCGCGACGATGTACGCCGCGGCCATGGACATCGCGCTGCGATGCGCCGCCTCGTCGGCGCAGAAGACGATGCCGCAGTCATACGGCACGTTGAGCCATTTATGCGCATCGGTCGCCACGGAATCGGCCATCGCAATGCCGCGCACGAGCGGCGCGGTGCTGGGCGACGCCGCGGCCCAGAGCCCGAAGGCGCCGTCGACGTGGAGCCACGCGCCGTGGGCGCGTGTCGCGTCGGCGATGTCGGCGAGCGGGTCGATCGCCCCGGTGTTCACATTGCCCGCCTGCGCGCACACGATGCGCGGACCCTGTCCGTCGCGCAACGCCGCCGCCAGATCGGTCGCGCGCATCCGGCCCTGGCCATCCGTGGGGATGCGCCGGACGCGGCCGCCGCCGAGCCCCAGCAATCGAAGCGCCATGGCTATGGTATAATGCGCCTCCTCGCCCACCAGGACATCGATGGGCGGCGCACCAAACAACCCGTCCGTCTCGACATCCCACCCGGCGTCGCGCAACACGCGATGCCGCGCCGCGGCCAGCCCGGTGAAGTTCGCCATTTGACAGCCCGTCACGAACCCAACACTCGTCTGGGCGGGCAGCCCGGCCAGCTCCCGCAACCAGGATCCGGTCACCTGCTCGAGAACTGAGACCAACGGCGACATCACGTACACCGCGCTGTTTTGATCCCACGCCGACACGAGCCAGTCGGCGGCCAGCGCCGCCGGCAGGCTGCCGCCCACCACGAACCCGAAGTACCGAGGCCCCGCCGAGGCGACCGTCCCGGTCATGCCGGCGGTGGCGAGCATCCCGACGACATCGTCGGCGGCCAGCCCCTCGTCGCCGAGCGGCCCGCCGAGCGCGTGTCGCAAGGCGTCGGCGGACATCGTCGCCGCGACCGGCCGATCGTCGAGCGCCGCAAACCAGCGTGACGCGTGGCGCTCGACGCTGCCAAGCAGACTGCCAAGTGTCTCGTCCATATCACCAGGGCGTTGGCGGAAAGGATTGGCGCATGAGCGCCCGGAGCTGCTCATGCGGCAGGCTCTGGACCGTGTGTCCCTGCCGGCCCGTCATCGTTTCGGCGCCAACCATGGCGTTGACGATTGCCTCCTCGGTCGCCTGGATTGTGGCCAGGAACAACGGATCCATGGCGTCGTTGTGGAGCATGTCGACGTGCGCGACGGCGCTGGCCGGGTTGGCGGCCGCGTTGGAGGTCTCGATGCCGATGTCATCGGCCAACGGGTTGGCCGTCGAGAACGAGAGGAAGATGTCACCCGACCCATCGCCCGAGGTGCCGCCTACGCGGCCCAGTCCGAGTGTCGCGCGCTTGCACAACCGGTCCAACTGCTTCGACGTCAGAGGCGCGTTGGTCGCGACAACGATGATGATCGAGCCAACGTCCCGCTGAGGGTCTTGGGGAAACCCGCCGCCGGTCGGTGTCTCCGCCGCGGTCACGAGGCGGCCGACCGGCACGCCGGCGATCCGGAGCTGACTGCGCGAGCCCGTGTTGCACTGTACCAGCACGCCGACCACGTATCCGCCTTGCGTGACCGTGAGCACGCGCGACGCCGTGCCCGTGCCGCCCTTGAACCCGAAACATCGCATGCCCGTCCCGCCACCGACGTTGCCTTCGGCGACCGCGCCCCCGGCCGCCGCGTCGAGCGCATGAAAGACATCGTCGGGATGCACGTGGAAGCCGTTAATGTCATTCAGGCCCCCGTCATAGGTCTCCGCCACCACGGGCAGCGACCAAGGGTATTCCGCCACGCCCGCCGGGGTCTGGTCGGCTTGATGCTTCACCTCCCACGCGATCACGGCGTCGCGCACCACGCCGACGCTGTGCGTATTCGTGATCATTACCGGCCCTTCCAGGAAGCCACCCTCCTGCAACCATTCGGTGCCGGTCATCTCGCCGTTGCCGTTCTGCGAAAAGAATCCGGCGAACACGGGGTCCTTCGAGTGTTTGCCGCGGGGCAGCACCGCGGTGACGCCGGTGCGCACCGGGCCCTGGCCGACGACGTACGGCGCCTTGCCATCGCCCGAAATGAGGGTCGTAAAGCCTACTTCGACCCCCGGCACGTCGGTGATCGCATTGTGAGCGCCGGGGGACCCCTCGAACGGCACGCCCAGATCCCTCGCGCGGGGCGCGCTACCGACGCTGACCTGCATCAATGCCACGAGCAGGATCGCAGGACCATGCATCCATATCCCCCTTTGATTTTGCGGTCCGGAGAATGTACGGCGAAGGGCGGTGGTCACAACAGCCTCAACCCGTCGCGCCGGGCGCGACGCTTGCAAGCTGTCCCGCACCGTGGACGCCGTCCTCACGTATCTCGAGTCGCTGTCGCCGGCGACGTTGTACGTGGCGCTGGCGGTCGCGGCGATGGTGGAGAACGTCGTTCCACCACTGCCGACCGATGCCATCATCGCGTGCGGCAGCTTTCTCGCGGCACGCGGGCGGGCGAGCGTGTTCGGTGTGTTCCTGTCCACCTGGACCGGCAACGTCATCGGCGCTTGCGTCGTGTACGCTGTTTTTCGCCGCATCGGATGGCGCGACACCATATTCACCCGCGCGAGCGCTCGGTGGTCGCCCGATCGCCTGCGCGCGATCTACGATCGCGGCGGCGGCGTCGCGCTCGCGCTGAGCCGATTTATTCCGGGCGCTCGTGCGCTCATCCCTCCCTTAGCCGGTGCGCTCCGCGTCCCTGCCTGGAGCTTCACCACGATCGTCGCACTCGCGTCGGCGGTCTGGTACGGTGCGCTGACGACCGTTGCGTACGGCGCCGGCGCAAATTGGGAGGCGCTGCAGGCGCGAGTCGCCACACTGGTGAGCCGTTGGACATTGGCCGCCCTTGTGTTTGCTGCCGCGCTGGCTGTCGCGTGGTGGGTACTGCGCAAAAGACGCGCTGGGTGATCGACACGCGGAATAAATCGGCGAAAAAAAATCGGCAAGTAACCAGTGCGTGGCGCCAATGTTGCGGCACGCCGCGTTGCTGTTGTCTTCGACGGCGATCGCAACTGTGTCGGCCAAGCGCATCAGTAGACTCGCCAGGACGAGATAGTCTGTGTACGACTCGGATCTGACACGTTCGCGATTCGACCCGGTGCCGTTCGAAATTCCTGCTCCAACAAAATTGCGCTGATGAGGGAGGAAATGGAAAATGAATAACTTGTCGATGCGGACCCTGAAGCCGATCATGGTCCTTTCTTTCGTTGTGCTCCTGTTTTCAACATCAAGCTGTGGTGACTCGACAGGCGTCGCCCCTATCGTCGAGCCCGGGAGCGCGGCCAGCGCGGCCCGCGCCGCCCGCGCGGCCACGTCCGGTCAATACACGCGGACAGATTTGGTCTCGAATCAGACGGGAGTTGCGTCTAACACCGACGCAAACCTGGTCAATGGGTGGGGGCTCGTGCAACGCGGCACCAGTCCGTTCTGGGTTAGCGACAATGGCACTGGGGTCTCCACACTCTATACCGGAACTGGTGCGCTCGTACCGCTCGTTGTATCGATACCGCCTGCAGCAGGCAGCCCCGCGGGGACCCGTGGCACACCGACCGGCCTCGTCGCAAACGCGAGCCCGACCGACTTTACAATTACCGAAAATGGCAAGTCTGGCCCAGCATTTTTCATCTTCGCGACGCTGGACGGCACGATCGTCGCCTGGAATCCTGTCGTTGATGGCGCGTCAGGGATGAGTCACGCCACCCCCACTCCCGCCGATCGGTCGAAGGTCGGCGCGGTGTACACGGGGTTGGCCATCGCGACCAACGCAGGAGCGCAGTTTCTGTACGCCGCCGATGATGGCTCGAACAGGAGAATTGACATGTTCGACGCCACATTTGCCTTTGTAAAATCTTTTAACGACCCGACGATCCCGAGAGATTTTGCGCCCTATGGGATTCAGACCATCAACGGCGAGATTTGGGTCACCTACACCTCGCTCAAAAAAGCGATGGGTGGCTTTGTGGACGTCTTTAATGCCGACGGAAGCTTGAAGAAACGGTTCGCCGTCCATGGCCCGCTCCACTCGCCCTGGGGTCTCGCCCAGGCGCCAGCCGATTTTGGTCCAATGAGCAACGCGATTCTGGTCAGCAATAACATTGCGCGCGGCCGGATCAATGCGTTCGATGCCGCGTCGGGCACGTTCCTTGGTCCGCTCCGTGACGCGAGCGGCAAGCCGATAGAGATCGATAATGTGTGGGCGCTGCAGTTCGGCGACGATGGCGGTCCAAACACCGCACACAACCAGCTCTTCTTCACTGCGGGTCCGAACAACTATGCCAATGGCCTATTTGGCGTGATCACAGTGAAGCCATAGGCTCACATACCTCGGCGCGCTGGGGGCCGTTGGACGGCCTCCAGCTAGCCTCCGGGATCACCCGTTGCTCGGACCGCCCTCCGCATCCGTTCTGAAATACCGCGCTGGCGTCGTGCCCAGCGCTTTCCTGAACATGGACGTAAAGGCACTCGGCGTACTGTAGCCTGATTCGAGCGCGGCGTGGGCGACCTTCGCGCCGTCCGCCAACAGCCGCAGCGCCCGCAGGAGACGGAGTTGCTGCCTCCACTTGCCGAACGTGATGCCGACGTCGTCCTGGAAGATCCGCTCCAACGTCCGTTTGCTCGCGCCCGTGTCCTTGCAGATCCGTACGAGCGGCCGGCGGTCACCCGGGTCGGCAAGCAAGATTTTGGCAACGCGAAGGGCTCGCGGATCGGACGGAGTCCGTAACTGTAGGGGAACTTGCTGGATCCCGTTCAGTTGGTCGAGGGTCACGAGGATCAAGTGACGCTCCCGCCTGACGGTCCGTCGCAGCGCGCCCACGGCGCAGACATGCAGAATGAGTTCCTGCAGCAGCGGCGAGACATTCAGCACGCAACAGCTTCGCGGCAACGTTCGCGCCAGCCGAGGCGTCACGTACAACGTTCGCATCGCAACCGTACCCGACATCGTGATGCTGTGTGGGACCGCCGCAGGAATCCACACCGCCCGATGCGTCGGCACGACCCACATGCCGTCTCCGGTGCGCACCGTCATCACGCCGCGAGAGGCGTAGACAAGCTGGTCCCGATCGTGGAAATGCAACGGCACCACCTGCCCCGCGGCATAATCCCGCGCGAGCGTCGCGATCTGGCAGCGACGATGCCTCACGGGATCGTAGACTGCGGGTTGACGTTTGTGCGACATTTCTTGTCATAATATCGAAAGTACGCGCATCTGGCAACGACTACACTGAGGCCGGGGCGTTTCGGTTTCACGCGCAGAAGCCACCCGCACGACTGTAGACACCTTCAGTGAGGAATGCCACAGTGACGCAAACGAGCGCGAGACACTCGAGTGGGTTCAGACAGGTGCTGTTCGTCACTGCCATGGGAGTCTGGTCCGGCCTCGCAGCGCCGCCCCTGCGCGCGGCGACGCATTCGGCCCCATGCTCCACGAACACCGAGAGCAGACAGCTCGACTACTGGATTGGCGAGTGGGTCGTGACCGCTCCCGGAGGAACTGGCAGCAGCACGAGCACGGTATCCCTCTCGCTCGACCAGTGTCTGGTCGTCGAGCATTGGGACGACGGGAAGGGCCACAAAGGTGAGAACGTGTTCGGGTACAGCGAGGATGAGCAGAGTTGGCGCGGGCTGTTTGCCGACAACCGGGGCCGCGTGCACGTCTTCGTGGACGGACGAGTCGTCGCGAACGCCGCCGAGTTTCATGGATCGAGTGGCGGACCACACGGCACGACCGTTCTCAATCGCGTGAGGCTGGTCCGCACGACTCCGAACACGATTGAACAGACGTGGGAGAAATCGACCGACAACGGCGCCACGTGGACGACCGTATTCCGCGGGGAATACACGCGGAGGAATTCCTGATATTGCTCACAATTGGTCGTACTTGCACGGGAATCCGGACGTCGGTGCCAGAGTTTCCCGGCCCGCGTGCCTGACTTGTACGGCCCTGTTCCCACGAAACGGTCCCCCGGCAACGCCTGACCGCACTCGCGTGGTGACCGCCCGGTGATTTCACGGTGATCATCGCGGCCAACCTTGCCGCACCTCTTTCCGACAGGCCTGCCATAGAAGCGCACCGCAGCCCCCGACGCCTCACCGGCCGTCACCTCCAACTGATGGGCCTTGGCAGCGCGATTGGCGCTGGCTTTCTCCTCGGCACCGGATCTGCCATTCACGATGCAGGCCCAGGGTTGCTCGTCGCCTACCTGCTGGCGGGAGCGGTCCTGTATCTCATGATGCGGGCCCTGGGGGAGTTGGCCATCTCCCATCCGTCGGCCGGCTCATTCAGTGTATATGCAACTGCATTCCTCAGTCGGTTCGCCGCCTTCGTCGTGGGCTGGTCGTACTGGCTAGCGGTGGTGCTCGTGGGCATCGCGGAGATCACCCGATCGGGATTCTCCTGCAGCCGTGGTATCCCGGCATCCCGCAGTGGATACCCGCACTCGGAGCGGCCGTATTGATCTATGCCATCAACATGCGGGCCGTCCGGTCATTCGGGGAAGTCGAGTACTGGATGGCGATGATCAAGGGGGCATCACACTGACCCACCTCGCCTATCGCCGGGCGGTGTCACCAGACGTCGTCGCGCGCGTCAGCTTCCGCATGCCGGGCACGCCCTACACGAATTGGGTCGTGCTGTTGGCGATGGGATTCGTCGCGGTGATGCTCGCCATCCATGGGAGCTCACTGATGACGCTGTATATCGCGGTGGCCTGGTTCGGACTGTTGGTCATCGCCTACCACGCCACCGCCGCGCGACACGCCGCGACACCCCATGGGAGCTGAGGGGGCCGCGTCGACAGCAGCGCCCTTTCACACCATCGCCCTCACGTAGCGTTTCCGATAGTCGGCCGGCGTCACCCCAACGTGACGCGCGAAGGCGCGGCGCAGCGTGTCGGCATCGGCAAAGCCACACAGCGCGGCAACCTGTTTGGGCGTGGCGTGCCCGTCCTCCAACAACCGCCGGGCGGCCGTGATGCGCACGGCCTCCACCCACGCCGCCGGTGTGATGCCGACCTCGCTGCGAAACAGGCGAGCGAAGTGACGGGGACTCAGCTCCATTCGTGTCGCCAGACTTGCCACGCTGTGGTCCGCGGCCGGATTGGCCGCAACCCAACGCTGCACCTCCTGCAGCGCGGATCGGCCGGCGGGAGCCGCTGCACCCTTGCGACTGAATTGCATCTGGCCGCCCGGCCGCTTGAAGAACATGACGAGTTGTGCCGCCACCTTCATCGCGACATCGCGCCCAAGATCCTCCTCAACGAGCGCGAGGGCCAGATCCAATCCCGCGGTGACACCGGCCGCGGTCCGTAAGCGCCCGTCGCGGACAAGGATGGCGTCCTCATCAACGGTGATCGCCGGGTACTGCAGTGCGAGGCGCTGAGCGACGGCCCAGTGTGTCGTCACGCGACGACCGTCGATCAGCCCGGTTGCCGCCAAGAGGAAGGCGCCGCTGCACACCGAACCGTAGCGACGTGCGCGCGGCGCTGTCCGACGGAGCCACTCGACGACCGCCGTGTCAGGTCGGACATCCGCCGCATTTGGACAACCCGCGACAAGCAATGTGTCGATCTTCTTTTCCGCGGCGTCGCCGATGACAAGATCCGGCACGAGTCGTACGCCCGACGAACTGCGGATATGACCCGCGGTCTTGGCCACTGTCAGGAGGCGATAGACGTCTTTTCGCGCCTGCACATTGGCCTCAGCAAATACGTCGAGCGGCCCGGAGACATCCAGCAACTGGACGCCGGGCATTGCAACGATCGCGATGGTCCTCGGTCCCGTCATCGTGCGTCCACGTCCGCTCGGGACGGCGTTTGGCAGAAAATGCCGTCAAACTGCAATTGCAGACAGACTAGGGCGTGCCTAGCATTCTGTCAACCACACAGGAGATGCTGATGCCATCGACAGTACCCGGGGTGCGCCCTCCCGACAGCGTCCTCGCCCGAGCGATAACCGAACTGGTCCGCGATACGGAATCGCCGCTGCTCTTCCATCACTCGAGCCGGGTGTACTACTTCGGTGCGCTGGCCGGACAGCACCGGAACGTGCGCTTCGATCCGGAGCTGCTGTATGCAGGAGCAATGTTCCATGACATGGGACTTACGCCACAGTACAGCAGCGCCCACGAGCGCTTCGAGGTCGACGGCGCGAACGCAGCCCGCGATTTCCTGCGGAGCCGTTCCATCCCGCCCGCGGATGTCGACACGGTGTGGACGGCGATCGCGTTGCACACGACGCCCGGCATTCCGCACCACATGCACCCTGTTGTCGCGTTAGTCACGGCCGGCGTCGAGATGGACGTGCTCGGGCTGACCTATCACGAGTACAGCGATGCCGAGCGAAAGGCGGTCGTCCGTGCGCATCCGCGCAGTGATCACTTCAAGGAAGACATCATCCAGGCCTTCTACAACGTCATCAAGCGCAAGCCGGATACGACATTTGGCAACGTCAAGGCCGACGTGGTTGCGGACAAGGACCCGACCTTCCAGCGCGGCAACTTCTGCAGCGTGATCCGAGGATCGGCCTGGCCGGCGTGACGTCGGCTCATGTCGCAGGTGCCCCGGGCCTCGCACTGTCCCGGCGAGGGCAACACCCAATATGCGCGAAGCGATTATTGGCACCCGCCCAACGTGGAGACGGCCGTCTGCGTCCATTATGCAAACTCCCAAGCGCGATCGACCGCGATCGCGCGCAAGGCCGACAACCACACACCGGATGGAGCAGATCATGGAAAGACGGGCGTTTGTCGCTTCCTCGACCCTTGGCGCGGTTGGTTTGGCATCTTCGACGCT
>DATMNB010000229.1:0-20393 GCA_035569435.1 Gemmatimonadaceae bacterium
CCCGCCCGCGCGGCCTCGATGGCGGCATTGAGCGCCAACACATTCGTTTGCGTCGCCACGTCGTCCATGGCATGCACAATCGCCACAATCGCCGCCGATGACGCCTCGATGCGCTCCGGCCACGCAACGCTCTGGTCGATGAGCCAGGCATTGAGTAGCCCGAGCGCCAGCAACGCGGCGGTACTCAGCCAGAGGAGCGACCGGGCGTGCCCCCAGTCATGCGCGTTCAAGGCCTGAACAACCAGCAGCGCCTGCCCCGCCATGACGACCACGATCATACCAAACGCGGCCACGAGTTTCGTCCGAAGCCGCAGATTGTGATACCATTGCATTGAGCCAACCGCGCACGGGGTAGTGGCAAACCCTAGTCATCCGAGACGCCCGTTCGCATCGGCGCGTAACGCGGCCCGCGACCGTAGTTTCCCCTGTAGTTCCAAGCCCGCGTTGGTGTTAGAAGGCTCTCACCAGTCAGACTGCGGGCGCGGCCAAACACACCCAGTTTGTTTGGGCCGCGCCCGCACCGGACTAATCGTCCTCCTCCTCGCGATCCCCGCTCGGCAAATCTTCCTCCTCATCGCCCACCGGCTGATCGGGCAATGTCTCCCAGGTCGTCGATCCGCTGAGATTGCGATTCTCGTCCGTATCGCCAATCAGCCCCTCGCGATCATCACGTCGTAGGGCGTCTTGCTCGCGTTGTTCGTCGCTCTCCCGTTCCGTCACGCGTGTCTCCGGGTCAAGGTGAACCAGTCTGTGCGGCATGTGCCGTGCCCAGACATGTAACTTCTCCGCATGAAGGGCGGCGAGACCGCGGTGGACGGAACGCACGACCCTGGTGTCGAGGCGGCACGCGACCGCGCCGCGACGCTGTCGCCGATTGCGTCCCACGCGGTTGCCGCCCAGCATGAGCGGGATGGGGCCGGCGCGCTCGTCTACGTCGGGACCGCGGGATGGACCGATCGCACCCTGACCGCCCCCGGCGTGTTCTATCCGCCCAAGACAGGCAGCCCCGAGGCGAGGCTTCGCTACTACGCCAGTCGCTTTTCCATGGTCGAGGTCGACGCGACCTATTACGCCCTCCAACCACCCGAGACCGCCGATCGATGGGTGGAGCGCACGCCGCCAGACTTCAGGTTCTGCGTCAAGGCGCACGCCCTGCTCACCGGCCACCCGAGCGAGCCGAGGCGGCTGCCGACCGACCTGCAGAGCGCCCTCCCGACGGCTTTGGTCAACAAGTCGCGCGTCTACGCCGACGATTTGCCGGAGGAGATCCTGACCGAGGTCCGGCGGCGCTTCGTGCAGATGGTCACGCCCCTCGCCGAGGCAGGGCGGCTGGGCGCCGTGGTGTTTCAGATGCCACCGTGGGTCGGCCCATCGCGCGCCAACGCGCGCGTGGTCGCTGCGTTGCGAGACGGATTCGGGGACTTGCCCGTGGCCGTGGAGTTTCGGAATCGCCTCTGGATGGCCGACGCACTTCGCGACCGCACCGTCGCCCTGCTCACGCGCCACGCGCTGGCCTACGTGATGGTGGATGCGCCGCCGGGCCTCGAGTCGAGCATGCCCCCGGAGGTGGTCGTCACGTCGCCCGCCGTCGCCATGGTCCGCCTCCATGGGCGCCGTGTCGAGACCTGGGAGCGTCCGGGCGTCTCGGTCGCTGAGCGGTATCGTTACCTGTACGACAGGACCCAGCTCCGCGAGTGGATCCCGCGCGTGAGCGCAGCGGCTCGCGAGAGCAAGTACGTCCACGTCGTGTTCAACAATTGTTACGGCAACTACGGCACGACCAACGCCCTCGAGTTCGTGGACCTGCTGCATGCGGCAGCGGCGGACTAATATTCCGCCATGCCCGAGGAAATCGAAGTCGATACCGACAAGCTGCGCGAGCAGATCGACCACGAGATCGAGGAGAACGGCGGCGGACGCCTGCTCCGCCTCACGGCGCTGACGACCGCCATGCTGGCGGCCCTCGCGGCAGTCGCGTCGCTCAAGGCAGGTGCCACGGTCAACGATGCGATCCTGCTCAAGACCGAGGCCACGCAGCTCCAATCTCAGGCGTCCGATCAGTGGGCCTACTACCAGGCCAAGGGCATCAAGGGCGCCGTGGCCGCATCGTCGATCGAAGCCTACAATGCCGCGGGGAAAGCGCCGCCGGCCACGCTGGCCACCACCGTCCAGCGGTACACGGCGCAGCAAGACTCGATCATGGCCGCGGCGCGAGCGCTCGAGCACCAACGTGACGAGAAATCCGCCGAAGCGGATCGCTTGCTCCAGCACCACCACGCGCTGGCCAATGCCGTGGCCCTGCTGCAGGTGGCGATCGCCCTCGGCGCCGTCGCCGCGCTCACGCGGTCAAAGGCCGTCCTCGGCGGCTCCTGGCTCGCCGGCGCGACCGGCGCGGCCATCTTCTTTGCCAATCTCTCGACCAAATAGCGCCGGATGCGAGTGCGCGCGCTCGCGCTAATCCTCGCCTGCGCGGGCGCGGGGGGAGCTCTACCTCTCGCCAGTGCCGCCGCCCAGCGCGGTCAGCCGGCTGTCACCGGCGTCCGCATCACCGCGGAAATCGCGTCCGGCGTCGTGGCCATGCCCATCGGGTTCTTCGGCGGGGGCCTGGCAACCCGCTGGGTCGCGCATCGCGTTGGCGTCTCCGACGACGAGAAAGCCGGCACGATCGCGACCATCGGGGCCTATTCCTTCGCCGCGCTGGCCACCGCTCTACCGCCGACCCTCATCGGCAACGCCGGCCCGCACGCCACCGGATCCTACGCCGCTGCACTCGGCGGCGCCGTGGTGGGCGGGTTAGGCAGTTGGGCCCTCGTCCGACTCAACCAACCGGCCGGCCGGCGCGATGCGCCGTGCCACGTCGTCTGCATTGCCAGCACCGTCGCCATCTTCCTGCTCCCGAGCGTGGGCGCGACGGTCGGCTACAACCTGAGTCGTCGCTACGCCGGACCCGTTCCGCACTAAGGCAGTTCTAGAACGGCATCCGGCGTCCTAGGATCATCTTGGCGATCAGATGGTCGGTTGCCGGCGTCCACCCGTTGCCGACGCCCAAGTTGAACTCCCAATTCGGGCCCCAGTCCAGATTGATCACCCCGAACAACTGGTGCTGCTGGTCGTAGTACGGATCAAAGCTCGTGACGCTATGGATCTGCCCCCACGAGCCGTAGTACTCGACGCCGAGATTGACCTTGCGCGTCACGTCGAACGTGACCGTCGCCGCCGGCGAAAACTGGACGCCCTTCGTGGTGCCCGGACCCACCCACGCACGCTCGAGCGCCGGATTCACCGACACGTAGAACCTGCCGAGCGTCTTGTCCACGATCGGCCGGATCTCCCACGTCCACGTGTCCTGTGACACCTCCGGTCGTTGATAGCCGATCTCGGTGGACACGCTCACACCGACGGGCCACCCCCACGACTCCGGTACGCGCACCCGCGGCCGGATATGATCACCGGCCCACTGCCACCCGTTGCCGTCGCGGATATACGTGAAGAGGTAAAATCCCGTCTCGAACCAACTCGTCCACCCGTGCGTGATCTCGACCGTCTCATGCTCAGCGTCCTGCGTCGGCCAGAGACCGTTGACCATCGTGCGTCGGCCGTCCCACGTGAAGTTGCTGTGCAACTCGAACATGGTCGTGTGCGGCGCGACAGTCTCGGATCCATAGACCTGGATCTCGTAGTTGTCCTGCGCCGCCGCGAGTGTCGGAACAGCCAGAAGAGCGGCGATGACGGCGGTTATGTAACTCGCGCGAACCATTGCACCAGGCGTTCGAGTCCGATCCGGTCGGTCTCATCGAACGCCGACGGCCGATCACTATCGATGTCCAGCACGGCAATCAGCGCGCCGTCTGACGCAAACGTGGGCACGACGATCTCCGATCGCGACCGCGCATCACACGTGATGTGTCCCGGAAACGCGTGCACATCCTCGACCAACACCGTCCGCCGCTCGGCGGCCGCCGTCCCGCAGACCCCGCGCCCAAACTCGATCTCGAGGCAGCCGAGCGAGCCCTGATACGGTCCGACGCGCAGCAGCCGGCCTGGCTCAACGACGCGGTAGAATCCCGTCCACAGGTGCCCGAATCCATGGTGGAGCAATGCGCTCATGGTGGCCATCCCCGCGACTGGATCGCTGATCCCCTCCATCACGCTCGCCAGCTGCTCGGTGAGCGTGCGATAGGCACTCGATTTGGACACACCGCGCACATCGGGGATCGTTTCTGCCATGCGAATATGTCCCAGTCTAGTGTGCGAGAGCGGCGCCGATGCGGCGGAGCCCCTCATCGACAATGTCCGCGGGCCCACCCAACCCAACGCGAAACGCCCCCGGATCATCAAAGAACCGCCCCGGGACGATGCCCGTGTCATCGCGCGCCCGAAGCCGCTCCGCCATGGCATCGACATCGGCCGCCGCTCCGTTTCGGCCACGCACCCGAACGAATCCCACCGTGCCCGCCGGCGGCGCGACCCACGAGAGCTGTTCGTGCGACGCGATCCAGCGGGCGGCGGCCGCGCGGTTCCGATCGACGAGCGGCGTGAGATCGCCGACGATGACCTGCGCCCGATCGAGCGCCCGCGCCATCAGTCGCTCGATGACATACGGCATCGTGTTATGAAACAGTCCGACCAGTCGCCGCACGCGATCGGCAAACGTGGCATCAGCGATGATCCACCCGCCCCGCAGATGATCCAACCCGTACGCCTTGGTCAGACTGCACGTCGTGACGACGGCCGGGGACAGTCCGATCGCCGATGGTTCGCCGCGATCGTGCAGCCACTCGCGAAACACCTCGTCGACCAGCAGTCGGCACCCGTGTGCCTCGGCGATGGCGGCGATGGCCCCGAGCTCCGCCGATGACGCCAGCGCACCCGTCGGGTTGTGCAGGTTGGTCACCACGATCAGCCGCGTCCGCGGCGTCAACGCGCGCCGCACGGCGTCGGGATCGAGCCGGTACCCGTCCTCGGGCCGCCGGTCAAACCGGTCCACGATCGCCCCATGGTACTGCGCCAACGCGATCAACGGCTCGTACCCAGGGCGTTCAACCAGCACGTGATCGCCAGGCTCAGAGAGGGCAGCCGCATACACGAGGTGATTGGCGCCGGAGGTCGCCAGCGCGGGAACAATCTGGGTGGTTGCAACACCGTAACGGGCGGCGAGCCGCTCCAACAGCGGCGGCCAGCCAAACGTGTTCTCACCCGACAGCGTCCAATCGCCGGACTCGGGCCCGAGCAGCTCCAGGGGACACGCCCGCACGCCACTGCCCGCCAAGTCGTAGCGCACGGGAGCGAGCGCCTTGAGCCACGAGAGATAGGTGCTTTCGCGGACAGCCATCAGGCGCTCCTTCTTCGCACGCCATACACCAGCGCGCCGGAGCCGATAATCGCCGCGCCGATACAGGCGCGCACGGGACTCGAGACAATCGTGCTGGCCACGACGAGCACGGCGATCACGATGAACAATGCCGGCGCCCATGGATACCCCGGCGCCCTGAACGTGCCCTGGCCGGTGCCGTCACGGCGATGGTAGACGAACACGGTTCCAACGATCAACGCGAAAAAGACCCAGTCTCCAAACACGGTATAATCGAGAAGTTGGCTGTAGGTACCCGAGAGCGTGAGCGCGGCGGCCCACACGGCCTGAACGATGATGGCCGGACCCGGCGTACGGTAGCGTGGATGGAGATACGCCGCCCAGCGGAAAAAGAGTCCGTCGGCGGCCATCGCCTGCAGCATGCGCGGCCCCGAGAGCACACACAAGTTGACGAACCCGAATGTCGACGCCGCTATCCCGGCACCAATCAACCGGCCCCCAAGCGGCCCGATCACGGCCCGCATGGTATCCGATGCCGGGGTGGCGCTCCCGGCGAGCCCGCCAACGCCGAGCGCGCGCAGGTAGGCGCCATTGGCCAGCAGGTAGATCCCGATCACAATGGTGACGCCGATCACCATCGCCCGCGGCAGGTTGCGCTTCGGATCGATGATCTCGCCGGCGACATTGTTGGCGTGGGCCCACCCGCCGTACGTGAACAGCACGGGAATCAGCGCCACGGCGATCGCCTGTACCGGCGCCCCCCCCGTCGGGACGATGGGCCCAACCAACCCAGCATGACCGCGACCAGAAAGTCCTGCGACAATAACAGCGGCCAGCGCCAGCAACTTGAGCACCGTGAAAATATTGAGCGTGATGCTGCCGGGCCGGACGCCGAGATAGTTGATGCCCGCCAACCCGAGAATCGCCGTCACCGCGAGCACCGGCACCAGGCTGGGTGGGAGCCCGACAAGGTCGACGGCGTATCGGGCAAAGAGCACGGCGATGGCCGCCGTGCCCCCACTATTGACCACAAACAGAAACGTCCAGCAGTACAGGAATGCCGGGAGCGGCCCAAACGCCTCGCGCAGATAGACGTACCCGCCGCCCGCGTCGGGACGCCGGGCGCCAAGTTCGGCGAATGCCAGCGCCCCGATGAGGGCGATGGCTCCGCCGATGATCCACGTTATCAGGACGAGTGGTGCCGAGCCGACGCGCTGGGCGACGATCGACGGGTTGAGAAAAATCCCACCGCCGATGATCCCACCGATCACGACCATCACGGCGTCAAAGAGGCCGAGTCTGCGGGCGTATGTGGTAGCGATCGGGGGATGATAATACCTTACAGCCATCATGACGACGACAACGACCGCGCTCGACGCCCTGTGGATGCCGTTCACGGCAAACCGCGCGTTTAAACAGGCGCCGCGGTTGTTGGTGTCCGCCAAGGACATGCACTACACGACCGCCGACGGGCGGCAGATCCTCGATGGGGCAGCCGGGCTATGGTGCGTCAACGCCGGCCACTGTCGCGCGCCGATCGTGGCCGCCATCCAGACCGAAGCCGCTCGACTCGACTACGCCCCCGGGTTCCAGATGGGACACCCGCTGGCGTTCGAGCTGGCGTCGCGGCTCGCGGCAATCCTGCCGGGAGATCTGGACCACGTGTTTTTTACCAACTCGGGCTCCGAGGCGGTGGATACGGCCCTCAAGATCGCCTTGGCCTACCATTACGGCCGCGGCGAACCCGAACGCGTGCGGTTCATCGGCCGGAACCGCGGCTACCATGGCGTCGGCTTTGGCGGCATCTCCGTTGGTGGTATTGAGAACAACCGCAAGCAGTTCGGCGCGCGGCTTCCGGCCGTCGACTTCCTGCCCGATACGCACGACCTAGAGCACAACGCCTTCTCGCGCGGTCAGCCCGCGTGGGGCGCCGAGCGGGCCGACGCCCTGGAAACGATCATCGCCGAGCGCGGCGCCGCGACCATCGCCGGCGTCATCGTCGAGCCGGTGGCCGGATCGACAGGGGTCCTCGTGCCGCCGCGCGGATACCTGGAGCGGCTCCGAGCCATCTGTGATCGGCACGGCATCCTGCTGATCTTCGATGAGGTCATTACCGGGTTTGGCCGCATCGGCGCGCCGTTCGCGGCGAACGCGTTCGATGTCATCCCTGACATCATGACGGTGGCCAAGGGGCTGACCAACGGCGCCGTCCCCATGGGCGCGGCCTTCGTGCGGGCGGGCATCTACGACGCCCTGATCGAGGGGACCGCATCGGGAATCGAGCTGTTTCACGGCTACACATACTCCGGCCACCCGCTGGCGGCGGCGGCCGGGTTGGCGGCGCTCGATGTGTACGAGAACGACGAGCTGTTCGATCGTGCCGCGTCGCTCGCGCCGTACTGGGAGGACGCTGCCCACTCCCTCCGCGACCTGCCCCACGTGATCGATATCCGCAACATCGGGTTGGTTGCCGGGATCGAGCTGCAAAGCCGCCCCGATCAACCCGGGACGCGAGCATTCGATGCATTCCTCGACTGCTTCCAACAGGGTGTGCTGATCCGGACCACCGGTGACACGATCGCGCTATCGCCGCCGCTGATCATCGAGCGGTCTCAGATTGATCAGGTCATCGATGCCGTGGGACGCGCCCTCCGCCGGGTGAGCTGACGCCGGACGCGGACCTCGAGCTCCTGACAGTCTTCGCGGTCGTCGTCCGCGAACGATCCTTCACGCGGGCCGCACGAGCGCTCGGCGTGAGCCAGCCCTCCGTCTCGGCTCGGATCCAGCGGTTGGAATCCCAGCTCGGCGAACCGTTGTTCGAGCGTGTCGGTCGAGGCGTGCGACTGACGCCCACGGGCGAGACCTTGCGGCCCGTGGCCGAACGCGTCCTGGGCCTGGCCCAGGAAAGCAGCGACGTGATCGCCGGTATCGCCGGACTCGATCGAGGCCACATCCGCGGCGCGGCCAGCACGACGATCGCCGGCTATATCCTCCCGGCCGTGATCGCCCGGTTTGCCGCCGAGCATCCGCGCGTGGAGATCGACGTGCGCGTCGGCAATACGTCGGTTGTTGCCGCCGCCGTCGAGCGAGGCCACGCCGCCTGGGGGCTGGTCGAGGGGCCGGTCGACTCGGGACAGTTCGACGTGACGCGGTTTCTCGACGATGAGCTGATCCTCGTCGTGCCCGTTGGGCATGAGTGGGCGGCCCGACGCCGTATCGACGTCGAGGTGCTGAGGGACGCGCCGTTTGTGGCACGGGAGCCGGGATCGGGGACCAGCGCCATCTACGAGACGGCGCTGGCCGCGCGTGGCGTGCGGATCCGCCCCCGCATCCGACTGGCTCACTCGCGCGGCATCGTGGCCGCAGTCGCCGATGGCGCCGGCGTGGCGATCGTATCGGCTCTCGTGGCCGCCCCACTCGTTGACGCGCGGCGACTCGTGCGGGTCTTGATCGATGGGGTCGATCTCTCGCGTCCCCTCAACATCATCATGCGTCCCAACCGATCCGTCAGTCGCCTGGATGCCTCGTTTCTTGACGTGCTCCAGACCACCCCAATCGGCCAGTTTGACTAGAAAACATACAGTGTCATTGGACACTGTCCACGATCGTGACGGGTATCACGGCGCCTCGTCTCACCACATGACAGGTTGTGGTGTAGTCCTTCCTGAGGCCTGGTCCCAATGCGTTTCGTGAACAGCACGTCCATGATCGCCCAACTCACCGTACGCGGACAACTGGCACGCGCCGTTCGGCGCGGTCCTGCGCCAGCCGATCGTGACGCCACTACCGTGGCGCTCATCGACTGGCTCCGCCGTGCCTTTGTCGCTGGTGGCGGCGATGCGGCGGCGGCCTCGTACGGCATGGTCTCCGGTTGGGCAGGACCCTACCCCGAGATCACGGGGTACTGCATCCCCACGCTGCTACGGTATGCGGTCCAGACCAAGGACGATACGCTGAACGATCTCGCCCATCGCGCCGGTCACTGGCTCGCACGCACGCGACTCGAGGGAGGTGCGATCTGCCGGAAGCAATGGCACCCTGGGAACACGACACCCAGCGTGTTCAACACCGGCCAGGTGGTCGACGGTTGGTGCGCGCTCGCCGAGCAGGATGCCGCGCATCCGCTGTGGCGTGGGCTGGCGCGTGAATCCGGCGATTGGCTCCTCGCCCAGCAGGAGTTGGACGGGTCCTGGAAGCGCGGCGCATACGATGGCATCGCCCACACCTACTACACGCGCGTGGCAGGTCCACTCGCCCGCTTGGCGGTGCTGCTCGGCGATGCACGCTACGCCGAGGCGGCCCACCGTAACATCACGTGGACGCTCTGGCAGCAGGACGCGGACGGCTGGATACACCGTGCGGGGTTCGCCCGCGCCGAGGCGCCGACCACGCACACGATCGCGTACGTGCTCGAGGGTCTCGTGACCGTGGGCACGCTGCTCGACGAGCCCCGCTACATCGAGGCGGGCGATCGGGCGGCCCGCGCGCTCCGGCGCGTGTTCGAGCGGCGCGGCGTGCTCCCCGGCCGGTTCGACACCGGCTGGCGCGAGGCGGCCGATTGGCGCTGCGTCACCGGCGACGCCCAGGTCGGACTCGTCTGGTCGCAACTGGCCCGCGCCACCGGGGACCCGGCGTATCACGCAGCCGCGGCGCGCATTGCCGATCAGGTGCGCGGCGCCATCGAGCTCCGGCCCGACTGGCCCGAGATGTCGGGCGCGCTGCCGGGCTCCCTGCCGCGGTCGGGTGACTACGATCGGTTCGCGTATCCGACCCACGCGGTCAAGTTCGCCCTCGATCTGATCGACTCGCTCGCGCCCGCCGCGACGAGCGCCGCGGTCAATCCCGCGACGGCCGTATCGGCAGCGCGTCGACCCGCCACCCGCCTCCCGCCGTTTGGACGCATGGAGCGCAGCGCGTGAGTGCGGTCCTGGCCGCTCGGCCGACCGTTGCCCGGCAACCGGTCGTCCGAGCGGTGTTCATTGCGTTCGAATTTCCGCCGCTGGCTACCGGCGGTGTCTATCGAACGCTCGGCCTCGTCGAACACATGCCGGCGCAAGGGATCGATCTCGATGTCGTGACGGTCGATCCCGACGAGTACCACGCCTGGACGCGCGCGCCGTTCGACCCTGGGCTGGCCGCTCGGATCCCGGCGTCGGTGCGTGTGCACCACACGGCCAGCGGCTTCCCGCCCTGGTACTGGCGTCTCACGCGGACCCAGCTCGGCGAGAAGGCGGCGCAGTTGGCGTACTGGGGCGACCCGTTGTCGGTCTTCTGGCGCCGCCCGCTGTTCAAGGCACTCGACCGGATCGTCGACGAGCGTCGCCCCGACGTCCTGTTGGCCACCGCGCCGCCGTTTGGCGTGGCCGTCCTCGCCCGCGCGGCTGCGCGTCGCTACGGGCTGCCATGGGTCGCAGATTGGCGGGACCCGTGGACGCTCTGGCGCATGACGCCGTTTCCGAGCTACGCCCACTTTCGGTACGTCAAGGCGCGGGAAGCCGCCGTGCTCCGAGAGGCCAACGTGTCGATTGCCACCTCGCACGTCACCAACGAGGATTGGCAGCGCACCTTCCCGTCGGCCGACCCACGCCGCCTGGTGACGGTGTACAATGGCTTTGATCGGGCGGCGCTCGACGCCGTGCCCACGCCGCCACGCCGCGCCAGCAACGAGCGCACCATCGTGCACGTCGGCCATTTCTACTACGAGCCACGATCGCGCGACGCCCTCCTCCGTCCGCTCTGGCAGCGGCCCATGCACCGGTGGCTGTTCTACACGCCACGCCACGAAGACTGGCTCTATCGCTCGCCCTACTTCTTCCTCCTGGGGCTCAAGCGGTTCGCCGAGCGTGACCCGGCGCTCGCCGCCCGTCTCCGCGTGCGGTTCGCCGGCACAATCCCGACGTGGCTCCCACGCATGCTCCGCGACACCGGCACCGAGTCGCTCGTCGAGTTGCTCGGGTGGGTCGACCACAAGACCGCCGCGCAGCTCGCCAAGGGCGCCGACGCGCTCCTGCTCACGTCGGCCAAGGTCATCGGCGGTCGCGACTACAGCGTCGCGGGCAAGCTGTTCGAGTACATCGGACTCCGCCGACCGGTGCTCGGGGTCCTGACCGACGGGGCCATGCGGGATCTCGTCACGGCGTCGGGACTCGGGGTGCTTTCCGATCCGGATGACACCGACGCGGTGGCCGCGACCATCGCTCGTGTCGCGGCGGCCGACAACGCCGACACGCTCGTTCGCCCCAACAAGGCGTTCATCGCGTCCTGCGACCGGTTGGAGACCGCGCGACAGATCGCCGGGCTCCTGCGGCGCGCGACGGCCGAGGGCCGCCGATTCAAGTGACGCCCGGTTCCCACCTGTCACTCCTCCACATCGTAGGCGCCCGCCCAAACCTCCCCAAGCTCGCCCCGGTGTTCCGCGCCGCGTCACACCGCGGCGTCACCCAGCGCGTCGTCCACACGGGACAGCATTACGACGACGCGCTCTGGGCATCGCTGCTGCGCGACCTCTGCCTCGCGCCGCCCGATGTCGACCTCGAGGTCGGCTCCGGCACCCATGCCGTCCAGACCGCGCGTATCATGGAACGCCTCGAGCCGGTCATCGCCGATGCACGGCCGGACTGGGTCGTGGTCTACGGCGACGTGAACTCGACGCTGGCCGCGACACTGGTCGCCGCCAAGCTCGGGATCCCGAGCGCGCACGTCGAGGCGGGACTCCGGAGCGGCGACCGCACGATGCCGGAAGAGATCAATCGCTTGGTCGCCGATCGCCTGGCGTCGCTCCTGCTCACGCCCTCGCGGGACGCCGACGTCACGCTCCTGGCCGAAGGCATGGCGCCGGCGTCGATCCGCTTCGTCGGAAACGTCATGATCGATAGCGTACGCGACGCACTCCCCCGTGCGCGCGCCCTGCGACCGGCGACCGCGGGCACCGACCACGTGCTCGTGACCCTCCACCGGCCGTCGAATGTCGACGATCCGGCACGGCTCGCGACTGTCGCCGCGGCCCTCCGCGCCATCGCCGCTGAACGGCCCGTGATCTTCCCGGTCCACCCGCGGACGCGCGACAGGCTCCGCGCCGCCAACATCGACCTGGGCGCCGTGACCATGCTCGAACCGCTCGGCTACATCGCCATGCTCGCCTGGCTCGAGACGGCGCACGTCGTGGTGACCGACTCGGGCGGCGTACAGGAAGAGACCACGGCGCTCGGCGTGCCGTGCCTCACCGTACGGGACACGACCGAGCGGCCGATCACCATCCACCAAGGCACGAATCAGCTCTGCCCCGATCCGGCCGCGCTGCCCGCGCTCGTTCGCGCCGCCGCGCGCCCGCGCACGCCACGTGTGCCCGAGGGATGGGATGGGCACGCGGGTGAGCGGATCGTCGACGCGCTAGTGGCTGGTCCCCTCTGACGGCGCCTCGGGATCAACTAGGCGGCGAGATCCCGGTACACGGCGAACAGTCGGTCAAACGTCCGGCTCCACGCGTGCTCGCGCTCCGCGTAGGCGCGGCCGAGGAGGCCGAGACAGTGGAGATCGTCCCGCCGGAGCGCTTGGATCGCGACCTCGCCGAGCGAGACACCGTCGCCAGCCACGAACGTCATCCCGGCGCCTGACCCGCCAATGAGCTCTGCCACGCCGCCACGATCGGCCGAGAGCACCGGAGTCCCGCTGGCCATCGCCTCGAGCGCCGAGAGGCCAAATGTCTCCGTCGACCCTGGCGAGATGAGCAGATCGACAGACGCCAGCAAGTCAGCGAGCCGCCCACGGTCGCGCTCGTACGGCATGCAATAGATGCGCGCGCAGCGCTGCGCCAACGCATCGACCATACCGCGCTGCGGCCCATCCCCGACCAACACGAGACAGGCATCCGTTCGCCGCTCGATCTCTGGCCACGCGCGAAGCAGCACATCGATCTCCTTCTCGCGCGCAAACCGCCCCACGAACGCCGCTAGCGGCACATCGGTCGGCAGCCCGGCGCGCTCCCGCGTCGCCAGCGTCTCGGCTTTCCGGCCCATGTTGAAGTGGTCGAGGTCCACGCCCAGCGGCACGCGCGCCACTCGCTCGACGCCGTGCTCCCGCAAGTCCGTCGCCGTGAACTCCGACGCGCAGATCGTCACCGAGAACGGCGCGTAGACCGCGCGCATGTACCGCCACGCCGCGTTGTACGCCAGCCGCGCCGGGGTGGACGCGCGATCAGGAAATGGACAGATGGTCCGCGGCAGGTTCCCGTGAAAGAACCCGACGACAGGCACCGCGGCCCGACGCGCCGCGCGTGTCGAGATCCACGGAACGGAAAAACAGCTCCCGACTTCCACGACCGATGGCCGCTCCGATTCGATGATTCGTCGGATCGATCGCGTCGCAAGCATGAACCGGTATGGTTTCTGGGTCGGGATCTGCGGGCCGCGCAGGCGATAGCACCGCACGCCCGCGCTGTGCGTCACCACGTCGTCGTCGCCCGGCACGACCAGGATCTGGCGCAGCTCGGGCCGCTGCTCCACGTACGCCGCCTTCTGCATGAGGTACGTCCGGACCCCGCCACTCGTCTCGCCAAACCACTCCGTGATGTCCAGCACGCCCAACTGCGCGTTGGGCCGAAGCGGCGGGAGTGGCGTCGCGCTCTTGCCGAAATCGAACCCGCGCTCGGCGGCGCGATTCGCGGTGGGAAAGAGGACGCGTTCGACAGTCTCGCCGGTCGATCTCACGGCTGACTGAGAGGTGGCGCTGCTGCCTGCGTCCGACGCGAGAGCGTTCCCAGAAAGAAATCCCACAGCGGGGAGCTTACCCCGTAGTCCCGATCCGGGTCCAGGAAGTGGTGCCGGTTGTGGCGCCACTTGGTGTATCGCCCCCATGCGGTCGGTATCGACCGGTGGTGCACCGCGTAGTGCACCGTGTCATAGATGAGGTACCCGACCACAAATCCCGCGAACAGCGCTGGCGAGAGCCGCGCCCCAAAGATCAGCCGGCTGATCCCGTAGAACAGCACGGCCAATGGAATGCTCGCCCCCGGTGGCATGACGAGCCGCGACGAATCGTTGGGATACTCGTGGTGCACGCCGTGCATGATGAAATAGACCACGTGACGCAATCCGGGCAGCGCGGGAATCACTGCCTCGCCCGGCGCGAGTCGCGCGACGATGTCGTGCGTCTCCTGCATCACCTCGTCAGGCGCGTGAAACGCGTGCCGGTGCAGGAAATACTCGACCAGCGTCCACAGCGTGAGGCCGGCGAGCACGAGCAGGGCCGACATCGCCGGGCTCGTCGGGGCCCACCACAACAGTGCCGTAACGAGCGGCACATACAGCAGATGCGGGACGATGGGGTGGACGTGCGACAAGCGCTCCAGCCAGTTCTGGCGGAACATGCGCACTGATTCGTCTCGGTTCGAGACAAAATGCTCGTTAACTTGCTCGGCCGCGGTTGAGGTCATGCTTGTAGCGTACTCGTCACCACCGAAACAGCAAGCCCCTACGGGCGTCGCGCCTCAATGCGCGCAATGGCCCGGGCCCCTAGGGCCCGCAGTGTGCCAAGCTCGGCCTCGCTGAACGCCCGCGGCTCTCCACCGACAACACACAGGTTGCCGAGGACAAACCCCCGGCTCGAGATGAGTGGCACGCCGGCATAGCAGCGGGCGCCCTCCTGCGTGACCATCGGATTGTGTCGCGTCGCCGGGTCGGTCGCGGCATCGGGCACGACGTACGCCTCGCGCGTCCGCACCGACGTCGCGCAAAACGACCACTCCACCGGATGGCCTTTGACCTCGGCCACCCAGCCGGTCAGTCCATGCGACGCTGCCACGAACAGCGCCTCGTCGAGCACGACGCTCACCAGCGAGATGGGCAGCCCGAGCGTCGTCGCCGCCTCGGTCGCGATCTGCTGAAGAATCGCATCGACGTCGTCGCCGAGCAGATCGAGCTCGGCGATCTCCGCGAGTCGGGCCGCGTCGCGAACGGGGTCGTGTGTCGGCCTCATGGCTTGCCCCTCTGGTGCAGCGCCAGCAGGCGCCGATACGCTCGAATGCGGATCTGGAACGCCCGTCCCACGACGCCGAGCGTCCCGCCGAGCGTCAGCAGATGCTCGGCCACGCGCTCCAACGTCTCGGCGTCGATCGTCGTGATATCCTCACGAATCCCCGCGGCAGCGCACGCCCCCGCCCACACGGCCGCCGCCCGATCCGCCGGCGCGACGCGCGCGAGCCCCTGTCGGATTTCCGACACCGTCAGGAGTGCGAGATCGTAATGCGGAACAACCGGGGCCGGGGCGGCGAGCGTGTTCATGTCCTGAGCATGACGAGCGCCCGCCAACCCCTGTCACGCGACCGCTTTCGGTCGCCCGCTCTCGATTCCTGTTAAATAGATGCCTTCCTTACGGCACCTTCACGGCTTCTTGGGCAGGAATTGATTGAGCAGCCCCTTCACCTGCTGCGTCGCCGCCGACTTGACGTCGACGCCAAACTTGGGCGACGACGCCGTCCCTGACACGTTCACGGGAACCGTGATCTGCCCCTGACTATCCTCGAGCCGCGAAGCGAAACTGACGCTACGAGCAATCTGACTCGACGCCGCCGCCGACAACCCGGTCTTGAGCTTGAACGCCAGCGACTGATCGAACCCGTACGTCCCCGCCCCCGTCACCGTCACCAGATCAGACTTGAGCGCCAGATCGTTCGTCGTCGCGTGGCCGTTGGCAATCGCCGCAGTCCCGGAAAAACTCGTGAACTTGAGATCCGGCGAGCTCCCTGCCTGCCCCACCGCGCCAAGCGCCGCGTTGATGGCCCCCATCAAGGGAAAGTTGTGCAACGCCCCGTTCGCGACGTCAAACCCCACCGTCCCCGCCAACGTCTTCTCGATCATCGGCTGACTCGTCCCACTCCCATGCACATTGGCCACAAGCCGCGCCGTTCCCGCGAGCTTGTCCTTCATGGTCGTCGTCGCACTCAACGCCTGATTCACATCGAGCCCCGTCGTCGTCGTCCGAATCGCGAACGTCGGCGTCGCCGTCGTCATCCCAACCGTGACCGTCCCCGTTTGATGCCCCCCATAGAGATCAAACGTCACGGGATCCAACGTGAACACTTTCTTCTCGAACCGAAACGGCGACTTGAGATGCTGCAACGAGATCGTGTTCATCGTGAGCCGCTCGAACCCCGCCGTGCCATTGACCGTGAACGTCGTCAGATCGGACCCGATCGTCGTCGTCACGTCGACCGGCGACACGCCACCGATCGAGAGACCGCTCATCGGCGGCATCCCGCCCAGCGCGAACAACGATGGCAAGTCGGCGTTCGCAATCGACGGCACCGACAGATGGAGCGACACCCCATCCGGACCACTCTTGGCCGACCCGGTCAGCGCTGTCTGCCCAAGCGTGCCGGAGAAACTCGGCACCGTGATCGTGCTCCCCGACGACTGCAGGTGCGTCTCGATGTTGGTGATCTGTGTAATCGTCGACGCCCCGGCCGCCGTGCGGAGACTGTCGTCCACAACACGGATCGCCCCTTTGGTCACGCGAAGATCATTGATCGTGACGCCAATGCCCCCAGACCCACTCGGTGCGCCGGCCGCCGGTGTCGTCGGCGCTGCTGATGGCGTCGGCCCAGCGGGACCCCCCGTCGGCGCGGCCGCCTTCGGTGCCTTCCCTCCACCCGCCGGCGGAGCCGCGCCACCCGTCGGCGCCGCACCAGCAACAGCGGGAGTCGACGATGCCCCGGCCGGCACCGGCAGCAACCACTTCCCCGATCGATCGCGCCGCACCGCCACGGCGAGCCCGACAAGATCGATGCGATCAACGACCGGCGTCCGCCCAGGCAGAAACGACAGGAGCTCCGGCACCACATGCAGCCCCGACACCGTCACCCCGGGCGCCGCGTTTTTGTCCGCCCCACCGATGCGAATCTCCGTCGCGTCGAGCGCCGGCGACGGGAAGAACGCAACCGAAAGCCCACCAATCGTCACGGGCTGCCCGAGCGCGTTCGACAGCGCCCCCGCGATCCGGTCTCTCCCACTCCCCGACTCTAGCGTCCGCAACCCAAAGAAGATCACCGCGACAACAACCACGACCAACGCGACCACAACAACAAGCACGCGACGCATCTGGGCGCCTCGAGGCCAGGGATGCCGTAGTCTAACTACATGTGTCTCTCATGTCCCCCCTCGGTCGAGACCGCTGCACCTTGCGGTACGCCCATTGCGCCCGATATTCGTGCCCATGCTATCACGGCGACATTTCGTCACGACCAGCGCCGCGGGCGCTGTTGCCGCCATGATCGGCGCACCAAACATCGGATCGGCCACCTGGCAGCCCCCAGTCACGCCGGACGACGCCCTCGCCCGCCTGATGGATGGCAACCGCCGCTTCGTCGCCCAACAACTGACATCGTTCCACGACGATCTCGACATCCTGAAGCAGAACACCGTCGACAAGCAGGAGCCCTTCGCCGCCGTGCTCTCCTGCGCCGACTCCCGCGTCCCCGTCGAGCTGGTCTTCGACCAGACCATCGGCCACATCTTTGTGGCCCGCGTGGCAGGCAACATCGCGAGCTCCGAGATCATCGCCAGCCTCGAATACGGCGTGGCGGTCCTCGGCACCCAGGTCATCATGGTGATGGGCCACGGCGGCTGCGGCGCCGTCAAAGCCGCCATCGCCGGCAAGGCCGTGCCCGGCCAGATCAGCGCCCTCTATCGCTACATCCGCCCCGCTATCGATAAAGCCGGGTCGGATCTCAACGCGGCGATCCGCGCCAACGCGCTGATCCAGGCGAAACTCCTCCGGGAATCATCGCCCGTCATCGCCGAGGCCATCCAAAAGGGCACGCTACGCGTCGTGGCCAGCCACTACGATCTGGCCTCGGGCACGGTGACGGCGCTCGACTGAGCGTTATTGGCGCAGCCGCGCCACCGCCTCGGCGTTGGCCTCCGACCACGCGGCGCGCTCCCATTCGCGCTCCTCGTGGCGCCCCCCAGGTCGCCGCGGATCACGAGGCCCGCCGATGTGCTCCTCGCCGCCTGGCGTCGGCCCGCCGATCGTCTCCCCCGGTACCGCACGCGTCGCACCCCCCTGCCCCGGATGCGCCCGCGCTTCCTCGTATCGCTGCGCCTTGATCAACAACTCGACCGTCAACTGCTCCACGCCGGGCAGCCCGGCCTCGGCGACCAGCGATGGAATCAGCGCCTTCATGAGCACAAACCGCTCGCCAACCGGAAGCGCCGTCGCCCGGCGAACCAGATCGCGAATCCGGTCCGTATCGAGCCATTCGTAGTACGGGCTATGGAGCAGATCGACCTGGTCGTCCATCGGTTAACCCCTCGGCACGTCGAACGCATGCGTCAACTGTTCGCGGAGCAAGGGATGGACGCGCCAGAGGTACGTCCCCATCGCGACCGCGGCAATCAGATTCCCGATCATGACCTGATACCAGGCCAGCGCCCCGAGCGGCGTCACCAACTGCAGCACCGCCACGAGCCCGTAGAACCCGACCTCGAACGCCACGGCCAGGATGATGAAGCCAATGATGATCGCCGGCTCGGTACTGGCCCAACTGGCGACCACGGCGGCGATGATCCCAATGCCGATGAACGCCAGGTAATGGAATACCGTGTACGCGATGACCGTGGCGGTCTGGTTCGCCCACTCCGGCGTCGGCTTAAGAACGGTCAATAGGGCGTGTCCCAACGTGGCCGGCGTGAACAACGGTTGGCCGGCAATCATATCCACGATGAAAAACCACACCGCCACGCACGTCGCCCCGATGACGCCGGCCACGACGCCTTTGCGCAAGATGGGATGCGGTGTGTCGGCGACCGACCGGAACGAGTTCCGCACGACCACGGGTTCCCGCCGCTCGGCGAGTAGCAGCAGCAGCAGAAACAATACGACCGGCACCAGGATGCCCGGCTGCCCACTGATGCGTTGCGTGATCGTCGCCGGAATCATGAGGACCGCGAGCGCAAGCGCCGCGTTCGTCGTCAGGCCGGGGATGAGCAGGGCGATGCCGCCCACGATCTCGCACACGCCGACCACGACCCGAATCCAATCAGGAAACCCGCGCATGGCAGCAGCCTGAAGTACAAACGTCTCCGTGCCGAGGAGCTTTGAGACGCCCGCCAACACAAAAACGGCGGCCAGTGCCACCTCTAGCACCCACACTAGCGCACTGTTCCGCGTTCTCTCCCGGTCCATGGGCTGCCCCCTTTCCGGTTAGGACCTCTTCACCGCCTTGCCCATTCATAACGTGCACCGCGCACGGCACTTAGCAAGCTCTGCCCTTACTCCCCGGGGTCAAACGGACTATCGCTCACGTCCAGATCCGGATAGTTGAGCAGCAGGGTCTCGAGGTCGAGGTACCGCTCGACGTGTCGCGACACGACGTCATCGATCTCACCACGATCACGCAGCGTGAGCACCGCCTCACGTTCGCGCGCGACTAGCGCCAACTCCAGATGGCGCTCCGCATCAAGCCGTTCGCCGGGCGCCGCGTTCCCAGCCTCCGCGCGACGCTGCCACTCGCGCCGCCGCCGCCGGTGCAGTTCAATGAGCCGCGCGATCGCCCGCCGCGCGGTACGCGACTGCGCGCTCGCGGCGTTGGCCACCCGCTCGAGCTCTTCGAGCGCGGCATCGGCAGTCGCGATCCATGCCTTCGCCTCTTCCAGCGCATCCTCACGCGCGGACGGGCCCGTCAATCGAAGCCACCGCGCCGCCGTCGCGAGAGTGAACCCTTGCACCACGAGCGTAAACAGAATCACGCCAAACGTGATGACGATGATCGACGCGCGCGCCGGAAACGGCGTGCCGAGCCGCGTCATCAGCGGCAACGCCAGCGCGATGACCAACGAATCCGCCCCGCGCATCCCGGCCCACCCCACAAACGCCACCTGCCGCCACACCCTGCGCGCGATCTCTGGCGTCTTGAGATCCACACGCCGCGTGATTCTCGCGCTCGGGAACACCCAAGCGAGACGCACCACGATGCACACCACGCTGATCACCACCGACGCGCCCACCAGCGTCCACCGCGCCTCAGTGCTCAGGCCACGCACGACGACCGGCAACTCGAGCCCGATGAAGATGAAGATGAGACTCTCGA
>DATMNB010000230.1:0-3106 GCA_035569435.1 Gemmatimonadaceae bacterium
TGGGCGACCCGGACGGACGCCGTCGCCCTTACGATCTGGTAGCGACGGTCGCCGATCAGGTGTACGGTGGCGTGAACGGCGAGTCGCGGCTGGGCGACATCGCCGTGGCCCAGACTACCAACGAGGTCATTGCCTACGCCGGGCGTGTGGTCAACGCGCCGTATTTTGCCGCCTGCGGGGGTATGACGGCCGAGCCGTCCGAGGTGTGGCGCGAGGCTGACGTGCCGTATCTCAAACGCGTGAGTGACCAGGTCCCGGGGACCACGGATCGCTATTACTGCGACGGGTCATCCAAGTTTCGGTGGACGCGGACGTTCACGGGCACCGAGCTGGTGACGGCGCTCGATCGATATCTCCAGCATTACGCGCCGGACGCAGGCCGCGGCGGCGGAGTCGGGCGGGTCCGGGCGATCATCGCCGAGTCGCCCACACCATCGGGGCGGGTCGGCGATGTGGCGATCATGACGGATCGCGCGACGTACCGATTGCGGGGGAACGATATCCGTTTCGTGTTCCGGGCTCCGAATGGCGAGATTTTGAACAGCACCTATTTTGCGGTCGAGCAGACGATCGGGCCCGACGGGCAAGTGTCGGCGCTGACGCTGCGCGGGATGGGGAACGGGCACGGTGTGGGGATGTGCCAGGCCGGCGCAATCGGCCGTGCGCGCGCGGGCCAGGACTACCACACGATCCTGCAGACGTACTACCCGGGGACCACGATTGCCACGGTCGGATAGGACGACGGGGGCGGAGCGCGAAGCAGTGCCGCCGACGCGCGTCGGGATTCTTGGCGTGGGGGCGATCGCGCAGTTGGCGCACCTTCCGCTGCTGGCCAAGATGCGGGGGGTCAGCGTCGTCGCGCTCTGTGACAGCGATGGAGCCAAAGCGCGGGCGATCGCCGACCGATTCGCCGTGCCTGACGTGTTCACCGACATCGACGACCTGCTCGAGTTCGACGAGATGGACGCCGTGGTAATCGCCACGCCCAACCATCTGCACGAGCCGCACGTGCTGAGCGCGTTGGCCGCCAAGGTCGACGTGTTCTGCGAACGGCCGTTGGCATTGACGGCGCGAGGGGTCGAGCGGATCCTCACGGCGGCCACGCGCGTGGACCGGAAGGTCGTGGTGGCCAATAATCACAGGTTTCGCAGCGACGTCCAGGCGTTGCAGCGGTTCCTGGAGGGTGGTGAGCTGGGGCGGACGCTCGGCATTCGTGCTGGTGCCTACCAGACCACCCGGCCGGCTGAGGGCTGGCGGTCGCGGCGACCGGAGGCCGGCGGCGGCGTGTTCTTCGAGCACGGGATTCCGCTCCTCGATCTGGCGTTGTGGCTGGCGGACTTCCCCGACCCGGTGCGCGTGTCGGCGCACATGGACCGCGCCCGCGGGGTCAACTCGGTCGAGGACAGCATGCTGGTGCACCTGGAGTGCGCGCAGGGGCTGTCCTCGAGCTTCGACCTCTCATGGTCGTACGTCGGCGAGGACGAGCGGTGGTGGTTCGAGGTGCTGTCCACGCGGGGCAGCGCGCGGTTGTCGCCCCTCCGGGTGGTGAAGGCGCTCAACGGCCGACCGACGGACGTGTCGCCCACCGGGGCGTCGGCGCGCGAGAGCGCGTTCATCCAGTCGTATCGTGCCGAGCTGGCGCATCTCTTGGCGGTGGTGCGGGGCGAGGCGAAGTACGAGCCGCCGACTGATCAGGTCATCGTGCATCGGATCGCGGAGGCGGTGTACAAGTCGGCCGACGAAGGCAAAGAAATCAAGCTGTGACCTGGCGGGCGCTCAAACCATCGCGCGCCGAAGGGGTCGCCGCGCTCGGGTCGGCGGTGCTGTTCGCGCTGGCGTTTCCGCCGCTGCATCTCGTCGTGCCGGTGTTCGTCTGCCTGATCCCGTTGGCGGTGTTTGTCGCGAGGACCGGCGAGAGCGGTTCGGCGGCGCGTGTTGGATTCTGGTTTGCGCTGCTGGCGTTCGGGTCGACGCTCTACTGGATCGCGGTCGCGCTGCTCCTCTTCACCAAGCTCGCGATCCTGGCGTACATCGCGACCGTGCTGTGCCTCGGCGGGATCTACGCGGCGACACTCGCGATCCTGTGGCATGCGCGGCGGCTCACCGGGTGGCCAATGGCGGTCCTACTGCCGCCGCTCTGGGTGGCGTCGGAGATGCTGCTCATGCACTTGAGCGACCTCTCGTTTCCGTGGCTGCCGCTGGCGCTCGGCGTGTCGCATTCACCACATCTGGCGCAGCTGGTCGATGTGAGTGGCGAGCACGGGTTGAGCGCGGTGATCGCGGTGGTCAACGGACTGTTGGCCGACGCGGTGTTGACGCGTCGGGTCTGGCGGCGAGCCGGGCTGGCCGTGCTGATCGTCGTCGCGCTCTATAGCTACGGCGCGTGGCGGCTCGCGACCATCCAGCTCCGGCCGTTGGCGCCGATCATGGCGGTCCAGCCCAACATCCCGGAAGACGAGAAAATGCAGGAGGCGCTGCGCACGCGGTTCATCGGCATCCTGATGAACCAGACGCGTGCGGGGCTCCATGGGGAGCGGCCGGCGCTGATCGTCTGGCCCGAGACGTCGCTCCCCGATTTTCTGGTGAACCACAAGGACTGGCCCGACTCGATCCGGACGCTGGCGGCGACGTCGCACGTGCCGCTGCTCTTTGGCGTGATCGATGTGCAGTGGTATCCGGACGGGACGTACGATTACTACAACGCCGCGATGCTCGCGGACTCCACGGGGGCGATCAGCCACCAGGCACCGTATCGCAAGGAGTTCCTCGTGCCGATCGTCGAGCGGGTGCCATTCATTAATCCGCGGTGGTTCGCGGGGCTCAAATACTTCGGCGGATTCGGACGGGGGAAGGACCCGGAGCCGTTCCGGCTGCCGTTTGGATCGGTCGGCGTGGTGGTCTGCTACGAGTCGATCTTCGGTGATCTGTTCCGTTGGTATCGACGGAAAGGGACGGACGTGATTCTCAACATCACGAACGATGCGTGGTTTGGCCAGACGAACGCGCCGTACCAGCACGTCGCCCACCTCCGGCTGCGGGCGATCGAGAATCGCATCGGCGTCGTGCAGGTCGCCCAGACGGGGATCTCGGAGTACGTCGATCCGTT
>DATMNB010000231.1:0-15113 GCA_035569435.1 Gemmatimonadaceae bacterium
TGTTGCAGAAAGTAGACGCGAGCGCCCGACCGGAAGTGAACGCCGCATTGACAAAGGCTCTCGAGCTTGCCGAGATCACCGACGACGGGCGGTACCGGTTGGGGGCGTTACACGGACTCTATCTTGCTCGTCTCTACACGGGCGAGTATCGAAATGCTCTCGATCTCGCCGAGAAGTTTCGCACTGTTGCCGCGGACACCCCGGCCCGGTCCGATGTGCCGATCGGCAATCTGCTCATCGGTCTGACACTACACGTCCTGGGGGACCAGCCCGGCGCGCGCCGACATCTCGAGCCACTGGTTGGCTCGCACTTCGTGACGGCTCGGCCGTCGCACATCAGCCTCTATCAGTACGACCAGCGAGTCGTGCTCGATTGCTACTACGCGCGCGTTCTTTGGTTGCAGGGATTTGGCGACAAGGCAAAGGGACTCACGGAGAAGCTCGTCGATTATGCCCGCACGATCGACCACCTGCGGTCGTTTCTGTACACTCTGCTCATCGCGACGTGTCCGATCGCGCTGTTTGTCGGCGATCTCACGACCGTCGAGCGTCACGTGAGACTAGCGTTCAACCTCGCCGCCCGGCATTCGCTCGAGATCTGGAATGTTTGGGCGCAGTGTTTCGAAGGGATCCTGCTCATCAAGCGAGGGAAGAATCTCACGGGCTCGCAATTGCTCCAGTCGGCGCTCGAGAGACTACCCGAGCCCTCCTTTCACTACCACCTGAGCTCACTTCTCGCTGAGCTGGCCGCGGGTCTCGCCGGTGCCGGGCAGATTGCCGAGGGGTTGGGTGTGGTCGACAAGGCGCTGGCGCGCGCGGAGCAGACGGAAGCAAACTGGTGCCGGGCAGAGTTACTCCGCACGAAAGGAGAACTGCTGCTCCTGGAGGGGGTACCGAGCGCCGTCGCGACTGCCGAGGCCTGCTTCCAACAGGCAGTCGATGTGGCGCGACGCCAGGGGGCACTCTCCTGGGAGTTACGCGCCGTGATGAGCCTCGCCCGGCTCTGGCGGGGACAGCAGCGAGTGAACCAGGCGCGCAAGCTGCTGGAGCCTGTCTACCGCCGCTTCAGCGAGGGGTTCGCCACCGCCGATCTCGTCGCCGCCAGGACACTTCTCGCCCCAGTTCGTTGAGCGATGTTCACTGGATCACCTGATCGGCTCGGAGTAGCAGGGACTGAGGAATGGTCAGGCCCAGCGCTCTCGCGGTCTTGAGGTTGATCACGAGCTGGAATGTGGTCGGCTGCTCGATGGGTAGGTCAGCGGGCTTGGCGCCCTTGAGAATCCGGTCGACGTACACCGCGACGCGTCGGAACAGGTCGACGTAGTCCGCGCCGTACGAGGCGAGAGCTCCGGCCTCCGCGTACTCTCGCGCGCCGACCATCATCGGCAGGCCTTGTTTCAGGGCGAGATCCGCGATGCGCTGCCGCTCGGTGAAGAACATGGGACTGGCCGCGACGTCCAGTCCCCCCGCACGATCCTTTGCCATCGCCGAGAACGCGTGGTGGAAGTCGCTCGGCGTCCTTGCCGCGTAGGCCCGGACCTTGAGCCCCATTCGGCCCGCGGTCGCCTGGGTCTCCCGGATCGCGATGCGAGCGCCTCCGCCGTTGGGATCCCACAGCACCGCCATAGGCGCCCGGTCCGGCAGAAGCTCGCGGAGGAACTCTAGCCGCTTCGTGGTCAGGTCGGCCGCCAGCGACGTCACGCCGGTGACGTTGGCGCCCGGCCGCGCGAGGCTGGAGGCGATTCCCAGCTCGATCGGATCGCCTCCTGGCGCCATGACGATGGGGATGGTGGTCGTCGCGGCGTGCGCCGCCACGAGCGCCGGCGTTCCGGCCGTGACGATGATGTCGACCTTGAGCGCCACGAGCTCGTCGATCAGGCCGGAAAGCCGCTTGATCTCACCCCGCGCCCATCGCCGCTCGAAGGCGACGGTCTGACCTTCGACATGACCCAGCTCGGCCATCTGGCGCAGGAAGCCATCCCACCAGGCGAGCCGCGCGTGGTCGGGAGTGCTGTAGTCCAGCAGGCCGATGCGAGGAACCTTCCCCGGCGGCTGCGCCTCCGCGGCGAGCGGAGCGGCGAACAGTGTCACCGCGAGGGCGGCTGCGAGCGCAGCGCGTATGACCGCCATGGCGGTTCCTCCCTTCCTTTCGATGCGCGCCCAGCCGCTCGGCGAGCGCGGCCGCGGATTTCCGCAAACCCAGGCAAGAAGCCCGCGGTGCCAGCGCGAGCTCGATCCCGACGGCGGCCAGCGCGGTGTGCAGCGCGACGGCCCGCAGCTACTGGGCTCCCCCGTCGTCACCAGGCCGCGCCTCGCGCGCATGCTCGATGCGATACCCGCGCGGGGTGACACCGCTCACGCGGCGAAACATCGTGGTAAAGTGGCTGGGCGTCCGGAAGCCGACTTGGCGGGAGATCTCTGCGATCGTCAGTTCTGATCGAGCCAGGAACTCGCAGGCGCGGGCGATGCGCTGCCGGATCACGAAGCGATGCGGCGAATCGCCGGTGCTGCGCCGGAACAGCCGCGCGAAGTGGAACCGGCTCATGTATACCACCGCGGCCAGCTCGGTCAGCGGCAACGGCTTGTCGAGGTTCTGCTCGATGTGTTCCGTCACGCGTCGAACGCGCCACGCGGGGAGCCCGGCCGCCACACTATCCGCCGCGATTGCCATGTTTGTCCTCTCCCTCGGGTCGAGGTCGTGATGATGCTCGGGACGTACTCGATAGAGCAAGGTGCCGGCCAAGCGCAAACTATTGGTTCTATTGATGGCACGGCGCGCTGGCGCGAATTTGTCGCGACGTCTCGCGAAAAGGCACTAAGCCCGGAGGCACGGAGAGGGCGATGAGCGGGGTGTCCACCGTCCAGGGGACGGCGTGGCCGATTGTGGTGCATTCCCTGCGGACGGCCATCGCGGGTGTCGTCTCCCTGCTGGTCGCGCGCTTGTTCCGACTGCCGGAAGCCTACTGGGCGCCAATAACGACCGTCGTGATCACCCAGTCTTCGCTGGGAGCTGCGCTCGCGGTGTCGTGGCACCGCTTCCTGGGGACGGTGCTGGGGGCGCTAGTGGGAGCGGCCATGGCGACCTACGTCGGGCCGCACGCAGTCACGTTCGGAATCGGCCTGTTCGTCCTGGGACTGATTCGGATCGTGACGCATTCGGATCTCACCGGATATCGGTTCGGGGGCGTCGCACTGGCGATCGTGCTGTTGGTGCCGCGGACCGGACCGGCATGGGAGATCGCATTGCATCGATTTGTCGAAGTGTCCATCGGAATTGGCGTCGCGCTGATGTTCTCGGTGGTGTGGCCGGAGAGGGGAGCGGGTACCGATTAGGCGGCCTGGCCCCGTGGCAGGACAATCCGCCTGAGATAGTCGTCGAACGACGGCAGCAGCTCGCCGACGCGCTGCACGTGCTCGACCTCGGCCTCGAGGGCTCCACGCGCAGCCGGAGGCCACGCGGCCAGATCGGTTCTGCGCCCAGCGTCAATGCTTCGTTCAAGCGCGCGCCGCGCACCGGAGAGATCCGGGCGCGGCTGGGCCGCCATCGCCGCGGCAGCGGCGTACGCCTCGCGGTCGCCGCGTGAGCCCGGACGTGCCGTCGTGTGCCGGGCCTCGAGCATGCCCAGGGCGATCTCGAGCCACGTGCGGATGGCGGTCTCGACGTCCGCGACCGCCGTCTGCATCGCCTCCGAGAGCGGCGGCGGTGGGTTCGCCACGCGCTCGCGGTAGATGGCGGCGAGTCGGGTGCCGATGCGAACGCCGCGTCCGGCGGCGACGATGGCCGCCTCCGTGTCGACCCCGCCCGTGCGCGGTTCGGCTCGCGCTTCGTCGGCGAGCCTCAGTATGTCCGGAAGCATGGCGAGGATCCGCTGCTGAACGGCCATTGCCTCGGCGAGGGTGAGCGGCACCGAGCCGGAACGCGGGAGTAACCGAAGCATCTCACGGAGGGCGTCGGCAAAGCGGGCGATGAGCTGACGTCCCGCATAGTCGGGGGCGACGAAGCGGAACGCGAGGAAGAGGGCCGCGGAGCCGAGCAACGTTCCGTAGACACGCCACAACGGCGGATGAACGTCCGTGGGCGCCTGCTCGGCGAGGGCGACGATTGCGAATGCGACGACGATCTGCACACCGACGTAGGAAAAGCGGGGCCCCCCGAGCGCCAGATACGCGGAGGGCACCGTGACCGCGAACAGCACGAGCCCGAGCGCGGGCAGCTCGGAGAGATTCGGCATCACCGCGATCGTCGCGACGAGCGCCACCAGGCAACCGATCAGGGTGCCGGCGAAGCGCGTACCGGCGCGGCGGATGGTCGCGCCGTAGCTCGATACGGCGAGGAACGCCGGATGCCAGAGGATGTTGAAGAGCTCCACGGTGTCCGCGACGATCGCGATGAGATAGCTGATCGTGGTACCGAGCCCGACCCGCACGCCGTAGCGTGCGGCGTAATAATCGAAACGTTGCGGCGCAACGGTGGCCGCTTCCGCCCGGCCGCCCACGCGCTCCCGGAGGTCTGCGGGCGACGCGTGCAGACTGTCGGCGAGATCGACGAGCGTGCGGACGAAGGCGGCGGCGTTGGCCTCCTCGGCGACGTCCACGTGCGTCAACGCGGCGGTTTGCCGGACCGCGAGCTGCCGCGCTTCCAGCGCTTCGATGGCCCCGCGATAGTCTGGCCACTGCACGTCCACCGGCGGGGGCAGGGTCGCCGCCGCGCGAGGCCGCTGCTCGCGCGCCGCCTGTTCGAACGCGTGCAGCCCGGCGTCGAGGTGGGCAACGAGCTCGCTCAGCTGCGGGGCGAGGAGACGCCGATACATCCGGCCGACATCGTGCCGCGCCAGTACGTCCAACGTGTTCGTGAGCGCCAGCGCGTGGTCGACGATGACGATGGCCAAGGCCAGGACTTCAACCGTGTCTCGGCCCCGGCCTTCCTGGCGGGCGCGATCGAGCAGCTGCATGTGCCGGGCGAAGTCTGACGAGATCGGCGGCTCGCCCGGGACCGGCTCGAACCGCTCGGCGGCGAAGCGGGCCGTGACTTCCTCGAGGCGCGCGCGCGCGCGCGCGAATCCGGCGGCGAGCGCATCGGCGAGCGTTGTCGTCGGTCCGTCCGCGGCCAAGACTCGAGAAAATGCAGTCGCGGCCAACAGGCCGATGCCGTAACCGACGCAAATGTCGCCAACCTCCGTCGGCATGTCGCCCGGATCGAGCCCACCGAAGAAGAAGGCGGTGCAGAAGGGGTACAGCAGGGCCAGCAGCTCGAGTGCCCCGTTCGTGACCGGGCAGAAATACGCGATGAGCGAAACGCCCGCCAAGAATGCGGGCAGAAGCAGCCACGGAAGCTGCAGCAGCACTCCGGCGACCGTGATGCTGAAGATCGCGCCGACGGTCGTCAGCGCGAGGCGCAGGGGGAGATTGCGCCAGGTACAGACATTCGCCGGCAAGAGCCCGAAGAAGGCCACCACCGGGGCGGAGAACGTCGGCACCTGGACTGTCCACGCCAGCAGGAGCGCCGTCACCGTGCCGAGCCCCATGAGCACCGAGCGCCGCCAGCGCCCGGGCGCCGGCGCCAGTTCGGCCCGCAGCGACTCGAGCATCCGTTCAGCGCGGTGCGGCTGCCACCGGTGCGGCACGCGGAAACCCCCGGATGGTGACGACCGCCGTCGTGCCCATCCGGAACGGAAGGTCCGGGTCGCGTTCCTCGAGGCGAACGCGAACCGGGAAGCGATTGGCCAGGCGCACCCAGTTCAGCGTGCGCTGCACGTTGGGCAGTACTCCCACCGTCGTGCCGTCGTCCGGGCGGTTAGCCCAGCCGATGCCCTGCACGACTCCGCGAAACGACCGCCCCGGGTACGTGACAAGGTAGATGTCGGCCTCCATGCCCGGCTTGATCGATGGCATGTAGGTCTCGCTGAAGTTCGCCAGGACGTACCAGGCGCGGTTGTCCACCAGGGCGAAGACCTGCTGGCCTTGCCGGGCGTACTCGCCTTCCGCGATGTTCAGATTGGTCACGTAGGCGTCGAAGGGCGCCCGCACCTGGCAGTAGCCCACGTCGAGCTCCGCCGCGCGCACGGTGGCCTTGGCGGCCCCCACGCGTGCGTTGAAATCGCCAACCTGCGCCAGGAGATCCTCGGCTCGCGAGTGCTCGTGATGCGACTGCTCGACGGAAAGCACCGCATCGCGGCGAGCGGCCACCGCGTGCTCGACCGCGGCCGCCGCGGCCCGCGCGCGTCGTTGTGCTTCCTGAACCGCGGCCGCGGCCGCGTCCCGTTTGCTGCGGGCGTCGGCCACTAGATCCGCCGACACGGACTGCCGGGTGAGGAGCGGCTCGACCCGGCCGAGATAGTCGTTTGCGTAATCGGCCCCGGCCTGCAGCTTGGTCACCGCCGCTTCGGCCGCCGCTCGCTCCTCCTCGGTGCGCGCGAGCTGAGCGGTCGCGGACGCGAGGCTGGCCTCACGGCGACCGATTTCCGACGCGGCCGAGGCGATCGACTTTCCCTGTGCATTCACTTCCTTGACCGCGAGCGCGAGGTCGGCGCTGGCGCGGGCCAGGCGCGCCTCGTAGGGACGGCAGTCGATCGCGAAGAGGAGATCCCCGGCCTTCACGTGCTGGTTGTCCACGACGGGCAGGTCGACGATGGGCCCGCTGACCTGGGGGGCGATCCCGACGACGTTGGCCCGCACGGCGGCGTCGTCGGTGCGGGGCCGCACGAACTGCACCCGATAGGCGTAGAGGCCGGCCAGCACTCCGGCCGCGACGATGAGGACCCCAAGCGTGCGGCCGATGACCCGGCGGGCTGAAGCCGTACGCGCGCTGTCGTCCATCGCTCAGACTCGATAGAGGAGGAGCCAGGCCACCACGGTCAGGAACAGCCCGAGGCTCGTATATATGAGGGTGGTCGGACCGAGGTGCGGCTCCAGCCTGGCCGCGGAGAGTACGTAGCGCGCGGCGACGGTGAGCCCGACCCCGAGCAGCATCGAGACCATCCACGCCGGGAAGAACGAGCCGGCGACGTTCAGCACGGGGTCACAGCCCGTTGCGCACAGGACGAGGGCGGCACCGCTCGCCGAGCGAGTGAGACGGCCCTGAGCGCGGGACATCTCAGCGTCGGGACGTGAGCGGGTGCACCATATCCTCCGGTCGAACCCAGGCGTCGAATTGCTCCGCGGTCAGCAAGCCCAGTCTGAGGGCGGCGTCGCGCGGCGTCAGGTCCTCGCGGTACGCTTTCAGGGAGATCTTGGCTGGCATCAGCGGTTCTCCCCCGCCATCTCCTTGTTGAAGTCGAAATCGGTCGGTGAGGGACCGGTGATCAGTCGGGCGCCGCGGCTGAACGTGAGATCTTCGATGGCCCACTCGACGAAGACCGTGATGCGACTGCGGAACTGAACAAGGTAGGTCAGGTGGACGAACGCCCAGATGAGCCAGGCGGTAAATCCGGAGAGATGCAGACCGAAGGCGTTGGCCACCGCGGCGGCCCGGCCGATGACGGCCAGCTCGCCCTTGTCGAAATACTTGAACGGGGGCAGAGGTGTCCCGCCCTCGATCCTTCTGGCGATCGCCCGGGCGGCGTAGGTACCTCCCTGCATGGCGACCTGCGCCATCCCCGGCAACGGCTTGCCGTTGGGACCGGCGGCCAGCGCGAGGTCTCCGACCACGTAGATGTCCGGGTGATTCGGGATCGTGAGGTCGGGATTCACTTTGATGCGTCCACCCCGGTCCGTCTCCGCCTTGGTACGACTCGCCAGCGTGTGTCCGAGCGGGGCCGCCGTCACCCCTCCGGCCCAGATGACGGTCTTGGACGGCAGGCGGTCGATGGTGCCGTGACGGTCGACCGTGACGCCCTCGTGATCGATCTCCTTCACCAAGACCTCGGTCTTCACCTGCACGCCGAGGCTCGCCAGCGATTGGGCGGCCTTCTTCGCGAGATGCTCCGGGAAGGCCATCAACACTCGCGGAGCGCCGTCGAGCAGGATGATCTCCGCATCCTGAGGGCGGATCGATCGAAAGTCGTTCCTGAGGGTCTGCCGCGCGATCTCGCCGATGGCGCCGGCCAGCTCCACCCCGGTGGCGCCGGCGCCCACGATCACGAACCGAAGCCACGCACGTCGTTCGGCGGGATCGGTGAGTCGTTCGGCCGCCTCGAACGCGTAGAGGATCTTGTGCCGGATGCTCGTGGCCTCTTCGATGCTCTTCATGCCCGGCGCCCATGCTCGCCAGACGTCGTGCCCGTAGTATGACGTCTCGGAGCCCGCGGCGACGATCAGGGAGTCGTACTCGAAAGCCGCGCCGTCGGCCAGCACGATTCGCTTGGCCGCCGGATCGAAATCGACGACCTCTCCCATGAGCACCCTCGTGTTCTTCTGGCGACCCAGCACCGCACGGATCGGTGCCGCGATCTGACCGGGCGACAGGGAGCCGGTGGCCACCTGGTACAGCAACGGCTGAAACAGATGGTAGTTGCGTCGATCGATGAGGGTCACGTCGACGGGCGCTGACTTCAGCGCCCGCGCCGCGCGGAGGCCACCGAAACCGCCTCCGACGATGACAACTCGGTGTCGACCGGCCATCGGGTGCCCTACTGCTTCGACGACCCGAACGAAGGATAGGCCGGTGTCCACTGCGTCGTGGCGATGCGCCCACGCAGCTCGGCGTCACTCGTCTTCGGCGCAACGCCGTCGCGCTGTGCCTGCCGACCGACCGCGGTGGCGATGCGAACGGCCACATCCCTCAGCTGCGGCAAGGCGGGCAGCAGCGCGGCGGATGGGTCGGTGAGCGCCGGCGACTCCTCGCCCAGCGCGCGCCCGGCCGCCAGGATCATCGCGTCCGTCACGCGCCGCGCGCGGGAGGCGATGAGGCCGAGTCCCATCGCCGGGAAGATATAGATGTTGTTGCACTGCGTGATGCGAATCTCGCGCCCACCGTGAGATACCGGCGCGAACGGCGAGCCCGTCGCCACCAGCGCGCGGCCATCCGTCCAGCGAATGAGATCCTCCGCGGTCGCCTCCGACTTCGAGGTTGGATTCGACAGCGGGAAGATGATCGGCCGCTCGACCTTTCGCGCCATCTCGCGCACGATCGGTTCGGTGAACGCGCCGTAGGCCGACGACAGGCCGATCAGAATGGTCGCCTCGGTCTTCCGGATGACGTCGGCGAGCGCGATGGGGTTGCTCCCGGAAGCCCAGGCGCTCACCCGTTCGAGCGGTTGCGCGTACACGCGCTGCTCGGCGGTGAGATCGGTACGGTTCGAGTGCAGGAGGCCGTCCTTGTCGACGAAGCAGAAGCGGCGGCGCGCCTCCTCGTCCGACAGTCCCGCCTCTTGCATCGCCGCGCGCAGGAGATCGGCGACGCCGATGCCCGCGGAGCCGGCCCCGAGCATGACGACCCGCTGCTCCTTCAGCGAGGCCCCGGCCACCTTGACCGCGCCGAGAATCGCGCCGAGGGCGACGGCCGCCGTGCTCTGGATGTCGTCGTTGAACGTCAGGAGCTGATCGCGGTAACGCTCGAGAAGGGGCCGGGCGTGCGGGGTCGCGAAGTCCTCCCACTGCAGGCACACGTCCGGCAGCTCCTGCTTCACCGCCTGGACGAACTGATCGACGAAGTCGTAGTACGCGTCTCCGGTGACCCGCTCGTGGCGCCAGCCGAGGTACTCCGGGTCCTTCAGCCGCTCCGCGTTGTTCGTGCCGACGTCGAGGACGATCGGCAGCGTTCGCTCGGAGCGGATTCCGCCGACGAGCGTGTAGAGCGAGAGCTTCCCGATCGAGATGCCGAGGCCGCCGGCGCCCTGGTCACCGATGCCCAGGATCCGCTCGCCGTCCGTGACCACGATGACGTCGACCTCCGGATTCGGACGGTTCCGCAACATCGTTCGAATCGAGTCGCGCTGAGGATACGAGATGAAGAGGCCGCGCGGGCGCCGGTAGATGTGGCTGAACTGCTGACACCCCAGCCCGACGACCGGCGTGTAGACCATCGGGGTCATCTCCTCGATGTGCTCGAGGAGCAGCCGGTAGAACAGCACCTCGTTGGTGTCCTGCAGCGCGCGCAGATAGATATGGCGCTCGAGGTCATCCTTCTTCCGCTGATACGCCTCGTAGGCGCGCACGGCTTGCTCAGCGAGGCTCTCGACGTGCGGCGGCAGAAGCCCGTGCAAGGCGAGCGTGCTCCGCTCGTCCTCCGTGAAGGCGGTGCCCTTGTTCAACCCCGGGCGGTTCAACAGCTCTGTGCCATGCGGTTCATCGCCCTTCATCGCCATGCTCCTTTCTTTCTCATCGTCGGAACGTTGGACTGACCGACGCTACGTACCCGCGACCTCTGCGGCCTCGTGCGCCGGGTGACGCGGCGCGCCGTGGACGACCAGGGGCTCACGGTGCCCATGGAACGCCGCCCGGACCACGTCCCGGTTGAGCCGCGCGATGAACTCCAGCGGGATGCCCTTCGGGCATACGGCCTCACACTCGCCGTGGTTCGAGCAGCCGCCGAACGCCTCGCGCCGCATGGCGGCGACCATGTTCAGCGTGCGCTCGTCGCGCTCCGGCTGTCCCTGCGGCAAGACGTTGAGGTGGGTGACCTTCGCCGAGGTGAACAGCATGGCCGCGGCGTTGGGGCACGCGGCCACGCAGGCGCCGCAGCCGATGCACGCGGCGGCGTCGAACGCGGTGTCGGCGGCCTCTTTCCCGACCAGGATCGCGTTGGCGTCGGGGGCGCTGCCGGTCGGCGCCGTGATGTAGCCGCCGGCCTGGATGATGCGATCGAAGGCCGAGCGATCGACGACGAGATCTCTGACCACCGGGAACGCGCGGGCACGCCACGGTTCGAGCGTCAGGGCATCGCCGTCTTTGAAGAACCGCATGTGAAGCTGGCATACGGTGGTATGACGGCGCGGGCCGTGTGGCACCCCGTTGATGAGGAACCCGCACGATCCGCAGATGCCCTCGCGGCAATCGTGCTCGAACGCGACGGGCTCCTCGCCGTGCTCGATGAGCTGCTCGTTCATGACGTCGAGCATCTCGAGGAACGACATGTCGGGCGTGACGCCATCGACCGGGTACGTGACGAATCGTCCGGACGCGGTCGTATCTTTCTGCCGCCAGATTCTCAGTGTGAGTTTCATGGTTACTTGTAGCTCCTCTGCGCGAGGTGGACGTGCTCGAACGCGAGCGGCTCGCGGTGCAGAGCCGGCGCCTGGCCGGAGCCCGTGTACTCCCACGCCGCGACATAGCAGAAGTTGGCGTCGTCGCGCTTGGCCTCACCCTCGGAGGTCTGGCTCTCGAGGCGGAAGTGGCCGCCGCACGACTCCGTGCGGTGCAGGGCGTCGGTGCACATCAACTCGGCGAGCTCGAGGAAATCGGCGACGCGGCCCGCCTTTTCGAGTGACTGGTTCAGCTCCTCCTCGACGCCCAGGAGGCGGACATTCTTCGAGAACTCGTCGCGCAGCTCTGGAATCTTTGCGAGCGCCCGGCGCAGGGTATCGTTTGACCGGGCCATGCCGCAGTTGTCCCACATCAGCCGCCCGAGCTCCCGGTGGAACGAATCGACCGTCCGCGCGCCATTGACCTGGAGCAGGGCGTGCGTGCGCTGACGGGTGTCCTCCTCCGCCTCGCGAAAGGCGCGGTGCGAGGTATCGACCGGCGGCAGCTCGGCCTTCGCGAGGTAGTCGGGCACCGTCGCGGGCAGGATGAAGTAGCCGTCCGAGAGGCCTTGCATGAGGGCGCTCGCGCCTAGACGATTGGCCCCCTGGTCGGAGAAGTTTGCCTCGCCGCCGACGAATAGCCCTGGGATGGTCGACATCAAGTGGTAGTCGACCCAGAGTCCGCCCATCGTGTAGTGCGGCGCGGGGTAGATGCGCATCGGCACCTGGTAGGCGTCGTCCCCGGTGATCCGGTCGTAGATCTCGAAGAGGTTTCCGTACTTCTCGCGGACGTTCTCGCGGCCGAGTCGCTCGATGGCGCTGCGGAAGTCCAGATACACGCCGTGTCCGCCCGGCCCTACGCCACGTCCCTCATCGCACACCTCCTTCGCGTTTCGAGAGGCGACGTCGCGCGGCACTAGGTTGCCGAAGCTCGGATAGCGGCGCTCCAGGTAGTAGTCACGGTCGCGGTCCGGGATATCGTTCGGCTTGCGGGTATCGCCCTTCTGCTTCGGGACCCAGATGCGGCCGTCGTTGCGCAGCGACTCGGACATGAGGGTCAGCTTCGACTGGTACTCGCCCGCCTGCGGGATGCAGGTCGGATGAATCTGCGTGAAACACGGATTGCCGAACAGCGCGCCGCGGCGATGCGCCCGCCAGATGGCGGTGCAGTTCGACGCCTTCGCGTTGGTCGAGAGGTAGAACACGTTGCTGTAGCCACCGGTCGCGAGGACGACCACGTCACCGACGTGGGACTGGATTGCACCCGTCCGCAGATCACGGGTGACGATGCCGCGCGCCTTGCCGTCGATGACGACCAGATCGAGCATCTCCGTGCGCGGATGCATGGCGACCGAGCCGGCGGCGATCTGGCGCTCCAGCGCCTGATAGGCGCCAAGCAGCAGCTGCTGCCCCGTCTGGCCGCGCGCGTAGAACGTCCGCTCGACCTGCACCCCGCCGAAGGAGCGCGTCTCGAGCAGGCCGCCGTAGTCGCGCGCGAACGGCACGCCCTGGGCCACGCACTGATCGATGATGTTCACGCTCACCTGCGCCAGGCGGTAGGAGTTTGCCTCGCGGGAGCGGAAGTCACCGCCCTTCACGGTGTCGTAGAAGAGGCGGAAGACGCTGTCGCCGTCGTTCCGGTAGTTCTTGGCCGCGTTCATCCCGCCCTGGGCCGCGATGGAATGAGCGCGGCGAGGGGTGTCGTGGAACGAGAAGCACTGCACGTGGTATCCCTGCTCGCCGAGCGTGGCGGCGGCGGCGGCCCCGGCGAGGCCCGAGCCGATGACCAGGACGGTGTGCTTACGGCGGTTGGCGGGATTCACCAGCTTCATCTCGAAGCGGCAGCGGTCCCACTTCTGTTCGATCGCTCCCTCAGGGATTCTGGCGTCGAGCACGATCGCCATCAGAGCCTCCTTCAGCGGGCCCACCCGGCCAGGACGGCAACGGGGACAGAGATGAAGCCGAGGAACACGACCAGTGCCACCCCGCGCGACAGCACCCGGAGCGCCCGTGTGGTCCGCGCGTTGTTCCACCCCAGGGTCTGAAGCAAGCTCCAGACTCCGTGATCCAGATGCAGGCACAGGCACGCCATCGCCACGATGTAGAAGAGCGACACGTACCAGACCGAGAAGCCGGCCACGACGTTGTGGTAGACGGAGAGATCGCGGAACTCGCCGGGCCGGAAGCCGACCACGCCGGCCGTCAGATGCAGCAGGTGATAGACGACGAAGAGGACGAGGATGATCGCGCTCCAGCGCATGGTACGAGCCGCGTAGGTCGTCGCGATGGAATCCTTGGTGTGGTACGCCTGAGGGCGCGCGGCCCAGTTCATCCGGGTGAGCTGGACGGCGGCGGTGATGTGTAGCGCGACGCAGGCGAGGAGGACGACTCGAACGACCCACAGCAGCACGCTGTAGGGAAGCAGCGGCTCGCCCATCGTGCGGAGGAACGCCGCATAGACGTCGATGGCCTCGGCGCCGAGGAAGATCTTCAAATTGCCGAGCATGTGCGCGATGACGAAGCCCACGAGCACGATGCCGGTCACCGCCATCACGACCTTCTTGCCGACCATGGTGCGCCACAACGCGACGGCCGGATTGCTCGGCCACACGCGGAGGGATTTTCTGGCCGGCTCAGACCTCTGCCGGTCGGCTGCCGGGCCGTCGAGTAACTGGGTGGTCATGGGTTGTCTCCAGCTCTTGTGGTCTTCGTTGTTTGGAGGGACAGCCGTGCCACTGGGCGCTGGCAATGGGAGATTTCAGCAATAAAGTGCGAGCGCGGTCCATCGCCGCTGCGGAGCATAGCGGGTCACTCCTGGAGGTCCGGCTCCGGAGTCGGTTGCGGCTGGCTGTCTCTCTCTGCGGCGATCCAGGTGCGCACGTACTCCGGGCAGTTGACGAGTCGAATGCCGGTGGCCTCCGCGCCCACCAGAAACTCGACCGCCGCCCGGTCGACCAGTGTGACGTTCTGGAGATCGAGGATGAGGCGACGGCCCGGATCGCTCGAGAGGAATTGCTGCAGTCGAGCGGCGTGCTCGCGATCGATGTCTCCACTCAGCGCGAGCACGACCGCGTCCGGCGTCGATGAGCGATGGATTCGAAAGGTCAACCGAGTTCCTCCCCCTCGCGTTCCCGAGAGAGCAAAGGGTCGGCCAAATGCAAACCATTGGTTCTATTGAAGGGAGGGCGCGCGTTCGCGGATTTCTCGCGGCGGTTCGTGAGAAAGTGAGCGACGCGCGTGGGGCCGGAATGCTCACGTCGGCTCGGTGACGGGCCAGGTCGGGAACGCCCGCTTACAAGCTTTGCGTGTCTTCGGGTTGAGCCGCTGGGTCACCGAAGATTGCGAAAGGTATCAGGCGGGCGTCGCGGGGATGATTCTCCTCAACGTGCGGCAATTAGATGAGTGACGGCGGGTGGCGTCCCGGCGAGGTGGAACCGCCGAATGCGCTCCTGGACGTCGCGATCACCGACGGTGACACGCTCATGCTGCCGGAGATGCTCCATCCAGGACTCGACGACGAAGCTTTCGACGTAACGTCCCTGTTGTCCTGGATCCCGGTAGACGGCCCAGTTGACGGCGCCGTCGCGACGGCGGATCGGCTCGAGGTCACGGAGGGCTTGCACAAATGCGTCTGCCCGCGAAGGATCGATACGGTATTCGACCTCGACCCGGACGGGGCCATCGTCGGGGGCCGGCATCACATCGAGGTGAGGTTCGGACCAGTGCGCCGACGGGGTGAGGTCTGACGTGGTCACAGTCCGTAACGGCCATCGCCGCATGGCGATAAGCCCCAGGAGCGCGCCTCCGGCGGACGACGCGAGCGCAATGGACGAGCCTACGTGCTCGGCGACGAAACCCCACGATGCGCTGCCGAGGCCAAGCCCACCCTGGAACACCAGAAGGTAGATGCCGAGCGCGCGAGCGCGCACCCACGCGGGCACGGCGGTCTGAGCGGATCCATTGAGACCGGCCATCATCGCGATCCACGCGATG
>DATMNB010000232.1:0-21456 GCA_035569435.1 Gemmatimonadaceae bacterium
GCCTCAACATCGCCGAGACGCGAGGGGGAGGGTTCTCCTCCGATGGCATCGGACTCAGGGGACTCAATCCCAATCAGTCCATCGATCTCAACGTCCGCCAGAACGGCGTGAACATCGAGGGCGACCTGTACGGGTACCCAGAAATCTATTACACACCGCCGTTCGAATCGATCGACCACATCGAGGTTGTGCGCGGCGCCTCGGCCCTCGAGTACGGACCGCAGTTTGGCGGGATGCTCAACTACGTCATCAAGGACGGCACACCCCACACCGCGCCGACGATGACCATCTCCCAGACCGGCGCCAGCTTCGGCGAGTACGATGCCTTTGCATCGATCGCCGGTGGCACGGGCAGGTTCACCTACTACGGATTCGGCCACTATCAGGGCGCGGCCGGATGGCGGCAGAATTCCAATTACGAGGAGGGCGGCGGCTACGCCTCGCTCACGTACCACGCGACCGACAACCTGAGCACGACGTTCCAGTACACGAACTTCCGCGACCGCATCCACATGCCCGGCGGTCTCGACGACTCGGAGTTCACCGCCAACCCACAGCGGTCGTATCGCGCCCGCAACTGGCTTGCCTCGCCCTGGAACATCCTGGAGAACATCACGACCTGGCACATCTCGCCCGGCGCGACGTGGACGACGCAAATCTCCGGCATGAAGAGCCAGCGCTATCTCGTCTGGCGGCGCGAGGACGGCGGGCCCCAGGCGCCAGACACCGGGTATCGCGAAGTCGAACGCGAGGCCTTCATGAACCTCGTCGTCGAGTCCCGTCTAGGGGTGGAGCACTCACTCGTCGGCATCCCGGCCACGCTGGCCACGGGGATCCGTCTCTTCGATGGCATCATGAAGCGCGAAGAAGATGCCCATGGCACCACCGGTTCCGACTTCAACATGGAGACCGTCACACCCTACGCGACCGTCCTGCACTTTGGCACGCGCGACGTCGCGGCCTACCTGCAGGAAGGGCTGCACCTCACGCACCGGCTCACGGTCACGCCGGGCATACGCTGGGAGTGGCTGGAGAGCAGCATCCACGGCTTCCGCGGCGACAACGGGAACATCCCCCTCGACGCCCGCACCCAGCGGTTCGCGCTCGCCGGACTCGGGGTGGAGTATGCCCTGGCGCCCGCGGTCACCGCCTACGGAAACGTCACGCAGGCCTATCGGCCCATCACGTACGACAACCTGATCCCCTTCGCCTCAGGCTCGCTCATCGATCCACACCTCCGCCATTCGAGCGGCTACACGTCTGACGTCGGCGTGCGGGGCACCGTGGGCCGCCTCTACGCCGACGTCGACGCGTTCTACATCTGGTACCATGACAAGATCGGTCAGACGGCGATCAACGACTCGGCCTTCGAGACCAGGAACATCGGCGACGCTCGTCACTATGGGATCGAGAGCTACGTGGAGCTCGATGTCCTCAAGGCGGGGAAATTCGACCTTTCCCTCTTCAACACCTTCTCGTGGGTCAACGCCCATTACGTGAGCGGTCCCGATCAGGGCAACGAGGTCGAATATGCGCCACCGATCATCGAGCGCCTCGGCCCGACCCTCTCCTACGGCCCGGTCTCGACGACGTTCACGTGGAACTACACGGCCCGGTCGTTTGGCGATGCCAGCAACGCGACGCTCGACCCCCAGGACGCGGCCGTCGGCCTCATCCCCGCCTATCGCGTCTACGACTGGGGCGCACGTGTCGCCGTTGGGCCCCGGGTGCTGCTCAAGTGCGGCGTCAACAACATCACCAACGCCCACTACTTCACCGATCGGGCGATCGAGTACCCAGGCCCCGGCATCATCCCGGCCGACGGCCGCACCGCCTACGCCGGCGTGACGCTGACCCTTCGCTAGTGTCCGCGCCAGATGGCGATCCCGGTCGGTTGCCGCGGCACCGCAAACGACGCCACGCGCGTGCGCGTCGTCAGGTCAATCGCGTCAACCGCACCGGGATCGGTGCCCACGGACTCACACGAAACAAACGCGTATCGCCCGTCGGGCGAGAAGGCGATCCCATGCGGCACCTTCTTGCTCGTCGGCACCCGCGCCAACTCCGTATAGTCGTGCGCGTCAAAGATGCTCACGCTCTGCGCCTTCTTGTTGGTCACCAGCACGTAGCGCCCATCGGGCGATGGCTCGACATTGTAGGCCCCCGCTCCCGTCGGCCGCGTCGTGATGAGCGCCAGCGTCTGGGCGTTGCGCACCTGTAGCGTCGCGCCATGATTGCACGCCAGATAGATCGTCGAGTCGTTTGGCGCCACGCTGACGTAGGTCGTGAGGCAATCCGGATTCTGCCCGGGCATCGTGCTTGACGCCGCCCCAGGGGGAGGATCCGGTTCGCTCATCGCCATGGTCATCGACATCGCGTGCCCGCTCCCCAACGGCACGCGGTGCGTGATGGCAAACGTCGACGCATCGATCGTCACCAGCTCATCGGACATCATGCAGGCGATGTAAGCCGTCCGCCCGTCGTGGCTCACCCGCGACCCGTGCGGCATGTCGCACGCGGCCACGTCCGTGATGGCCGTCATGTCGGGCGTATAGATGACCGAGACCGTATTGAGATGCCCTCGGTCGCCGTGGAAGTCGGAGTTGGGCACGAACGCCCAGTCCCCCTCAGGCGACAACCCGACCGTCGTCGGAAACATCCCGACCGGCACCTTGGCAACGAGTGAATCGGTCCCGGTCTTGAACTTCCACACCGCGCCAAACGGCTGGCCATGCGCGATCGACACATACCAGAACCGACCGTCTGGCGAGACCGCCACGTTGTGCGGTCCCGCGACGTCGGCCGGACTATAACCGACCGGGATCTCGCGCACCTTGCGCCACCCCGAGGCCGAGACCTCGATGCGCGTCACGATGTCGCCCGACTCACTCGACACGTAAATCGTGTACGGGGTCGCCGCCGTCGGATCGCCCGTCCACAGGGCCGCCACCAGCGCCAGAATCCGCATCATTGGAGCGGCGGCGCCGCCGGTCGCTCGGGTTTCGGCTCAATGCGCACGACCCACAATCCCGAGAACACGTCGTTCACGAACACATTACCGTTGAGATAGAACGCCCCCCAGGCCATGGAGGCATTGGGCACGTACCCCTGCGCATCCCCCGTGATCGCGTGCGCAATCTCACGGTCCTGCGCCAGCAGGTCGCCGCGCAGATCCCCCGAGACATCGACCACCCGCAACCCGCCCTGGTAGTCGCCCATGTAGAGCGTGTCGCCCGCCACCCACACGTTGTGCGACCCGCCGTCCGGCGGCTCGTACCATGCCACCTCACGGGGATGGGCGATGTCGCTCACGTCGATGACGTGCAACCGCCCGTTGGCCTTCCCCAGTCCGAACCCCGGGATACCGATCCCGATCGGCTTCGATGAGAACACCTCGTCACCGACAAACACGTACTTCCCGCCGCGCTGGCGCCACGCCGTGTGCGTCCCGCGAATGTACCCCGGTCCGCCTTCGGCCTCGACGCCGCGGTACAGATCGTTCAGATCGTACGTGTACTGACTGACCAGCTGCGGGTTGGTCGGCGATCCGCCCTTGATGCCGTTGCCGACGTCGAGAATCACCAACCCGTCGTTCCAGTACGACAAATACGCCAACCCGTCCGTGATATCGATGTCGTGCAGGTACCGCACACCATCCAACCGGTGCGTCTGCCACCGCGCCACCTCTTTCGGATGCGGCGGGTCGTTGAGATCGATCACCCGCATGGACCCGGTGGCGTCGTCGGTCAGAAACACGTACGTGCCAAACTTGGGCTGTGTGTACACGTACGCCGAGTGGACGCCGCCCGTCACCGTCTCGGTGTAGTCGCCGATGGCTTTGGGATGGGCCGGATCGGCGAACGACAGGACGACGATCCCGTTGCGGCGCGTCGACGCGCCCTCACGCGTCATGACGCCATACTTGCCGTCGGCGGTCGTCATGACGTCGTTGATAATGCGGGCATCGACCACGACGGAGTCGGTGATCCGCGGATGCGCGGGATCGGTGATGTCCAGTGCGTACAACCGGTCGGCGATCGTCGACAGATACGCGTTCTTGCCGTTCGGGTGCGGCCAGAACTCCGCCGTCGCCATCCCGGTGACCGGCTGCCGTCCGAGCGTGGTCGTCGCTCGGCGCACGTCCCGGTGCGCCACCACAACTCCCGTCTCGCCGTTGGCGGCGCCGACGCTCGCCCGCACGACGTACGTTCCAGCCTCATAGGCCACAAACGACCCATCGGGATCGATGACGCCCTGGCCCGGCGACATTGTCCACTCCGGCGCCACGCCGGCCACGACGCGCCCGGCTGCATCTCGAGCCACGGCCGTCAGGTGCACGACATCGCCCGTGCGAACGGTCGCGGGCGTGCCGGTGACCTCGACGGACCGCACGGTATTTGGCACGACGGTGATCGACAGGACCGTCGACGCCGGACCGCTCGTCGCCGTGATGCGCGCTTCACCGGTCGTGAGTGCCGCCACACGGCCGTCCGGCGTCACGGACGCCACCCGCGGGTCGGTTGAGTGCCACGCGATGGCCCCTGGCCGCCGGTCCCCGAGGGCCGTGAACGCGACGGCCTGCAACGGTACCCGTTGTCCCATCATGAGCCGCCGGACGGTAGGGCTCACCTCGACGCGCGCCGCCGGCGGCAGCACCAGCTCGACCTCGACCGATGTCGGCTTTCCGGGCCGCGTGCCCGGCACGGTCGCCAGGCAGTAGATCGTGGCTTTCCCTCGCGCGCCTGCTCGCACCATCCCGGTGGAGTCGACGTGGGACTCGAACGACTCGGCGAACCACCGCATCTTGACCCCTGGCACCGGCCGGCCGCCGGCGTCGGTGGCCACTGCCGTCAATCGCATCGAGTCGCCGACCATGATCCTGGGATGCGCCGGCGACAGGGCAACCGTGGCGATCGGGCTCGGCGGCAAGCCGGCCGACTTCGTGGAATCGACCTGCTGCTGCAACGCCAAGAGGAGGGTGATCATAGGCCCCAAGTGTAATAGCTACGGTCGAGCCAGGGCGCGAATCCCGGCCAGCGAGAACGTCATGATATGGTCAACGATGGCCTCGACGCCAGTCGGCGTGATCGCGGGCCAGTCGCGCGTGGCCAGCGACCGGATGCCGTTTGGTAGGAAGGACAGGCATTGTGACTGGATCATCACGACGCACCATCGTACGCGTTCGTCGGTCGCTGGCACGTTCAACAGCTCAGCCAGGATCCCCGCGAGATATCGAAGCCGCGGCAGGATGGCATGCTCCACGATCCACTCCGCTGCCGGGGTTGGCTCGGCCATCTCGTGCTGCATAAGACGATGGATCCAGTTGGCGGGACCCTTGGCCTCGATGAGCTTGGCGACGTACGTCCCAACGTATTGTCGGAGCCTCTCCTCTGGCACGCGGGAGTCTCCCTGCATGGCCAGGTCGTTCAAGGTCCACATGGCATCGACCGCCGCCCGTACGACAGCCATGTACAACCCAAACTTGTCACCATAATGGTAGTTGACCGCGGCCACGTTCGTCTCGGCGGCCCGGCAGATGTCGCGCACCGTCACCTTGGCGAAACCATCGGCGGCAAAGAGCCGGATGGCGGCGTCCAACAACCGTTGCCGCGTCTCCTCCCCACGGACCGCCGTGGTGCTCACAACGTGCGCCGGAACAGGAGTGTGGCGATCCCCATCGTCAGTAGCGTGAACAGGGACAGAAACGCCAGATCGCCCGCGATCGCCCCGAACCCCGTGTTCTTGAGCAGCAGACACTTGAATGCGTGCACGGCATATGTGAACGGATCCACCACCGCGATCGCGCGCAGCCACGACGGAAACGCCTGCTGCGGATACACTGCCCCGCTCGGGAAATAGAGCAGCGTGTTGAGCACCCCAAAGAGCGCCCGGGGGACCAGTGGATCGCTCATCCGAGCCATGATCATGAACATCATGCTCACCAGCGACAGGGCCGTGAGCACGACGACCGCGAACATGCGCAGGAGCCGGAGTGGGGCGAACGGGTCCGGCACGCCCGCGATCACCGTGCCCACCGTCATCAAGACGGCGCCGGCAATGACCGCCTTGACCGTGCCTGAGAGGTTGAACCCGAGAATGAGCTCAAGCTTGGTGATCGGCGTGACGAGGTAGCCCTCGTGCAGCCCGCGCGCCTTGTCATCAATAAAGATGATCCCGCCACCGATCATGACCATCGTGAAGATGGCCAGCACGATCGATCCGGGCAGGAGATACTGGATATACGGGACGTAGGGGTAGACCTCGACGAGGTCAAGTTGCGCATCAGTCGACACGCGTCGCGGGTCCGGCGCGGCACCGTTGTAGGCGCCGAGCATGTTGGTAAAGCTCGAGGCCAGCGTCGTGGCCACAAAGTTGTCTGTGTTGTCCTGAATCAGCGCCACGCGCGGATCGTCTTTGGCCAGCACCCGGCGCGAGAACTCCGGCGGAATGGAGAGCACGCCATTGAGCCGGCCGTTGCGAAGCGCTGACAACGCCGTCCCTTCGTCCTGATACACGATCGGCTCGAACGTCCTGGCGTTCGCCGCGACGGCGCCCGACAGCTCCCGCAGTCGGACGGCCGGCACGCCACCATCCTGGTCGACCACACCGACCTTGAGGTGCTTGACGTTCCCGCCAAACGCGTTGCCGAGGATGACCAACTGGACGATCGGCATGACGATCGCCACGATGATCAGCGTCGGGCTGCGCCGGAACCGGCGCAGATCCCGTTCGACCATGGCCCAGATGCGATGCATCGTTAACCCCGCCGCAGCATGAATGGGCTGTCAGCCGCCGACGGCCCTTGGAGCTCGTCGCGCAGCTGCCGCCCCGTGAAATGGAGAAAGACATCGTCCAGCGTCGTGGTCTGCACGCCGAGTGATTGCACCGTGAGGCCCGACGTGGCCGCCGCGTCGAGGACCGCCGTCGTAGTCGCCGGGCCGTTCCGGGACGCGATGCGAAAGAGGTGCCCGTCCCCGCTCACGCTATCCACACCCGGCATCGCCGCCAATCGTGCCGACCAATCGTCCGGCGCCGCGGCCATCGTGACCTCGACGATGCTTTCCCCCGGGACCGCCGCCTTGAGCTTGGCCGGCGTGTCCAGCGCCATCAGCTTCCCGTGATCGACGATGGCGATCCGGTCGCACAGCTTGTCCGCCTCGTCCATGTAATGCGTCGTCAGAAGCACGGTCAGCTCGCGCTCGCCCTTGATCCGCCGCAGCATCTCCCACACGCTCGTCCGCGACACCGGATCGAGTCCCGTGGTCGGCTCGTCCAAAAAGAAGATCCGCGGCTCATGGACCAGCCCACGCGCAATCTCGACGCGCCGCCGCATCCCACCAGACAGTTGCTTGACGGGACTATCTGCCCACTTGGTGAGCTCCACCGCCTCCAGGAGCTCGTCGATCAACGGCCCCCGGCGCTGTCGCGGGACGCCATAGAGCTTGGCGAAAATGGTCAGATTCTCCCGAGCGCTCAGCTCGAGATCACTCGTCATGGCCTGCGGGATGACGCCGATCGCCCGGCGCACATCGTCCGGGCGCTGGACAATGTCCGCACCGGCGATGATCGCCGTGCCCGACGTCGGCGGCAGCAGTGTCGTCAACATGCGCAAAAGCGTCGACTTCCCCGCCCCGTTGGGGCCGAGCAGCCCAAACACCTCACCGGGCTCGACGATGAACGAGATCCCGTCGACGGCCGTGAACGTCCCAAACGTCTTGGTGATCGTCCGGACATCGACCATGCTCATAACCGTGTGCCCGATTGCATCCGCGCCGACAGGAGCACGTACGCCGTCATCCCCACCGCCAGCGCCCGGTCCCGGTTGTCGACGCGAAGCCGGATCTCGAATGTCTTGATGTCGCGCTTCGAGCGACTCACATCGCGCTGCGTCGCAAACCCGGCATCAACGCCGCGATAGAAGACCACGCCGCGCCGGACCTCCCCCGAGGGCAGCCGGACGTCGAGCGTGTCACCGATCCGCACCCGACCGATGTACGTCTCCTCGACGTCCGCCCGGACCCATAGCGCGTCGGGATCGATCAGCGTGATGACCGGCTGTCCAGGCGTGACCACTTCGCCGGCACGCGCAGCCCGCACGTCGACATACCCGTTGATCGGCGCCCGCAACTCGGTGTACGCCAGCCGGACGTCGGCCTTGGCGCGCTGCGCCGACGCGGCCGCGCGTTCCTGCACCGACGCGCCCAGCTCGCTCCGCTTCACCGCCACCTGCTCCTCGGCGGCTTTCGCCAACGCCAACGCGGCCCGCTGCGCCTCGACTTGCTTGTCTGCGGCGTCGGCGCGCGACTGGGCAACGGCGAACTGCATGCGCGCCTGATCGCCCTCCTGCTGGGCGACACTCCCGCCGCGCAGCAACGCCTCGACCCGGTCGAACTGGAGCTTGGCGTTGGTCAGGTTGGCCGTCGCCTCCGCCTGTTGCGCGATCGCCGACGCCAGCATCGCGTCGGCTTGGCGGATCGACTCCGACGTCTGCAACTCCTGGTACCGTAACGACGCGGTCCCTTGCTCCACCTTCGCCGCGTCCCCCTCGTCGCTGTGGAGATAATACGCCTGATCCGCCTGGAGCTCGGCGGGCACCAGCCGCGCCACCACCTGATCGCGGACGACCGAATCGCCCTGATTCACGAGCAACTGCCCGATCTGCCCCGTCACCTGGGGACTCACGATGACGTCGTCAGTCGTGACGATGCCGGTCAACACCAACGCGCCCGACCGGGCGTGAATGACCCACGCCGTGACGGCGATAAAGACACCAAGACCAACAAGGAGCGCGACGCGCTTTCGAGTCATGCGGGATAGCTCCTAAACGAGTATTGAACGACCGTATCAAACACTCGTTAGAGTACGACCGCAAGACCGGAAAGGTTACAAGCCCATTTTGCCCACCAGCGCCAGATACCGTGGATGCGATCGAATCGGGTCCAAAATCGGGTTGACTCGCAGGTACGTCAGCCAACCCCGCCGGTCCTCGTACGCGCGCTCCATCCAGGTCAACGCCTCGTCGTACTCGCCGAGCCCCAAGAGCAGTGTGGCAAACGACACCGGCGAGACATAGTCGTGCCTGGCGACGACGTGGAGTTGCCCGAGGAGCGCCTCCGCATCGGCCCGTTTCCCGGCACGCGCCAGCACGTACCCCAGGGTCGCCAGCGAGTAAATCCCTGCCCCAGGCAGCTCCAGCGCTTCCCGCAACGTCCGCTCAGCGGCGTCGAACTGCGATGAATGGGCGAAGACCAGGCCGAGCACCCGATAGGTCTCCTCGGCGGTCGGGTTCATCGCCACCGCGCGGGACAAATGGTACTCGGCCTGATCGTACCGCCGCGCGTAGAAGTACATGTAACCCAGGCTCCGTCGAATCGAGACCGATGCCGGACTCAGCTCCAGCGCGATGTGTCCCTCGACGAGCGCTTCCTCGACGCGTCCATGCGAGATCAGCGCAAACCCGTACCAGTTGTGCGCCGACGAATATCGCGGCTCGAGCTCGATCGCCCGGCGGAACTCGCGTACCGCCCCGTCCCAATCCCAGTCGTAGATGAACAGACACCAGGCCAGGGATGCGTGCCCTTCGGCGAGCGTTTCGTCCAGCTCGAGCGCCGTACGCGCGTACGCCTTGGCGCGCTCGAACCCTTCGTTTACGGGGATGCTGCGGTAATCCCCTTGCAGCGCGTACGAGTCAGACAGCCCCGCATACGCGGCCGCGTAGCGCGGATCTTCGGCAATGGCCTGCTCAAAGTACCGAATCCCCTCGAGCACACCCTCATCGGTGCGCTTGTTCCACGCAAAGCGCCCCCGCAGATACAGCCCATACGCCTTGGTGCTCGTCGTGTACCGCGGCGGCGGCGGCTCCGACAGATCCGCGAACGACGTCGCGCGCAACGTGTCGACGATGGTTCGCGCGATCTCATCCTGCAGCGCGAAGACGTCGCCGACGGTGCGGTCGTACCGCTGCGACCAGACGAGACGACCGTCATCGGTCGACGTGAGCTGCGCCGCGATGCGCATCTGCTCGCCCGCCGTGCGCACTGTGCCCTCGAGCACGATCGAGACCCCGAGCAGGACGCCGATCGCGCGCACGTCCTGGGGCTTGCCTTTGAGGGAAAACACCGAGGTGCGAGACGCCACGCGCAACCCTTCGACCTTGGACAACGCATCGATCAGCTCGTCGGTCACGCCGTCGCTGAAGTACTCCATCTCGGGGTCCGGCCCCGCGTTCACAAACGGCAGCACCGCGATCGACCGCGTCCGCGCGGGCCGGACGGCGACCGCCTCCGCCTCCAATGCCTCCACGAATTCGACCGTACTCGCGAACCGCTGCGATGGATCCTTGGCCAGGGCCTTGCACAGCGCGCGATCCGTGGCGAGCGACGTCTCCGGCCGAAAGAGCCGCACGGACCGCGCCTCCTCGGTCACCTGCCGCGCCATCGTCGCCCTCGCGCCGGCGCCGGCAAACGGTGGCTCGCCGGCCAGCATCTCGTACACCACGCACGCCAGGCTGTACTCGTCGCTCCGGTTGAGGAGATTCGTCTCGCCGCTGGCCTGCTCGGGACTCATGTAGGCCGGCGTCCCCACGGCGATGCCGCCGTCCGTCAGCGCGTCAAATCCGTGGTCACGGTACGCGTGCGCCACGCCGAAATCGGCGATCAGCGCCAGGCCATCGGCGAACAGAATGTTGGCGGGCTTGACGTCGCGGTGGACGAACCCGCTGCGGTGCACGTAGTCGAGCCCCGACGCAACCTCGCGCGCGATGCGCAGTGCATCGCCCATCGCGAGCCGTCGCTCGCGATCCAGCCAGTCGCGCAACGACCCGCCGGACAGATACGGGGACACATAAAAGAGCAGCCCATCGGCCTCGCCAGAGTCGATGAGCGGCACGATGTGAGGATGCGACAGCCGGGCCGCGATCGTGATCTCGCGCAAGAACCGGTCTGCCCCGATCGATTGGGCCACGTCGGGCCGAAGCACCTTGATGGCGACTTGCCGGCCGTGCTTCGTGTCGTCGGCGACATACACGGTCGCCATTCCGCCGTGGCCCAACTCGCGGACGATCACGTAGCGATCCGCGAGCGTTTTCATACCGCGCTATTGTTTATACGTGACCCGCCACACCCGTCCGTTCTGATCGTCGCTGATAAACAGCGCGCCGTCCGGCGCCACCGCGACGTCCACGGGCCGATGGAGCGCCTTGTCCGGCTGCACGATCGGCCCCGCGAATCCATCCGCGAACACCTCGTACGGCCCTGACGGGGCGCCGCCGGTAAACGGAACGAACACGACGTTGTACCCCTCTTGCGGCCCGACCATCCGGTTCCAGGATCCATGGAATGCGAGGAACGCTCCCCCACGGTAGTGGCTCGGAAACATCGTCCCCGTATAGAACACCAATCCGTCCGGCGCCCAGTGCCCCGGGAATGACGTGGCTGGGACCGTCTTCGAGGCGCACACCCCAACGGCTTTCCCGCCGTCGCCGCCGTACTCCGGGGCCAACACGAGCTTCTGCTGGTTGCGGTCATAGTAACAGTTGGGCCACCCGTAGTCGGCACCCTTCACGACTTTCAGCAGTTCCTCCGCCGGCTGCTCGGCGCTCTGCTGCAACGTATACAGCTTGGGAAAGTTATCACCAAGCTGATCGCGGCCATGCTGCGTGACCCACAGCTGCCCGGACCCATCGAGCGCCATGCCAACCGCGTTCCGGATACCGGTCGCATACCGCGCGGCCGGTGAGAACCGCTGATTGAGCTTGTTGGCGTCGTACTTCCAGAGGCCGGCGCGCGTCTGCAGTTCGGTGCACGGCTTGTGGCCCGGTGAGTCCGTCGTGCGATTGTTGATCTGGCACGAGTTCGACGCCGATCCCATCTCGACATAGAGCGTCCCCGACGAGTCGATCACGAAGGGGTGCATCGGGTGGTCGCCGGTGATCGGCATATCGGTCAGGATCGTCTGCGGCGTGGAATCCGACCGCAGCTGCCCCTCGGCCCGCTTGTACCGCACAATGCGCGGCCCTTCCTCGGCGTACAGGTAGCCGCCATAGAGCACGATGCCCGTGCCCCCGGTGCCTCCCGTCTCCGGCGTCGTGCCAAACCGCTCGATCTCGCTCGCCTTGCCATCCTGCGACGTCTGGCGCAGGCCCACCAGGAACCCACCTGCGTGCGGCGCGGTCTGGTAGTACTTCCCACTCCACGTGTTCACGAAGACGTCGCCATTAGGCGCAATGGCGATGTCGCGCACGTGACCGAGGCTATCAGCGAAGATCGTCGCGCAGAACCCGGCCGGAACGGTGATCCCGGTATTCGTTGGACATGTCCCCTCAGGCGGCACCGCAGCCGCATTTTGTGCTGGCTTCTGCTCTTTCCCGCAGGCCAGGCATCCCACCAGCACGGCCACCATCACGGAAATTTTCATATCGTCCAGAGCTCGAATCGGTTGGTAATCATGGAGACAACCCCGACCTGATGTCGGCGGCTGTCATAGGACACATCCGCCGGCGGCGCCAAACCGCCAATGCGACGCACCAACGTGGAGCCCGACAATACCGACACGCTGGAGTCATTCCAGCTCGTAATGAACACGGTGCCGTCGTGCTCGACCTCGACCCCATCGAACTTGCTCTTGCCTGGCGCCACGTCAGTCGGCGCCGTCTCACCAGGCTTCCACCGCTGCACGGCCGTCCCACCAAACGGCGCCAAAACTATATCGTGTCGCGCCGGTTCCCAATCGATCCCGTCAGGCAACGCCAGCGCCGGCGTCACGATGGCCTCGGCCGGCACGCGGTCGCGGCCTACGTGGAAGATGCGACTGCCCTTGGTGTCCGTTACATAGAAGTCGTCGTCAGGACCGATCGCCAGATCGTTGAGAAACGCCGGCTGGAAACGTCCGAAGTCGATCGCCGCCAGCGGTTTCCCCGTTCGAATGTCGAAGCCACGCAGCACATCGACATCGAGCACCCACAGCGTGTCGCCCTTGACCCGCGAACCCATCGGGGCATTCAGGGTGACGCCGTCTCGCCCACCCTGAATGAAGTGCAGGCTGTCCACGGTCCCATCGCCACGAATGCGTGTGATGAAACCAGTCCCCTTCTTCTGACCGACATCCCCGTTGACGTTGCTGACGAAATAGGCGTCGACGGCGGCCGCGTACGAGAGGGCCTCGGGCTGTGCCAGCCCTTGGTCGACCACGGCCAGGCGACGCGGGGGAGCTGTGCTCAGGCCGGCGGCTACGAGCAGGTACGCAGATGTGACACGTATAGGCATGGTGCCGAATGAACCGAAGACGATCACTGTCAGTTCCCCGCCGTTGCCGCGACGACCACGGCCGTGCCGTAACAGAGAACTTCCGTGCAGTTTTGCATGACTTCGGTGGCGTCGTAGCGCACCCCGATGATCGCATTGGCACCCACAGCTTCGGCGTGCCCGCACATGATCTCGAACGCCTCGAGCCGGGCGTGTTCACACAGTTGCGTGAGCAGCGTGATATTGCCTCCCACGATCGTCTGAAACATGGCCCCGATGGACCCGGCGATCGATCGCGACCGCACCGTGACCCCACGCACCACTCCGAGTGTCCGGACCGTCTGATAACCGTCGATCGTGAACGTGGTCGTCGTCATGGCTTCGTTCATGGATGATGCCTCCATAAGTGTGGACCAGCCCGCTCTTAACGTTCACGGCTGGACGGTGTCTCACAAGCGTACGGAACAAGCATTCACGACGGAGGTCGCGATGATGCGCAAGCTGATGGCACTGGCGGTTGGGGTCGGTTTGGTGGCGGCGGTCGGGAGTCAGGCGTCGGCGCAACCGGTGCATCCGCCGTACGGACGGTACGGGTGGCACGGCGGCGGCTGGCATGACCACGACGACTGGCACCGCGGCGGCTGGCACGACCACGACGACTGGCACCGCGGCTACGTCTACCGCGGTGGTTATGGATACGGCTACGGCTATGGCGCGCGGGTGTGGGTCCCCGGCTACTGGGCGGTTCGCCCCTGGGGCCGCGTCTGGATCGGAGGCTGCTGGCGCTAGCCGGGAGAGCGGGGCTGCGCGACCTTGGGTTCCCAGGTCGCGCGGTGCCGCTGAATCGCTTCGAGCGTAAACGGCTCGAGCCCCGTCCCGCCATGCTCGTCGATGTGACCGAGCATGGCGCGCCGCATCCGGGGATCCCAGAAGCGCCGCATATGCGTCGCCGTGCTACTCAGCGCCTCGTCGCGGTCCGCCAGGCTCTCGTAGAAATGACCAATCTGATTGGCCATCGCGACCAGATGCTCGACGTCCATTAGACCGGTGCGGGCTGCCGCCGCGCCCCGAGCAACGCAAGCTGCTCATCGCTGAACTGCTTGTTCCGCGCCTGCCACTCCGACGAGTGAAACACGGGCATCACCTGCACCGCCGTGACCTTGTACTCCGGGCAATTGGTCGCCCAGTCCGAGTTGTCGGTCGTGATCACGTTGGCGCCCGACTCCGGGTGATGGAACGTCGTGTACACAACCCCCGGTTGCACCCGCTCCGTGATCCGCGCCCGCAGTGTCGTCTCGCCCGCGCGGCTCACGATCCCCACCCAATCCCCGTCGTGAATGCCCCGGTCTTCCGCATCGTGGGGATGGATCTCCAACCGGTCTTCCTCGTGCCAGTCGACGTTGGACGTCCGGCGGGTCTGGGCGCCGACGTTGTACTGGGTGAGGATCCGCCCGGTGGTCAGGATCAGCGGATACTTGCCGTTGACCTTCTCCTCCGTGGCCACGTACTCCGTCAGCATGAACTTGCCTTTGCCGCGCACAAACGTCGTCTCGTGCATGATGGGCGTGCCCTCGGGCGCGGCGTCGTTGCACGGCCACTGAATGCTGCCGAGGCGGTCGATCTTCTCGTAGCTCACACCCGTGAATGTCGGCGTGAGCCGCGCGATCTCGTCCATGATCTCGGACGGATGCGTGTACGTCATCGGATAGCCGAGCGCGTTGGACAGGGCCATCGTGATCTCCCAGTCCCCCATGCCGGCCGTCGGCTCGATGGCCTTGCGCACGCGCGACACCCGGCGCTCGGCGTTCGTGAACGTCCCATCCTTCTCCAGGAACGACGACCCTGGGAGAAACACGTGCGCAAACTTGGCCGTCTCGTTGAGAAAGAGATCCTGCACCACGATGCACTCCATCGCCGAGAGGGCCGACTGCACGTGCTGCGTGTTGGGATCCGACTGCGCGATGTCCTCGCCCTCCAGGTACAAGCCTTTGAAGCTCCCATCGAGCGCCGCGTCGAACATGTTGGGGATGCGCAGCCCCGGCTCGGGCTGCAGCGCGAGGCCCCACGCCGACTCGAACAGCCCACGGACCGTGTCGTCCAGCACGTGGCGATACCCCGGGAACTCGTGCGGGAACGAGCCCATGTCGCACGATCCCTGGACATTGTTCTGCCCGCGGAGCGGGTTCACGCCGACGCCCTCGCGGCCGATGTTGCCCGTCGCCATCGCCAGGTTGGCGATCCCCATGACTGTCGTCGAGCCCTGGCTGTGCTCCGTGACACCGAGCCCATAGTAAATCGCGGCATTCCCACCGGTCGCAAACAGCCGCGCCGCCCCGCGCATGACATCCGCCGGCACGCCCGTCACCTCCGCGGTCGCCTCGGGTGAGTGCTCGGGACGCGCCACGAACGCCTTCCACTGCTCGTAACTCGGCATCTCGCACCGCTCGGCGACGAACGCATCGGCCGTCAGTCCCTCGGTGACGATGACGTGGGCCAGCGCGGTAACCACCGCCACGTTGGTCCCGGGACGCATCTTGAGGTGGTAATCCGCTTTGACGTGCGGCGACCGCACGAGGTCGATGTCCCGCGGATCGACCACGATCAGGCGCGCGCCCTCGCGTAGTCGGCGCTTCATCTGCGAAGCGAACACGGGATGCCCATCGGTCGGGTTCGCCCCGATCACGAAGATGACGTCGGTCTTCCGGACCGAGTCAAAGTCCTGCGTCCCGGCCGACTCGCCCATCGTCGCCTTGAGCCCAAACCCGGTCGGCGAATGACAGACGCGGGCGCACGTGTCGATGTTGTTGTTCCGGAACGCCGCCCGCACCAGCTTCTGCATCAAGTACGCTTCCTCGTTGGTGCACCGCGAGGAGGCGATCCCGCCCACCGAGTCCACGCCGTACGTCGCCTGGATCCGCTTGAACTCGGAGGCCGCATAGGCGATGGCCTCGTCCCATGAAACGCACTGCCAGGGGTCGGTGATCCGCTTGCGAATCATCGGCTTGGTGATGCGGTCCGGATGCGTCGCATACCCCCACGCAAACCGCCCCTTCACGCACGAGTGCCCGTGATTGGCCTTCCCATCCTTGTAGGGCGTCATGCGCACGACCTGGCCGCCCTTCATCTCCGCCTCGAACGAGCAGCCGACGCCGCAGTACGCACAGGTCGTCACGACGCTGTGCTCCGGCGTCCCCGCCTCGACGACCGTCTTCTCCATGAGGGTCGCCGTCGGACACGCCTGCACGCACGCGCCGCAGGAGACGCACTCCGACTCCATGAACGGCTCCATCTGGCCCGGCGAGACCCGCGACCCGAACCCGCGCGCGGCGATCGTGAGGGCGTACGTCCCCTGCACTTCCTCGCACGCCCGCACGCACCGCGAGCACACGATGCACTTGCTGGCATCGTACTCGAAATACGGGTTTGACAGGTCTTTCGCCCCGCCCAGATGGTTCGCGCCGCTGTATCCGTACCGCACGTCGCGCAATCCAACGGCTCCGGCCATGTCCTGCAGCTCGCAGTCGCCGTTGGCCGAGCAGGTCAAGCAGTCGAGCGGGTGGTCGGAGATGTAGAGCTCCATGACGCCGCGTCGCAAACTCGCCAGTTTGGCGTTCTCCGTCGTGACGCGCATCCCGGCTTCGACCGGGGTCGTGCACGAGGCGGGGAACCCCTTCCGTCCATCGATCTGCACCAGGCACAGTCGGCACGACCCAAACGCGTCCATGCTGTCCGTCGCGCACAGCTTGGGCACGCCGATCCCGGCCTCAGCCGCCGCCCGCATGATCGACGTGCCGACCGGCACCGTCACGGCCCGGCCATCGATCGTCAGCGTCACCGTCGCCGTGGACGGCACCGCCGGCGTCCCGTAATCGATCTCATGGAGGAGCGTCATGTCCGCGCGAAGTCCTCAGCGAAATGATTGAGCGCGCTCAGGACGGGGTAAGGCGTGAGTCCGCCGAGCGCGCAGAGCGATCCGTTGACCATCGTGTCGCAGAGATCCCTGAGGAGGACGACGTTGTCCTCGCGATGGTCGTTGGCGACGATCTTGTCGATCACCTCGACGCCACGCGTTGACCCGATCCGGCAGGGCGTGCACTTGCCGCAGCTTTCGATCGCGCAGAACTCCATCGCGAATCGTGCCATGTGCGCCATGTCGACCGTGTCATCGAACGCGACGATACCGCCGTGTCCCAGCATCGCCGACAGATTGGCGAACGCCTCGTAGTCGATCGGCGTGTCGAACTGCGATTCCGGCAGATACGCGCCGAGCGGACCGCCCACCTGCACGGCCCGGATTGGACGCCCGGAGCGGGACCCGCCGCCAAAGTCGTACAGGAGCTCCCGCAGCGTCACGCCAAACGCCTTCTCCACCAGCCCGCCGTGCTTGATGTTGCCGGCGAGCTGAATAGGCAGCGTGCCGCGCGACCGCCCCATCCCAAAGTCCCGATAGAATTCGGCCCCGCGATCCAGCACCGTCGGCACGACGGCCAGCGAGATCACGTTGTTGATAATCGTCGGCTTGCCAAACAGCCCCTCGATCGCCGGCAGTGGCGGCTTGGGCCGCACCATCCCCCGCTTGCCCTCGAGGCTTTCCAGCATCGCCGTCTCTTCACCGCAGATATACGCGCCGGCGCCCACCCGCACCTCGAGCTCGAACGCGCGTCCCGACCCCAACACGCTGGGCCCCAGATACCCGTGCTGCCCCGCGGTGACAATGGCCTCGTTCAATGTCCGATGCGCGTGCGGATACTCCGACCGCAGGTAGATGTATCCGCGCGTCGCGCCGACGGCCAATCCGGCGATCGTCATCCCTTCGATCAACAGAAACGGATCCCCTTCCATGATCATGCGGTCGGAGAACGTTCCCGAGTCACCCTCGTCAGCATTGCAGACGACGTATTTCTGCGTCGCATCGGTGGCCAGCACCGTCTTCCACTTGATCCCCGTTGGGAACGCCGCCCCCCCCCGTCCGCGCAGCCCCGACTTGGTCACCGCGTCCACGATCTCGGCGCCGCTCATCCCGAGCGCGTTTCGCAGGCCGCGATAGCCGCCATGGGCGGTGTAGTCGTCGAGCGACACGGGATCAGTCACGCCCACGCGCGCAAAAGTCAGCCGCTCCTGCCGCCCCAGATACGGGATGGCCTCGGTCAGTCCCAGCTGGAGCGCATGCGCGCCGCCGGAGAGAACCCGGGCATCGAAAAGCCCCGGCACGTCTCGCGACGTGACGGGGCCATAGGCAACTCGACCAGCGGGCGTCGCGACCTCGATCAATGGCTCCAGCCAGTACATCCCGCGAGAGCCGTTTCGGACCACGTCGACCTGATGTCCGCGCGCGGCCGCTTCTCGGACGATGGCCTGCGCCACTGCATCCGCGCCGACTGCCACCGCGCCGGCATCCCGAGGCACGAAGACGCGTGTCATGCGACGGGGCCTGGCTCCAGCACCGCATCCAGGATCGCATCGAGCTGCGCGGGCGTCACGCGAGCGTGGACCTGGTCATCGACCATGATCGCCGGGGAGAGCGCGCAGAGGCCGAGACAATAGATCGGCTCGACGGTCAGTTGCCCGTCCGCGGACGTCCCCCCAAGCGCAATTCCGGCCCGGCTCGTGGCTTCCGACACCAACGCCTCCGCCCCGACCGCCTGGCAGGACTCCGCGCGACAGATCTTGAGGGTGTGTCGTCCCGCCGGTGTGTCGCGAAACTCGTGATAGAACGAGACCACGCCGTGGACCTCGGCGCGCGACAGATTGAGCGCGGCCGCTATGCGTGGGACCGCTTCTCGTGGTATATACCCAACCGCATGTTGCACGCCGTGGAGAATGGGCAATAGCGCGCCCGGGGTATCGGCGAACTGCCGAACCACGTCCTCGACGACCGGCTCAAGGTCCAACCCCCGCCCCCTGTTGTACCGACACCTTGACGATGCGACAGGTGTCGCGGGAACGCAAGTTGGTTATTGCCTATCGGTTAATAGACGCGGCGAATGCATTTTGTTGGCTAATCCTCCCGCGCCAGCCGGCTGCCGATCAGAAAGGCCGCTGCTCCCGCAGCGATCGCGGCAATGACGAGGTGGGAGAGATGCTCACCCTGAGTAATGGCCTCGTGTGAGGCTCGCATAGCGAGCCCGACCGCAACCAGGGCAATGACGATGATGAGAGGGGTAGCGCGCATGGGTCAGCTTGGACGATCAAGAGGCTCTACCGCCACCGCACGACGTACCAGCCCACGGTTTCGGCGCGCGGAAACTGCCTCTCGAGCGCGGCGGCAAGACCGCGATCAATCGGCCCCGACACGTAGCGCTGATGGGAAATCACCGCGACCGTAACCCCGCGCGCGTCGAGCAGCAGCGGAACGGTCCGCGCCCGGTCCCCAGAGGGATCGAACGCCTCGTACATGGTGGGCGTCGGATTGGCGTACCCAGTCAGGAAATACACATCCGGACTGTCCGGCGCGGCATAAATATACGCGCCTCGCGCATGCGCTTACACAACCGACCGCATAGCCCAGCAAGAGACCGCCCACGGCCGCCGACCCACGACCGAACGGCGCGAGCGATGAGCAACGCCGCCGCGATGAAGTACAGTCACGTGATCTTGATCGCCGCCGACAACAGCCAGACGATGCACAACACCAGCACATGGCTCGACGGACGACGGAAGGCATGCCCTCAGGCGACCGGCGCGCACTAGACGGCCACGTCCGACGATCTGTCACACCCCGCGAGAGCAAGTCATACCCCATCTTGGGGTTACGCGGTCGCCGCCCGACACCGGGCGTCGTGTTGACAACCCGGTATCCGCCGGTAGTTTCCGTATCCGGACCCTTAGGCGCCAAGTTCCCTTCCCGTGGCGTCCCTAGGTGCCGGGGACAGTCTGGTACGGAGTCCCCATGCAACGCACCCCGACGAGCAGTCTACGCAGCGTCGACCATCCGGTCATCGCTGACACAGCTCCCGCTCAGGATTTCCTGCGCGCCCTCGCCGGTACGGTCAACGCCGTGCCGCCCGCCTACACGCCCGAGCTCAATATGGCACTCGTGGCGTACGTGCGAGGTCTCCGTGACGAGGCTCTCCCGCCGGAGCGCGTGGTCGTGCAGGTCAAGGAGCTCGCCAACCGCACCGTCGATGGCGCGGGCCGGTCCAGCCTCCTGTGGCCTGTCGAGGCCCGCCGCGTCTTCATGGCCGACGTCGTGCGCAACTGCATCCGGGCGTACTACCAGGTCGACTAGCGAGGGACGTTCGACTCGCTCGTGATGCTGGCGAGCCACGCCAGTCCCTCCTCGCGCGTGTCGAACGTCCGCAGGTTGGTGCGCCCGCTCGTCCGACGCGCGAGCTTGTAAATCGACCGGAGGAGCGCCGATAACCCGATCACGGCGCCCCACTCGACGTACGGCGTGTTGTGGTCCGCCATCTCGCGGATCGCCTGCAGGATGTCGGCATTGTACCGGATCGCCGTGACATCGGTCATGGTGAGAATGCGCGCCGGCGCGTGCGTCGGCACCAGCTGCCGGGCGTAGGCGACCGCCGCCAACGTCTCGGCGTGGTCAGTCGCGTGCGAGAGGTCGATGAGCAGCAGCGGTCGCGTACCGACCGTGTGCCACTGGATCCGGGCCTCCGCCGAGGACGTCATGTCCTAATGACTCCGGGCCGCAACCCAGGCAACCGTGTAGAATTCTGCCGCGATGTCACGACCTTCCGGTCGGCGTCGGCGCCCGCGCGCCATGGTGCGCACCACGCCGCAGTCCGATGCGCTCTCCATTCTCCGCACCGCCCAGGAGCAGGTCGCGTCCCGCTCGGCGGAGGCCCTGCTCTCACGCGATGCGCGAGACTGGGTGTCCCAGTACGTGCGCCACCTCCTCGACGGCCGCCACCCCTTCGCGAGGTACGCGACCGGCGAATCGGGCCTGTTCGCCATCCCCAACACGGTCCTCATCGCCCTCGCGGCAGACTGGGGCACGGGCACCGATAGCGCCTACCGTGTTGGCGACGCCATCGCCGCGCGCCACCCGGAGATCACGATGCACCTGGGCGACGTGTACTACACGGGCGCGGCGGCCGAATTCGAGGATTACTTCCTGCCCGACAACTGCTGGCCGCGCGGCACGCTCGGCACATACGCCCTGAACGGCAACCACGAGATGTACTCAGGGGGCCACGGCTACTTCGACCACGCCCTCCCCCGCCTCGACCAACGCGCGAGCTACTTCTGCCTCCAC
>DATMNB010000233.1:0-17320 GCA_035569435.1 Gemmatimonadaceae bacterium
GTCGTCGCCACCGAAACCAGCGCCCTCACTTTCATCAGCATCCCCGGCCTCGCCTATCTCGGGAACTTCACGTTCCTGCAGTTGGCGATCGGCTACATCGCGGGCCGTATCGTGGTGGCCTACACGCTCCTCCCGCGCTACTATGACGGCCACCTCGTCACCGCCTACGCCCTGCTGGAACAGCGCTTCGGCCTGGCGACCAGACGCTTCGCCTCCGTGGTCTTCATGGCCACCCGGGCCTTCGCCGACTCGGTCCGCGTCTTCGCCACCGCGATCCCGATCGCGCTGATCCTGAGTGGCACCGTCCCCCACCCCATCTTCTGGGCCGTCCTGATCCTCGGCGTCCTCACCGTGTTTTACACCTACCACGGCGGCATGCGCGCGGTCGTCTGGACCGACGTCGTCCAGACCTGTGTCTACCTCGTGGGTGGGATTGCCGCCATCGTCCTCCTGGGCAGGACAGTCAACGGCGGCTGGGCCACCATCTGGCAGACCGCGGCCGCGGCCGACAAGCTCCGTCTCTTCGACACCTACCTCGGCTTCGACCGCCCATATACGTTGGCCGCCGGCGTCATTGGCGGTGCATTCCTCTCCATGGCCTCGCACGGCGCCGACCAGCTCATCGTCCAGCGCCTGCTGGCCGCGGAAAACCTGCGCGACGCGCGCCGCGCGCTCATCGGCAGCGGGATCGCGGTGTTCTTCCAGTTTGCCCTCTTTCTGACCATCGGGATCGGGCTGTTCGCCTACTACGGCGGCCGACCCGTCGGCACACCCGATGCGGTCTTTCCGGGCTACATTCTGGAGCGTATGCCCCATGGCCTCATCGGACTGATCGTCGCGGCGATCCTGGCGGCCACGATGAGCACCCATTCGGGCGCCATTAATTCCCTCGCGGCGTCGACCACGCACGACATTTATCTGCCGTTGACGGGTGCGCGACACGACGCGCCCGGCGTGCTGCGAATGGCCAAGCGTTTCACCCTCTTCTGGGGCGTCCTCCTGACGGGTGGCGCGCTGCTCTACCGGCAGCAGGGCACGCCCGTGGTCCAGGTGGCCCTCTCGATCGCGTCGTTCACGTACGGGGGATTGCTCGGCGGATTCTTTCTCGCCATCCTCTGGCGCCGGGCCATCCAGCGCGACGCGATCACCGGCATGGCGCTCGGCATCGTTGCCATGGCGGTGATCGTCTTCGCCAAGTCCCTGGGACTCGCCATACCAACCATCGCGTTTCCGTGGTACGTGCTCATTGGCTCGACGATCACGGTCACCGTCGGCATCCTGTCGTCCTTCACACATACCGCGGTATGAGCACAATTGTCGTTGGAGTCGATGGCGGCGGATCCAAGACCCGCGTCCGGGTGGCCGATGCCACCGGCGCCGAGCTGATCACGGTCGACGGCCCGCCCAGCGCGATTCACCCCGGGCGCATCGAGCAGTCGACCGAGGCGATCGTCCGCACGATCGCTGACGCGATGGCTGCCGCCGGGACGATGGACGTGCGCCCGAGTGTCGTGTGCGTTGGCGTCGCCGGCGCCGGTCGCGAGGTCGAGCGCGATGCGCTCTGGCAGGCGCTGGTCGCGCGTGACATCGCCGACGAGATCGTCGTGAACACCGATGCGACGATCGCCCTCGACGACGCATTCGGCGACGGGCCGGGCATCCTGCTCATTGCCGGCACGGGATCGATCGCCTTTGGTCGCAGCCCGACGGGCGTCGTCGCGCGGTGCGGCGGCTGGGGACCAGTCATCGGTGACGAGGGCAGCGGTGCCTGGCTCGGGCGTCGCGCGCTCGGCGTGGTCGCCGCCGCCCACGACGGGCGAGAAGGGGAGACGGCGCTGACGGGCGCCATCCTGACGGCCGCCGTGGTCGATACCGTCGAGGGCTTGATTCCGTGGGCCGCGCGCGCCACGGCCGCCGACCTCGCCGCGTTGGCGCCGGCGGTCCTGCACTGCGCCGACACCGGCGATGCGAGAGCCGACACGCTGCTGGCGTTCGCGGTCGAAGAGCTCCTGCTCAACGTGCGCGCCCTCGCCCGGCGCCTGTTCGTCGACGAGCGCGCCGCCTACGACGTCGCCCTGGCCGGCGGCCTGCTCTTTCGCGGCTCGCCGCTTCGCACCCGCCTCGAGCGCCGACTGGGCAGCGCGGTCCCAGGCGCGCAGCTGCACGCGGCAGAAGTCATTCCGGCGCGCGGCGCCGTCACGGGAGCGCTGCGGCTGCTGGCGGTGACTTGAGCTCGCCCTCCCACCGGGCCACCACGACGCTCGCCAGACAGTTGCCGACTACGTTGACGGTGGTGCGCGCCATGTCCATGAACGCGTCGACGCCCAGGATGAGTGCCACGGCCTGCGCGGGCAACCCAAAGGCCACGATCGCGCCCGATAGGATCACGAGCGATGCCCGCGGAACCCCCGCCACGCCCTTGCTCGTCAGCATGAGCGTCAGCAGCAGCACGATCTGCCGCCCGACGGTCAGCGTGATTCCCCCCGCCTCGGCCGCGAACATCGCCGTGACCGCGAGATACAGCGTGCTCCCATCGAGATTGAACGAGTAGCCGACCGGGATCACAAACGCCACGATCCGCCGCGGCACGCCGAGCGCTTCCATGGCCTCCATCGCCCGCGGCAGCGCGGCCTCCGACGTCGACGTCGAAAACGCGATCAGCGCCGGCTCGCGCACCGCGCGGAGGAAGGCCTTGAGCGGGACGCCAGTCAGCACCGCGACGGGGACCAGCACCGCCACACAGAACACCACGAGTGCCGCGTAGAGCGTCAGCACGAGTGCCCCGAGGCTTCCCAACACACCGAGGCCATGGCGTGCAATCGTCGCCGCCAGCGCCGCGCCGATGCCAAACGGCGCGAACCACATGATGAGATCCACCATCCGAAACGTGACCTCGGCCACGCTCTCGGTGATCGACAGCATCCGCTCCTTGGCCGGCGCCCGCACGCGCGTCAGCGCCACGCCAAACAGGCCCGCCCAGACCACGATCTGCAGCGCGTTGTTGCTCGCTGCCGCCTCGAACACGCTCTGCGGCACCGTATGCTCGACGATGCCGCCAAACGTCGTCATGCCACCGGCCAAGGCCGTCGAGGCGTCCGCCGACCCTGGCAGGTGCACGCCGACGCCTGGCTGCGCGATGTTGACCACCACGAGCCCCACGACCAACGCCAGCGTCGTGACGACCTCAAAGTAGACCACCGACCGAAGGGCAAGCCGGCCGACGCGGCGCATGTCGTCACCGTGGCCAGCGATGCCGACGATGAGTGTCGACGCCACCAACGGCACGATCAGGGACTTGATCAGCCGTAAGAAGACAGTCGACAGCGGCTCGAGCGCCAGGGCCGTCCCCGGACTGGCCCAGCCAAGGACGACGCCGGCCACCATCGCAAGGAGAATCCAATGCGTGAGGCTCGGCCGCCTCGGCGTCATAGCCGCCGGAGCACTGAGTTACGGGCGCGAAGCGCCGAATTTCTCATCCCGTATAGGAAGTAGAGGACCAACCCGATGGCCAGCCACACGACAAATCGGATCCACGTCAGGTGCGGCAGTCCGGCCATGAGATAGATGCAGCTCGCCGCCCCGCCGAGGGCGACCGGCCACACGAACGGCACGCGGAACGGCCGGTGCCGCGCCGGCTCCTTGACGCGCAGCACGAGCACGCCGAGGCAGACCAGGACAAACGCGAACAGTGTCCCGATGTTCGTCAGGTCGTACGTCTCATCGGCGTCCCCGATCATGGCCCACGACGCAACGATGACGCCCGTGATAATTGTCGTCGCCCACGGCACGCGGTACTTGGGATGGATGCGCGACGCCCACGCCGGCAACAACCCATCACGGGCCATGGAGAAGAAGATGCGGGGCTGTCCGTACTGAAACACGAGCAGCACCGCCGCCAGCGAGAACACCGCCCCCAGCGACAGAATGCCGGCGATCGTCGAGAGCTTGGAGAACTCGAGCGCCTTGGCCAACGGGTCGGCGACGCCCAGCTGGTTGGCCGGGACCATCCCCGTCAGCACGACGCCGATCACGATATAAATCAGCGTGCAGATCGTGAGGCCGCCCAGGATCCCCAGCGGCATGTTGCGCTGCGGGTTTCGCGTTTCCTCGGCCGCCGTGGAGATCGCGTCAAACCCGATATACGCGAAGAAGATGATCGCCGCGCCGTGATGAATCCCCGGGAACCCGTTGGGCGCGAATGGGTGGTAGTTCGCCGCGTGAATGTGACTGAGCCCCGCGACGACGAACAGCGTCAACACCATCAGTTTGATGATCACGAGGCCGTTGTTGACGCGCGAGCTCTCACGAACGCCGAGCAACAACAGCCAGGTGATGAGGCCGACGATGCAGAACGCCGGCAGGTTGACCAGAATAGGCACGCCCAATACGTGCGGCGCGGTCGTCAGGAGACCGTGGATCGCCGGATCGCTGCTCAGGAGCGCGGTCCGATAGCCCGTGCTGATCCAGGTCGGCAAGTGGATGCCGATCGAGTTGAGCAGCGACTTGAAGTAGTCGGCCCACGAGATGGCCACGGCCACGTTGCCGACCGCGTACTCGAGAATCAGGTCCCACCCGATGATCCAGGCCACGAGCTCGCCCAGCGTCGCGTACGAGTACGCATACGCGCTTCCGGCCTGCGGGATCATCGACGACAGCTCGGCGTAGCAGAGCCCCGCCAGCGCGCAAGCGCCCGCCGCCAACAAGAACGAGAAGACGATCGCCGGACCCGCGCCTGACCGGATGATATGACCGGCGGCATCCATCTGGCCCGCCGCGGCCGTGCCGATCGAGCCGAAGATCCCGGCGCCAATGACGGCGCCGATCGACAGCATGATGAGATCGCCCGCGCCAAGCGCCCGGCGCAAGCCGCCGGCCGGCTCGTCGCCCTCGGCGACAAGACCGGCAATAGGCTTCCTATCTAGGCAGTTCTCGACAACGGACGACACGGTCAGATGAACAGCGGCGCCAGCACCAGCGTGATAGTGCTCAGCAGCTTGATCAGCACGTGGAGCGACGGCCCGGCCGTGTCCTTGAACGGATCACCGACCGTGTCACCCACGACAGCCGCCTTATGTGCCTCGGAACGCTTGCCGCCATGCGCACCCGTCTCGATGTATTTCTTGGCGTTGTCCCACGCGCCACCACCCGTATTGAAAAATAGCGCCATCAGGATGCCGGCGATCGTGGCGACCATGAGGAACGCCGCCACCGCCTCGGCGCCGAGTCCCACCGTCTTGAACGCCAACCCGACGACGATCGGGAACGCCACCACCAGCAACCCGGGCACGATCATCTCCCTGAGGGCGGCGATGGTCACGATGTCGACCGATCGCGCGTAGTCGGGCTGCTCGGTCCCCTGCATGATCCCCGGACGCTCGCGGAACTGCCGGCGCACCTCGTTGATCACGGCATACGCGGCACGGCCGACGGCCTTGATCGCCAGCGACGAGAACCAGAACACCAGCATCGCGCCGAGCAGGCCGGCCACGAACACCTCGGGGCGGGCGAGGTTGACGGAGATGCGGTGGTGCGTGTAGTTGAACACCTCGTCGAGGTACGCCGAGAACAGCAGGAAGGCCGCCAGCGCCGCCGACCCGATGGCGTAGCCTTTTGTCAGGGCCTTGGTCGTGTTGCCGACCGCGTCCAGCCGATCGGTGATCGTCCGCACCGACTCCGGCTGCTGCGACATCTCGATGATGCCGCCGGCGTTGTCGGTGATCGGACCAAACGTGTCCATGGCGAGGACATAGCCCGCCGTCCCCAGCATGCCGATCGTCGCCGCCGCCGTGCCAAACAGCCCGCCGATCGGCTCACCGGCGTCGTTGACCAGACCACTCGTGCGGCCCAGGTAGTAGCTGGCGATGATGGCGATGGCGATGGTGATCACCGGCAGGACGGTCGCCTCCATCCCCACCGCGAGCCCCTGAATGATGTTCGTCGCCGGGCCGGTCTCGCTGGCCTCGGCGATCGCCTTTACAGGCCGGTACGCCTGCTCCGTGTAGTACTGCGTGATGAGCAGGATGGCCATCGACGTCAACAGCCCAACGACGCCGCACAGCAGGAAGTGCCACCAGGCATCCGGCGCGGGCTGGAGCGGCGAGGCCAGGAGCCACTTGCAGGAGATGGCAAAGAAGATCAGCGCCATCGCCGCCGTCACGTAGAACCCGCGATTGAGGGCGTGCATCGGATCGCCATCCTCCGACGTGCTCACGCTCATGATCCCCACCATCGACGCCACCAGCCCAAACGCCCCGACCACCAACGGGAACAGGATCCCCGGCACCCCGAAATATCGATACAGGAACACGCCCAGGATCATGGCCCCGATGTTCTCGGCGGCGGTGGACTCGAACAGATCGGCGCCACGTCCCGCGCAGTCACCCACGTTGTCACCGACCAGGTCGGCGATCACGGCCGGGTTCCGCGGATCATCCTCGGGGATCCCTGCTTCGACCTTCCCGACCAAGTCCGCGCCGACGTCGGCCGCCTTGGTGTAGATCCCACCGCCAAGCTGGGCGAACAGCGCCACGAACGATGCCCCGAACCCGTAGCCGACGATCAGGAACGGAATCTTCGCGTCCCAGTCGGCTGGCGACACATTGCCCGGCGTGAGCGTCGTCAGCACCCAGAACAGGAGCCCGACGCCGAGCAGCGACATCGCCACCACCGACATACCGGCGACCGCGCCGCCACGCAGCGAGACCTGCAGCGCGCCGTTGAGCGACGTGAGCGCCGCCGCCGCCGTGCGAATGTTGGAGCGAATGGAGACCCACATCCCGATATAGCCGGCCACCCCCGAACTCAGCGCACCGAGCACGAACGACACCGTCACGTACAGCGCCAGTTGCCGCGGGTCGCTGACCGGATCGCTCGGGTTGGGCGTCCGCAGGAACGCGTACCCGCAGTAGATCAACGCCGCGACGAGGATCGCCAGCATCGAGATCGTGCGGTACTGGCGGGCGAGATACGCCTCGGCGCCCTGCTGGATGGCATCCGAGATCCGTTGCATCTCGGGCTTGCCGCGGGACCGGGCCAGCACCCACCGGGAAAGGCTGAAGGCGAAGACGAGGGCGAGCGCGCACAGACCGACGATGAGCGCGAGCAGTACCGACTGCGTTGGTAGCATTGAGATCAGAGTGAGCGCCAGAGGAAATAAACAGGAACCCCGAGACAGACGAGGGCGAGCCCGATCAGCGCCTGGGCCCGCGTCTTGTCGGCAATGAGGAGCACGATCGACACCGCCGACGCCAGCGCGATGTACAGCGCCGGCAGGAATGGGTAGCCCACGGCCCGATATGGGCGCTCGGCGTCGGGACGCCGAACCCGTAACACAAACAACCCGATCGTGGTCAGCGCGTAGAACAACAAGGCCGCGAAGATCACGTAGTTCAGCAACTGACTATAGGTGCCCGTGAGGCAGAGCACCGTCGTCCAGATCGCCTGCACTACCAGCGCGACGGCCGGCACGCCGCGGGTGTTCAGCACGCCAGCCGAGCGAAAGAACAACTTGTCCCGGGCCATGGCATAATAGACGCGCGCGCCCGCCAGAATCAGCCCGTTGTTGCAGCCGAAGGTGGAGACGATAATCGCCGCGGCCAGGATCGCCCCGGCGCCGGCCCCAAAGATCGTCTGGACGACCGCCGTCGCCACCCGGTCCTGCGTCGCGTGGGCGATGTCGTGGAGTGGCAGCACCGTCAGGTATCCGACGTTCGCGGCGACGTACAGGAAGGTCACCATGCCGGTCCCAAAGACGAGCGCCAGCGGCAGGTTGCGGCGGGGGTTCTGCACCTCGGCGGCGGCGAACGTGACGTTGTTCCAGGCGTCACTCGAGAACAGGGAGCCAACGAGCGCCGAGCCAAAGACGACGGAAAACGCCGCGCTCCACGCCGGACCGGCCGTGAAGTGGCCGGCGCCAAAGTTGGCCGACAGCGCCGTCGCGTTGCGGCCAACGGTGAGGGCCAGGAGCACGAGGCCGGCGAGCGCCGTCACCTTGACGGCGGTCAACGTTGTCTGGACCCACTTCCCCTCGCGGATGCCGCGCAGGTTGATCCAGGTCAGGAGCCACACCGACAGGAGCGCTACGACTCGCTGCGGCGACAGCCCGATCTCGATCACGCCACCCGACGTCTGCACGTCGAATTGCGGGAACCAGGCAAAGCGCGTCGGGCCCACGGCCGGCACGAGCACGCCCAGAAATCGGCCAAAGGCCACCGCGACGGCGGCGATGGTGCCCGTCTGAATGACGGCAAAGAGTGTCCACCCATACAAAAAACCGACCAGCGGTCCGAGCGACTCACGGAGATAGACGTACTGCCCGCCGGCCTTGGGAAACATCCCCGCCAGCTCGCCGTAGGCGAGCGCGCCCAGCAAGGTGATGACGCCCGTGACGACCCAGGCAGCCAGGAGCCAGGCCGGTGAGCCGACCGTGCGGGCGATGTCGGCCGAGACGATGAAGATCCCGGAGCCCACCATGGATCCGGCGACGAGCATCGTCGCGTCGGTGAGCGTCAACGCGCGCACAAAGTCGGCGTGACGCGCAGTGTCTTGCGGGGTCGCGTCCGAGCGGGCGGCGACGCTGCTCATTCCACCTCGACTATTGGTTGGGCGGTAAGCTACCGGTCAGCCAACGGGTTGGCCAGACATTAGTAGTCGATATCAATGGAAACCGTATCGGGCACCGGCGTCCCGTCCGGCAGCGTCGCCGCCTTGAAATGCGTCTCTCCGAGACGCTCGCGCATCTGCCGATTGAAGTCTCCGTCGTCGGCCTTGTTAACCGTCAGCAATCTGGCACCGCCGCGCACATCGACCGCGAAGACCGCGTGCAGATGGAACGGACGCGGCGCTTTTGGCGCGTCGACCGTGGCGAGCGTCATCACGTCGGTGGCCGCGTGGATCTTGCTGGCACGCGGGGCACCACCGGTCCCCGGCCCCACGGCGTTCCCCACCCCGGTGCCCGTACCGGTACCGGTTCCACCACCGGTTCCCGGGCCATTGCGACCAGCGCCGTCACCCGGGGCTTGGGCGACGGCGCTATCGTGTATGGGAGCCGATGATGTCGGCGGAGGCGGCTTGGGCTCTGGTGGCCGCTCCACGGGCTTTGGGACAGGCGGTGGGACGGGCTGCGGCGCCGGCGGCGTCGGTGAAAAGAGGTAGTGCAGCCGCTCCTGGAGATGGCCGCCCCCCCCACCACCCCGCGGCCCCACGCCACCAGCCGTGGAGCTGGTGACATGTACGACAAGCGCCGCGACCGCGGGGATGAGCAGAAGGAGCGCGGCACCGACGTGCAGGAGCACAGACACGATCGCCGCGCGCCACCGTCGTTCGCGCGGGCTGGGCAGCCCGACCGGCGGCCGGAACGGCCGGCCACCGGCGCGCATATCGGGTCCAGCTACTTCGTGTCCTTGGGCGGGACGCCGATGACCTTGACCCCAGCGCCCCGGGCCGCGTCCATCGCCGTGATCACTTCCTGATACTTCGCTTCCGGACATCCCTTCACGAAAATGATCTTGTCGGGCCGTGGGTCGTAAATCTCCTTCAACTTGGCCGGCAGCTGGTCCTTGGGCACGGGCTGCTTGTTGATCGCGTACGTCGCGTTCTTGCAGACCTCCATCACGATCTGATCCGAGTTCTGCACCGCCGTCGGCGCCGGCGTCGGATCCGGCAACTGCACGTCGATCGCCTTGCGCGCCATCGGAACGACGAGCATGAAGATGATCAGGAGCACGAGCAGCACGTCGATCATCGGCGTGACGTTCGGCTCGTTGGTCAGCCCCCCGCCGCCGCTCCCTGCGGACATCGCCATTACGACTTCCCTCCGGCTTCCGCCGCTTTCGGCGCCATGGCGTTGTCGCCCGCGATGTGCGACTGCGTCCCCGGCTGCTGATCGGAGATCATGCCGGTGACCCGCACGCCGTTCTTGGACGCGACGTCAACGACGTCGATGACCTTGCTGTAGTCGAGGTTCTGATCCGCCTTGAGGTACATGATCTTGTCCTCGGTGCGCGCGTCAAAGATCTCCTTGAGACGCGGCCCCAGGTCCTCCTGGCGGATCGGCTGCTTGTTCAGATAGTAATTGCCGCTGGCATCGATCCCGACGACGACGTCACCCTCCTCTTCCGGGTGGGCTTTCAGGTTGATGCCTTTCGGCGGCACGGCCTGAAAGCCTGCTTGAATCGCCGGGATGACGATCATGAAGATGATCAACAGCACCAGCATGACGTCGATCATCGGCGTGACGTTTGGTTCGGCCTTGACGCCGCCGCCCGCCGAGGTGGACATCGCCATGGGAGTCTCTCCTACTGCGAAATCGGGGAGTTGCCCGCTGACGCGGCGGTGTTGAACTCACGCGTGAAGCGCGACCGACCGAACTCGCCCGAGACGCCCTTGATCAGATAGTCGATCATTTCCTTCGACGAGTACGTCATCTCGGCCGTCAGGTTGTCGATCTTGGTCTGGAAATAGTTGTACGCCCACACCGCCGGAATGGCGACCAAGAGACCGAACGCCGTCGTGATGAGCGCCTCGGCGACACCGGCCGAGATCGCCGACAACCCGCCCGAGCCCGACGCGGCCATGCCCGTGAACGCGTTCACGATGCCCATCGTCGTGCCGAGCAACCCGACGAACGGCGCCGTGGCACCGACCGTCGCCAGCACGCCCAGGCCCCGCTTGAGCAGCACGATGTTCATGAGCATCTCGCGCTCGACCGCGCGCTCTGCCGAGTTGATGTCGGCGACCGTGACCGAGCCATCCTGGATCAACGGCTTGATCTCGCCGAGCGCCCCACCCAGCACGCGGGCGACGTGCGACTTCTTGTAGCCCTCCGCCAGCCGGATCGCCTCACCGAGGTTGTCCTCCTCGAGGAACTGCGAGAACTCCGGGGCGAACTTGCGTGTCTCCTTCTGCGCCTGGTGGAGCATCCACCACTTCTGGATCATGATCGTGAGCGAGTAGATGGACATGATCGCGAGGACGACCACAATGCCCTTCGCGAACGGGCCCATCGACGTGAACAGATCAATCAGGGACAGATTCATCGGACCGATACCTCAGGGTGAATACGGGCGTACGAGCGGGGTTTCCTAGCGGGGCTTACTTCTGAATGGCGAACGCGAACGGTTCCTGGACCAACTGCTTGACTTTGTGACCGCCGATCTCCGCGGGGTAGAAGCGCATCTTGGGCAGCGTCCGCTTCACCTCATCGGTAAACGCATCCTGCGTCGACTTGAGCACCTTGAACGTGCTCATGTCCGCACGTCCCGACGTGTCGACGACGAACTGCACGAGCACCTCGCCCTCGATCCCGGCGCTCCGCAGCATCTCGGGATACACCGGCTGCGGGCTCCCCGGCACCGACCCAGCCTGCTTCTCGACCTGGAAGTCGAAATACGGCTGGTCCGTCACGGGACCTGTCCCGCCTTCCTTCCCCTTGGCCACACCACCGGCCACGCCCTTCCCGCTGAAGTCCGCCTCGTCAGTCACCTTCTTAGTGAGGTCGACCGTCGGCAGCACGTCAGGGATGTTGACCGGCGCGGTCAGCACCTGGAACCCCTTGGGCGGTGGGGGTGCCACGACGACTTGCGGCGGCGGCGGGGTCTTGGGAGGCGGCGGCGGGGGCGGCTTGGGCGCCTCGGCAAACTGGATCTTCTCGACCTTCTCTTTCTCGTTGTGGATGGCCGCACCCGCGGTCGCGACGGCGGCACCCGTGATCAGCGCCGCGTGCAGGACGACACTGGCGACTGTGCCACCTGTCCGACGTTCCTTCTTGGGCTTGGACTCCAACAGCGTGTTGAACATGTCGCTCCTGGGACCGGGCTCAACCAAGATTTCCGGACAACGGGCCGGGATCAGGTTGGTCTCTTGTGCCAGAAGCTAGCTGGCGCCTATGAGCGCGGAATGCGGAAAAGATTAAGACTTGGTGAAATCTGTGACCGTTACGTCCGGGAGCGTGACGGTAAACACGCTGCCACGACCGAGCCGCGAGGTCACAGTCAACGATCCGCCGTGCGCCTGCGCGATGTACTGGCCGATCGCCAACCCCAGTCCAAACCCGCCGCGCTCGGACCCGCGCGACCGCACGCGGTCGGCGCGCCAGAAGCGCTCAAAGATGTACGGGAGGTCCCCGGCCGCAATCCCGATCCCCGTGTCCCGCACCGTAAACGTCGCCGAATGAAGACGTTGACTGAGCGAGAGGTCGACGCGCCCGCCGCGCGCCGTGTACTTGATCGCGTTCACCACGAGGTTCATGAACAGTTGGCGCAGGCGCTCGCGGTCGCCCAGCACGGTGACCGCCTCCAGCACGGGCATCGACACGGTGATCCCGGCATCTTCGCCCAAAATGACCGCTGTCTCATAAATCTCGCGCGCGAGCGGCTCGAGATCGACCGGCTCGCGCACGAGATCGAACCGCCCTTCATCGGCGCGGGCCAGCGTCAGGAGCGAGTCCACCAGGTCGGCCATTCGGCGCGTCTCGCGGAGCGCCTCCTCCAGCGCCACCAGCTGCTCCGTGGTGTGCGGGTTGGCTGACATGGCCCGCTCGACGTCGGCGCGCAGCACCGTCAGCGGCGTCTTGAGCTCGTGGCTCGCGTCCGCCGTGAACCGGCGCAACGCGGCAAATGACGTCTCCAGCCGCCCCATCATCGCGTTCAGCGTGCGGGCGAGCCGCGTGAGCTCATCGCTCGAGTCGTCGAGCGCCAGCCGGCGGTGCAGGCTGCGCCCGTCCGTGATGGCCTCGACCTCGTTGATAATGATCTCCACTGGCCGAAAGGCGCGCCCGGCAATCATGTACGCCGCGCCCACCGACACCAACAGAATGACCGGCGCCGCCAGCAGCAGCGTGCCACCCAGGTCGTACGGCGCGATAGTCGGCTGATCCAGCTCCACACCCGCGACGATACGCGCCACGCCGCCGACGTGCCCAGGGTCTGACAGCGCGAGTACCAGCAGCCGCCGGTCCCGCAAGTTGATCGGCCGCGGCGGTCCGGAGGGGGGCAGCACGATCGCCGCGCGACTCAGCGCCACCTGGTCGTCGTCATCGAGCTGCCGGATGGCAAATGAGTTGTACAGCGTGCGCCCTGCAGAATCGAGGACCAGCACGTAATCGGGAACGCCCTCGAGCAGCGTGCGGAGCTTGGGCGTCACGACGGGCCCGATCCGTGGATCGCTCACCGCGGTGACGGGGTCCCCCGCGGCGGCGGCTTGTCGCACAATGCGAACGGCGAGGTCGGCTTCCGCCGCTACCCGCTGCGCCAGCTCCCGCTCCTGCGCCGACTGCCGCGCCGCCAGGAGCACGCCGCCAAAGGCGGCCAGGGTGACCAGGAGGGCGGTGGCGTAGGTAGCGGTGAGTTGCGCACGGATGCTGGTGGCCATGTCACCGAAACGTACTGTTTACTCCCGAATCACGTACCCCACACCGCGCACCGTGTGAATGAGCTTCCGCTCGTGCCGGGCGTCGACCTTCTTGCGCAGATGGTTGATCACGACGTCCACGATGTTGGTGCCGGGATCAAAGTGATAGCCCCACCCGTACTCGGTAATCAGGGTCCGACTCATGACCTTCCCGGCGTGTCGCATGAGATACTCGAGCACCGCGTATTCCTTGAGCGTCAGCTCGATCAACTCCCCGCCCCGGTGCACCTCGCGCGTGTCGCGATCGAGCGTGAGATCGCCGACGCGCAGCGCCGGCGCGGCCAACGCCCGCGGACGCCGCGCCAGCGCCTCGACCCGGGCCAACAGCTCCTCGAACGCAAATGGCTTGGTCACATAGTCGTCGGCGCCAGCGCGGAGCGTCTGCACCTTGGCATCGACCGCATCCTGCGCGGTCAGCACCAACACCGGCCGCTCGAACCCCTTGGCCCGCAGCGCGTGTAGCACCTGCAGCCCGGTCTTGCCGGGGAGCCGCATATCCAGGATGACCAGGTCGTACCCGTCGGTCGCGGCGAGCCGCTCCCCTTCCTCGCCGTCGGCGACGAGGTCCACGCCCCACCGCTGCTCCTCCAACCCACGCTTGACGAACTGCCCGACGGTAGGATCGTCCTCGATGACGAGCACCTTCATCGCGGCCGCACGAATCCATACTCGCGAATCTTGCGATATAAAGTCTTGGACGAGATCCCGAGCTGGGCGGCGGCCCGCCCCTGGTGCCAGTTCGACCGCTTGAGCACCGACTCGATGTGCCGGCGCTCGAGATCGGACAACGACATCTGCCGGCCGTCCAGATCGGCCGGGATCATCGACCCGGCCCCGTTCGTCGGCAAGGGACCCGGCGCCAACGGCAGATCGTGCGGCCCGATCTGGCCGCCATTCGCCAGGAGCACGGCCCGCTCGATCACGTTTCGTAGCTCACGCACGTTGCCCGGCCAGGGATACCCCTCGAGCGCGGCCACGGCGTCATCGGTCAACGTGGGCGGCGTCGCGCCGCCAAACTCGCGCAGGAAGTGCTGCGCCAGGATCGGGATGTCGATGAGGCGGTCGCGGAGCGGAGGGAGCGTCACGCTGATCGTGTTGATGCGAAAGAACAGGTCGCTCCGGAACGCCCGGTCCATGACATCGTTGCGAAGATCGCGCTTGGTCGCGGCCACCACGCGAACGTCGACGTCCAGCTTGTGAGTTCCACCGATACGACTGTACGTCCCCGTCTCCAGCGCCCGCAAGAGCTTCCCCTGCACGCGCAGGTCGAGCTCGCCGACCTCGTCGAGGAATAACGTCCCGCCGTTGGCCAACTCCAGAAGCCCGGTCTTGCGCTTGAGCACCCCGGGAAACGCGCCCTTCTCGTGCCCGAACAGCTCGCTCTCCATGGCCAGCTCGGACGCCGCCGAGCAATCGACGTCGATCATCGGCCCATGGCCGCGCTCCGACAGCCGGTGGAGCGCGCGCGCGATGAGCTCCTTGCCAGTCCCGGTCTCACCGGTAATCAGGACCGGTGAGTCGCTCTTGGCGACCCGCTCAATCAGCGCCAGGACAGCCTCCACCGGCGCATAGCGCGTGACGATCTCCGGGGCACCGGTGGCCCGGTCGAGCCGCGTCTGCAGCAACGCGTTCTCATCGGCCAGGTGCTTCTTCTCCCACGCCCGGCGGACGAGGACATCGATCTCGGCCATCCGATAGGGCTTGGAGATGTAATCGTAGGCGCCGAGCCGGATCGCCGTGATGGCGGTCTCGATCGTGCCGTTCCCTGTAATAATGATCACCTGCGGCGGCGACGGTTCGTCGCTCAACTGACGCAGGACCTCGAGCCCGTCCAGCTCGGGCATGACGATGTCGAGCAGCGCCACGTCGTACTCATCACGCCGGATCGCGTCGAGTGCCGCGCGGCCGTCGCGGGTCACGGTGACGAGATGCCCCTTGCCGGTGAGAAATTGCTCGAGCACGCTGCCGAGCATCTCCTCGTCTTCGGCGATGAGAATGCGAACGCGCGATGGTTCTTTCATACCGGGCTTACCGGAAGAATGGTACGGAACGTACTCCCCACGCCAACCGTGCTGTCCACTTCCATCCGTCCCCCGTGGTCAGCGACGATGCCGTAGCAGATGGATAGCCCGAGGCCCGTACCACGGCCCGGGGGCTTGGTCGTGTAGAACGGCTCGAACAGCTTGGGCATCGCGGCCCGGGCGATCCCCGGCCCGTTGTCGATCACCTCGGCGACCATCAACTGCCCATCGGCCGACCGCCGGGTGCGCAGCGTAATGGAGCCGTCGCCGTTGAGACTGGGCTTCTCGCCAAGCGCGTCCGCGGCATTGAGCACCAAGGCAATGAAGACCTGGATCAGGCGCTCCGCGTTGCCAAACACCGCGCCGCCCGCCGCCTGGTCGAGATCGACATGGAGGTGTTGCCGCTTCACGCTCTCATGATGGCCGACCAGGAAGGCCGCCCGTTCGATGACGTCGTTCAGATCGAGCGCCACTTTGGCGACGGGACGCGTCCGGCCAAAGTCGAGCAGCCCATCAATGATGCGCTTGCACCGGCGGACTTCCGTGTCGATGTACTCCAGATACTCCACGCAGTCCCGCGGCAACGTCACGCCGGTCGCAGCCAGCTCGGCGAGCTGCATGCTGATGCTCTCGGCGCACGCCGAGATCGTCGCCAGCGGATTGTTGATCTCGTGCATGACCCCGGCGGCCAGTTGACCGATCGCGGCCATCTTCTCCGCCTGGCCAGCGCGCTGCTGGGCTGCCTTCCCTTCGGTGATGTCCTCGCCGACGGTGATCACGTGCGTCACCTCGTCGTCGCGCACCCGCATCGGGATCTTGGAGATCCGATAGGTGCGCGCGTCGCCGGTGGCCCGTGACTCGGTCTCGAACTGCTGGAGCTCCCCCGACGCGAAGACGGCGTCGAACTCGCGGCGCAGGGACTCCGCCGGCTGGCGATGGAGAATCTCGAAGATCGTCCGACCGATGGCGTCGTCGCGGGAGATGCCCTGGAGCCCCGATTCTCGCTTGCGATTCCACGTCTGGACGCGGTATTCGCGGTCGACGACATAGAGGCCCAGCGGCAGCGAATCCACGATCTTCTCCATGAAGTGCCGTTGCTCCGCAACCTGCCGCGTTCGGGCCTCGATCTCCGCCTCGAGCGCGCTAAGCGCTCGCGCGACGATGGCCACCACGCGCGCAGTCCCTGCAGCATCATATGAGCCCGATCCGAGCTCGTCTGTTACGGCGGACAGCGTCGATTCGACCATCTACCCTCCCCGGACAACCTGACCGAAAATGAACCCAAAAGGTCACGCCTGCAAAGGCGACAGTTTGCCGCTCCAATCCGGCAGAGCAAGTCGGCCTCAACGGCAAACGGTTACGGGAACAAGGGTTGCGGCATGAAGTTGCCGCGCGACACCAACCAGTGAGGAGGATAGGACCATGGTATACCGAACGACTTTGGCGGCGCCCGTTTTCAGCCTCCGGCGTGAGATCGACAGGCTCTTTGAGGACACGTTTGGCCAGAACTCACCGACGGGCGTGACTGCATGGGTGCCCGCGGTCAACGTCCGCGAGGACGACAAGGAGCTGACCTTCATGGTCGACCTGCCGGGGATCAGTCCAGACCAGGTCGAGATTACTAACGAGAACGGCGTGCTCACGATTCGTGGCGAGCGCAAAGAGACCCGGTCGGAGGACGACGACAAGGCGCGCTACCACATGGTGGAGCAGAGCTATGGGGCGTTCAGCCGCTCCTTCCAGCTGCCGCAAGGGTTGGATCAGAACAAGATCGACGCCCAGTTCGAGAATGGCGTGTTGACCGTGCACATCCCGAAGGCTGCTATCGCGCAGCCCAAGCGGATCGAGATCAAGACCGGCTCTCAGCCGGCCATCAAGAGCTGATGCGCGGT
>DATMNB010000234.1:0-12910 GCA_035569435.1 Gemmatimonadaceae bacterium
ACAAGACCGGCGTCCGCTGCATCCCCAACCGGCTATCGATCCTCACACAATCCCACAACGGCCGCGCGGCCTGCCACTACTGCGGGCAGTGCAACCGCGGCTGCAAGACAAACTCCAACTTCTCCAGCCCTGGCGTTCTCATCGAGCCCGCCCTCCGCACCGGGCGACTCTCGTTGGTCCCCAACGCGATGGCCCGCGAGATCACCGTCGATGACCGCCACCTGGCGACGGGCGTGGCCTACATCGACAAGATCACGGGCGCCGACGAGCACGTGCGCGCCCGCGTCGTCGTCGTCGCGGCCAGCGCCTGCGAGTCCGCTCGGCTCCTCCTGAACTCCAACGGACTGGCCAACTCGAGCGGCGTGGTCGGCAAGTATCTCACCGACACCACCGGCACGTTCGCCGCGGGGTTCGTCCCCAGCATGGTCGACCGCGTGCCGCACAACGACGATGGCACCGGCGGCGCCCATGTCTACATGCCGTGGTGGCTCGACAACAAACAGCTCGACTTCCCGCGCGGCTATCACATCGAGGTGGGGAGCGACTACGGCGTGCCGAGCTATGGCTTCATGTCCGACATCACCGACTACAACGGCGGCGGCGGATATGGGGCGGGACTCAAGAACGACTATCGTCGCTACTTTGGCGCGACTGTCGTCTTTGCCGGACGGGGCGAGATGGTGCCCAACGCCGAGTCGTACTGCGAGATCGACCCGACTGTCGTGGACCGCTGGGGCATTCCCGTCCTGCGCTTCCACTGGAAGTGGAGCGACTACGAGTACAAGCAGGCCAAGCACATGCATGAGACGTTCCGGTCGATCATCGCGGCCATGGGCGGTCAGGTGTTCGCGCCAATGCCAACCGCCGACGAGGGCTACGGCCTCATGCCGGGCGGACGCATCATTCACGAGCTGGGCACGGTCCGCATGGGCGCCGATCCGGCGCATTCGGCGCTCAACTCGTGGGGGCAAGCCCACGACGTGAAGAACCTGTTTGTCGCCGACGGCGGATCCTTCGTCTCGCAGGCCGACAAGAACCCAACGTGGACGATCCTCGCCCTCTCCATGCGGACGAGCGAGTACATCGCCAATCAACGAAAGGCAGGCGCCCTGTGAGCGACGACATCACGCGCCGCGAGATGCTCGGGTGGCTGGCCCTGGTGCCGCTGGCGTCGCAGCTGGCGGCCGCGGAGGCGGCCCACCGTGCGCTCACCGGCGACGCGCCCTACGCGCCCAAGTTCTTCACGCCCCACGAGTGGCGCACCGTACGCATCCTGGTCGACGACGTCATTCCACGGGATGCGCGGTCTGGAAGCGCGACCGACGCTGGCGTCCCCGAGTTCATGGACTTCATGATGCTCGACCATCCTGCGGGCCAGCTCCCGATGCGCGGCGGTCTGCACTGGCTCGACACGACCTGCCTCGAACGGTTTGGCCTGGCCGTTGCCGACTGTGCGCGTGCGCAGCGCACCGCGCTGCTCGACGACATCGCCTGGCCGGCGCGCGCGCGGCCCGAGATGAGCCACGGGGTCGCGTTCTTCACGATGTTCCGCAACCTGACGGCATCGGGATTCTGGTCGAGCCGCATGGGCGTGGCCGACCTGCGGTACATCGGGAATACCGTCGTCCACGAGTGGCAGGGTTGCCCGCCCGCCGCCCTGGCCAAACTCGGCGTCTCATACTGATGCCGCCTCGCAAGCGACTGGGCATCGGGATAGTCGGCGCGGGCTTCGTGACAGGATTCCACCTGCAGGCGTTCGTCGGCGTGCGTGACGCCGACGTCGTCGGCATCTGGAGCCGCACACGCTCGCGCGCCGAGGACGCCGCCGCGCGCGCGCGACGCTTAGGGGTCGGCGACACGCAGGTGTTCGACTCGATCGGGGCCATGGTGGCCGATCCGGCGATCGATGCGATCTGGATCTGCTCGCCCAACAACACGCGCGTCGAGACGATCGAGGCGATCGTGCACGCCGTTGGTCGCGGCGACGGCCAGCTCGTCGGCGTCGCCTGCGAGAAACCGTTGGGCCGCACCGTCGCCGAAGCCGCACGCATCCTGGCGCTGGTCCAAGCCGCCGGCCTGCGTCACGCCTATCTCGAGAACCAGGTCTACGCGCCCCAGGTCGAGCGCGGCCGCTCGATCATCTGGACCCGCGGCGCGCGCGCCACCGGCCGTCCCTACCTGGCGCGCGCCGCCGAGGAACACAGCGGACCGCACGCGCCCTGGTTCTGGCAGGGCGCACTCCAGGGCGGCGGCGTGCTCAATGATATGATGTGCCATTCGGCGCTCCTCGTACGCCATCTCCTCACGGCGCCAGGCGCCAGCGTCGACACGCTCCGCCCCGTCCACGTCTCGGCGCACATCAAGAGCCTCAAGTGGTCACGGCCGGACTATGCGGCTCGGTTGACCACGACGATGGGACCGACCATCGACTACACCAAGCATCCGTCCGAAGACTACGCCAGTATGATGATCGAGTTCGAGACCACCGACGGCCAGCGCGTCGTCGGTGAAGCCACAACCTCCTGGAGCTTCGTCGGCGCCGGCCTTCGCCTCTCGGCCGAGCTCCTCGGCCCTGAATACTCGATGTCCTGGAACACGCTCGACACTGGTCTTTCGCTGTTCTTTAGCCGCGAGGTCGCCGCGCCAACTGGCGAGGACCTCGTCGAAAAGCAGCAAGCCGAGCTCGGGCTCATGCCCGTCGTCGCCGACGAACCCGTGGCCTACGGCTACGAAGCCGAGAACCGGGCCATCGTGCAGGCGTTCCTCCGCGGCCAGTCGCCGCTCTACACGTTCGACGACGGCCTGGACGTCGTGAAGCTCCTCATGACAGGCTACATGAGCGCCGAGCAAGGCCGGACACTGGACTATCCGCCGGCGGGCCTCGACACGTTCGTCCCCAAAGTAGCGACGGGGAACTGGACGCCGTGAGCGAGACCGTCCGTTATCTCGAGCCGACACAGGACTCTGGCCGAGCGTTCGTGACGCGGCAGATCGCCGGCCCGGTCGTGATGCTGAATCTGTTGCGGTTCCGCGAGACCGCCGACTATTCGGCGACACCGCACCTGGCTCCACCGCATCCGATCAGCGGCGCGGACGCCTTCCAGCGCTACATCGACCACACGCTGCCGTACCTCCGGGAGACTGGCGGCGACGTGGTCTTTCTTGGCACTGGCGGCCGATTCCTCATCGGCCCGGAGAGCGAACGCTGGGACATGATGATGCTCGTCCGCCAACAGAGCGTGGCGTCGTTCCTGTCGTTCGCCTCCCATGACGCCTACCTGGCCGGCCTCGGCCACCGCACCGCGGCGCTGGAAGACTCCAGGCTGCTCCCGCTCGTCGAGGCGCCGACTGCGGTGCGGCTGTGACAAGTCTGCGCGAGCGACTCGCCACGTCCAGCTGCCTGCTCGGAACGATCGTGTCGAGCGATTCGACCGTCATCGCAGAGGTGGTGGCACTCTCGGGCATCGATTGGGTGTTCTTCGACATGGAGCACTCGGCCAGCTCCCTCGAGACCGTGCAGCGCCAGCTCCAGGCGCTCGGTGGGCGCGTCCTGTCGATGATCCGCGTCCAAGCCCCCGAGGTGATCTCGGTCGCCAAGGCCTTGGATGCCGGCTGTCACGGCGTCATCGTCCCGCAAGTCAACTCGGCCGCCATCGCGCGACTCGTCGTTGACGCGGGAAAGTATCCGCCACTCGGGCACCGGAGTATCGGGGCCGGACGCGCACACGGGTACGGGGCACAGTCCGCCGAATACCTGGCAACGGCGAACCGGGACACATCCGTGATCCTCCAGATCGAGAGCGCGGCCGCCGTCGATGCGATCGACGAGATCGTCGCCGTCCCAGGCGTCGATGGTCTATTCATTGGACCCAACGATCTCAGCGCAAGCCTGGGTTTCGTCGGACAGATGCGCCACCCAACGGTCCTCGCCGCGATCGACCGCGTGCGCATCGCGGCGACGCGCGCGGGGCTACCACTTGGCATGTACGTTGGAACCGACGCCGCGGCGCTCGACATCGCCAACGACTATCAGCTGCTCCTGATCGGGTCCGACGTCGCACGCTTGCGACGTTCGCTCGAGGACACCGTGCGTGCGAGAAACGGCAAGACCGGACGACCTGGCTGACCGTCTGGCCAAAACGAGCGTCGAACCGTATTGTGTGGTCAGCCTGCTGTCCTGCCCGTACCTGGACGACCAATGGAACGCCCCGCGGCTCCGACGTCGCTGCTCGATCGAGCGGGGCAACTCCCGCCCCATCATTTGGGTGTCGCCTATGCTGGCGCCGCGTGCGTCGGCGCAACCGTCCGGCTCATCGGCGAGCGCATGCACGCACCAGCACTGATCGACTTGGGGGACGTGTTGCTGTGGATGGCGGGGTTGGCCCTGTACGTGGTTGTGACGTGGTACCGTGACGACGACGCGCTTGCCGCTGGGGTGCTCCTGGGCTTGACGGTCATTATTGGATCACTCGCCGCAACGGCAATAGCGGGTGTCATCGTCACCCGGTCTTTGACCGGCGGCATCGCGGTCTTGACGTTCGGTCCGATCGCACTCATGTGGCAGAGTATCGTAGTGATACCGCTGTCGGCGGTCCTGATCTGGGTGGCGCGCAAAGTCTCCGGAGAGATCCAGCGACTCATTGGCGGTCCCGAGCGTGGACCTCGCTCCTGATACGAGGGAGCTCCGCTATCCGGTCGCGTCCCGCGCGCGGGCCCGGACCAGGCCTAAGTCAGGCACACCAGCTGTTTTCGGTGGGATGTTCTCCGCCACCACCCAAGCCCCAGCCGTAATCGCCCAGGAGATGAAGAACGCCGTCCACGGCAACCGCGTGGTCGGTGCCGCCAGAATCGCGGGCACCCACACGAATAGCGTGAAGATGCTCAACATGCCCGCCTCCGCCACCGCCGCCACACGCGGCAGGACCGAGAACAGCACGCCGAGCCCCGCCGCTATGTGACCGGCCCCGGTCAGGTACGCCCACCCCGTCCGGTACGGAAGCCACGCCGGCACATAATCAGCCGTGTCCTTCACATACACGATATGTGAAAGCCCGATCGGCAGCAGCGACACCGCAAACAGGATGCGGGCCATTCGGATCTCATTCTCCCCACGCCCAGTGAGCCGGACGAATAGCATCCAGCCCCCCGCCAGCAGCACGGCGAGCTCCCCGACCCCCAGCCACACGGCTTCCATCTGCGGCGCCACGACCAGCGCGGGCACCTTGAGCAGGAGCCAGATGACGAGATACGGAAAGAGGATGCGAATCGCCCACGCCGCCGTGGCGTTGAACAGCAATCCGACGCCCCCCAGGAGCATGATGACCCCCGATGCATAGGCCAGCGCGGTCCGCCCAGGCACCCACGGCGCAACCGGCTGCCACACCAAGGCAAAGTCACCGTAGTTGAGCGCCAGGAGCCCAAGGCCGATCATCCCCACGGCAAAGAGCGTCACGCCCGGCTGCTGGCTTCGGGTCATCGACCAAGGATGTCGCGGCATGCCCTCGGTGTGTGTTCACGTTTGGTATACGTTGCGACCGTCGCGGACACGAGCGACGCCACGCACAGGATCACGAGCGCCACCTTCAGGTAACCGGCAGTCGTCGCCGAGACCCCGATCCCCGTCCCTACGGCAATCCACGCCGCCAAACACACCGGACATTTCGGCAACACCAGCAGGGTCGCCCCCGGCACCAGCCATCGGGCGACCCCAACTCGGCAACACCGCGCCACGCTCACGCGCGATGCTCGCTCTCGCAACACGACGACCCCTCCGGCGGCCGATACTCGGCCCGCGGATCCACGACGTACCCCTCGTCGTATCGATCATGATGCCGCACCCACGCCATCGAGAACGTCAGTCCGTCCTCGTCGCGCCCCTTCGGCGCGTAATCCAGGAAGTTGTATGTCCCGATCAGGATATCCAATCCCCGCCAGTACGAGGAGTACGTGTGGAAGACGTCACCCGCGGCGTCCTTGTAGAACACACTCATCCCCGGCGCCTCCTCCGCCCCAAACGTCTGCATCCGGTAGTTGTAGTAGACCTGCCCCCGCGCCATCTCGTCCTTGGTGAACGACACATGGTAGTCGGAATTGAAGTCGTTCCCATGCGACGACACCCACGGAAACCGCCACCCCATCCGCGTCTTGAACGCCTCGATCTGCCGCGCTGGCGCGTGCGACACCACCATGAGCGTCACGTCGCGACTCGCCAGATGGACCAACGTCCCGTCAAAGTGATCCGCCAGATACGAGCAGCTCGGACACCCCTCCTTCCAATCCGGCCCGAACATGAAGTGATACACGATCAACTGGCTGCGCCCACGAAAGAGATCCGCCAACGTCTCCCTGCCACGGGGCCCCTCGAACACGTACGCCTTCTCGACCCGCTCCCACGGCAACGCGCGCCGTTGCCGACTGAGCTCGTCGCGCAACTGGGTGAACTCCTTCTCCCTGGCCAGCAACGCCGTGCGCGCCTCGAGCCATTGCTTCCGCGTGACCACATTATGGTCGATCGTCGTTGTCGCACTCATCGTGACTCTCCCGTTGTACGTGCCACCAACTCGCCAAGCCGCACAAAGTAGTTAGTCCATCCCTGGTTGATATCTCCACCATCCTGGTATTCCACCGGCAACTGCCCAGCCACCCGATGGGCAAACCGGATGCGCGTGCGGCCCGCCTGTTCGCTCAACGCATAGCTCACATGCGAGATGACCGGCGACGACATGAACATCGGCCCGTGAATCTCGAGCCGATCGGGGGGCCGGATGCTCTGCACGACCCCCCAGAAATCGCCCGTGTTGTTCCCGAGATCACGAAACCACCGCCCACCCGGCCACGCCTCGAGCCGCATTGGCGTGGGCGTCCGGTCCGGATCCTCGTTGCGCGGGCCGAGCTGCTCCAGGATGCACTGGAACACGATGGCGATCGGCGCCGCGATCTCGATCTGCCGAGTGATCTCGAGCGTCTGCATCGCCTGCTCGGATGAATTCGTCAGCATGCCTCGTCTTCCTCCTTGGTTGACCGCGTGGCGACCTTCTGTTCGACGAGCTCCTGCAGCCGGTCGAGCTGGTTATTCCAGTAACGCTCGTACGTCTTCGCCCAATCATGGACGGGCTTGAGCTTCCGCGCATTCAGCCGATACAGCCGCATCTGCCCGCGCCGGCTCACGGTGACCGCCCCCACCTTGCGCAACACGCCGAGGTGCTTGGACACCGTCGGCTGCGACATGCCGAGCCGCGAGACGACATCGCCGACCGCATGCTCTTTGCCATCGCGCAGCACGTGGAGAATCTCCCGCCGTCGAGGTTCGGCGATCGCATTGAAGACGTCCGTGGTCGTCGCGGCGCGGGCCATGGGACAAAGATATATGCCGATATAGGAATATAGCAAATATCGAACTCGGCCGTACCCATCGGATCACCCTATTGGGCTATCGCGCACCGACCCGGATGCCGTATGGTTTGAGGATGCCACCGTTCGCGGCACTCGACGGAGACCTGCGCGCAGCCACGGATGAGTTTCGCTTCGCCATCGACACGCTCCCTGGCCTCGTGTGGGGCGCGCTCCCCGACGGCGATGTCGACTTTCTGAATCAGCGCTGGCCCGAGTACACCGGCATGCCCCTCGAGCGGGCACGTGGGCGTGGGTGGCTGGCCGCCATCTCGCCGGAGGACCGCGTTGCGTTCACCGACACGTGGGATCGCGTGGTGTCGTCTGGCGCGCCCGCCGAGCTGATCGCCCGTCTGCGACGCGTCGACGGCGCCGACCGCTCGTTCCTGTTCCGCGCGGTGCCGCGTTACGACGAGCGCGGCGTGCTCGTGAAATGGTACGGCCACGCGACCGACATCGAGGACCACGTCCGTGCCGAGGCGTTGCTGGCGGGGGAAAAACGGGTCCTGGAGATGCTCGCCAAGGGAATCGCACTGCCGCGGATCCTGGACGCGCTCTGCGCGCTGGCCGAAGCCATGTCCTCCGGGCTCATGGCGTCGATCCTACTCCTCGACAGGAAGGGGGAGCGCCTCCTGCACGGCGCCGCCCCCGGTCTGCCGCCCGACTTTGCCAGGGCGCTCAACGGCAGCGCCGTGGACTGCAACATTGGTCCGTGCGGCTCCGCCGCCTACTACCTCGAGCCGGTCTTCATCGCCGACATCGCGGCCGAACCGCGATGGGCCGACTTTCGCGGGCTGGCCTCGACGTACGGCCTGCGCTCCTGCTGGTCCAGCCCGATCCTCTCTTTGGATGGCAGGATCCTGGGCACGTTCGCGATTTATTCGCGGACACCGGGCGCGCCGAGCAGCGAGCAGCGCAACGTGATCGAGCAGATCGTCAATCTGACGAGCGTCGCGGTCGAGCGCGGCCAAGCCGAGGAAGCGCTGCGGCGGAGCGAGATGTATCACGCCGAGGCCCAACGTCTGAGTCTCACCGGCAGCTTTAGTTGGCATGTGGTGACCGGGGAGATCACCTGGTCGGACGAGACCTACCGCATCTACGGCTACGACCGGGCCATCAAGCCCAGTGTCGGGCTGGCCCGCGCGCGCGTGCATCCGGATGACGTGGCGCTATTCGACGAGATGGAAGCGGCATCGCGGCAGCAAGGGCGGGACCTGCGGTTCGCCCACCGACTGCGCATGCCTGACGGCACCGTCAGATACGTGCAGGTCGTCTCGACGGCCATCCGGGACACGACGGGACGCGTGGTCGAGTACATCGGCGCGGTCCGCGACGTGACGGAGCGGAAGCGCGCCGAGCGCGCGCTGCGACGCGCCCGCCTGCGCGAGCTCGAGACACGCTACGGCGCGATGATGGAGGAACGCACACGAATCGCCCGCGAGATCCACGACACCGTCCTCCAGGGCTTCAACGGCGTCGCCCTTCTGCTGATGGCCGCCGCCGGCAAAGTCACGTCGCCGCCCGACGCCGTCACCGCGCTCCAGAGCGTCCTCGATCTGGCGGAGAAGGCGCTCGGCGACGCGCGTCGCGCCGTGTGGGACCTGCGCACACCGGCGCTCGCGGATGACCTGGCCACGACCTTGCGGATCGCCGCCGAGGACGCCGTGCGCGGCACCGGTCTCTCACTCGATTTCCGGACCGGCGGCAACGCCCGGACACTTGGGTCCGCCTCCGAGGCCGCGTTGTTTCGGGTCATGCACGAGGCGCTCACCAACACCATCAAGCACGCCGGCGCGCAGCACGTGCGCGTGCGCGTGTCGTACGGGCCGCGACGCATTCGGCTGTCCGTGCGCGATGATGGGCGCGGCTTCGCCGTCGACCCAGACTTCCGCACGTACGGTGGGCACTGGGGGCTGCTCGGGATGCGGGAGCGGGCCACGCAGGTCGGCGCGACGCTCGCCGTGCGGAGTACGATCGGCCGGGGAACGGCGATCCTGCTCACGCTCCCCTAAGCACACACTCCGCGGGCTCACTCGAGGTGCAGGATCCCTCGTTGCATGGCGAGAGTGACGGCCTCGGTCCGATCCGTGGCGCCCAGCTTCTCCAGAATGTTGCTCACGTGCACTTTCATCGTGCTCTCGGTGCGACCCAGGAGCCGGGCGATCTCGCGGTTGCCAAATCCTTTCGCCATGAGGTGCAGCACTTCGCGCTCCCGTGGGGTCAGCTCGACGCGCGGCGTGAATTCGGCGAGACGGGCGGCCACCGCCGGTGGGATGGCCCGTTCGCCGGCATGGACGGTGCGGATGACGCGGAGGAGCTCGCTCCGCATCATGTCCTTGAGGAGATAGCCTCGCGCCCCAACGGAGAGGGCACGATGGATGTCGTCATCGCCTTCGTACGTGGTGAGGGCGACGATCCGGGCCTCCGGGAACTCCTTGAGAATCGCCGTCATCGCGGTCAAGCCATCCATGACCGGCATGCGGAGATCCATGAGCACGACATCGGGCCGATGCTCCCGATACATCTCGATGGCCTCTTCGCCGTTCGCGGCTTCGGCAATCATTCGCATGTCGGACTCCAGGCTGATGACAGCTTGGAGCCCGGACCGGATGAGCGGATGATCGTCGGCCGACAGAATCGTGATGTGCGCGGAGTTGCCCATCGATCAAGACTACTCCGGGTCCGTCAGCGGGGGCCATAGATCGATTGGGGGATACCTCGCCGCGTCACCGCGTGAGCACCACGTGCGTCGCGTTGGGCGTGGGGACGTGCTCGGTGCATCGATACCCGAGCGTGGACGCGTCAACGCCGGCGAAGAGATGCTCCCCTGACCCGAGCAGCACCGGCGCAATGGCCAGGTGCATCTCGTCGATCAGTCCCGCGCGCAGGTACTGCTGAATCGTCGCGACCCCGCCGCCCAGCCGGATATCTCGCCCCCCCGCCGCATCCCGGGCGCGATCGAGCGCGGCGTGGATCCCCTCGGTCACAAAATGGAAGGTCGTGTCCCCCTCCATGGTGAACGAGCGCCGAGGATGGTTGGTGAGCACGAACACGGGCGTGTGATAGGGCGGGTTATCGCCCCACCATCCCTTCCAGGTCTCATCGGGCCAGGACCCGCGGATCGGTCCAAACATGTTTCGACCAAGGATCCACGCGCCAATGTTGTCAAAGCCACGCGCCGCGAACGCATCGTCCGCGCCGGTGGCCCCGCCGTCCTTGCCAAAGATCTGGTGAAACGTCCGCGTCGCGAACGCCCACTCGTGCAACGACATGCCACCCACGCCGAGCGGGTTGGCGAGGTCCTGGTTGGGACCGGCACCGTAGCCATCGAGGGAGATGGAAAAGGCATGGACGCGAAGCTTGGTCATGAGAATCGCCGGTGAAGGGGGTTGCTAGTTTTCTAGCATTGTGCTAGATAAGTAGCATCATAACCATTGACCCGGGAGAGCGCATGCAGGGATGGCGGCGTATTGGGACCTATCTGCTGCTGGGCGCGATGGCCTCACTGGCGCACCCGACCACCGGTGCAGCCCAACTGCGCGACGGACAACACGATTTCGATTTCGAGTTGGGCACGTGGCACATTCACTTGAGGCGCCTGCTCCATCCCCTCACGGGCTCCACCACCTGGGTCGACTTTGACGGGACGTCCGTCACCCGAAAAGTGTGGGATGGCCGCGCCGATTTGGAGGAGTTCGAGACGGACGCGCCGACCGGCCACATCGAAGGCCTCACCTTGCGTCTTTACAGCCCCCAGACGCACCAGTGGAGTCTCTACTGGGCCAACAGCAGGAACGGGATCCTGGTCGTGCCCCAGATCGGCCAGTTCAAAGATGGTCAGGGCGAGTTTTTCGCCCAGGACACACTCAACGGCCGAGCCATCTTGGTTCGATTTGTGTGGTCCAAAACCACCACGACGACACCCCACTTCGAGCAGTCATTCTCGGACGACGGGGGCAAGACCTGGGAGGTTAACTGGATCACCGACCAAATACGGGTGCGGGATACGTCCGAGAAAGGGCACTGACCCCGTCGTCGTACCGTGTCCTCATCCGGGCGTCCAGATCGTGATCACTCCATCACAATCCGACAGTGTGCCGTTGGGTTCATGGTGCAAGGGCGTGTCGATCTCGATCATCTGACCGCGCCCGGCGCCCTTGATAATAGCGCCGATCAGATGCGTCGTGCCCGACGTTGGATCGGTCGTCCCGCTCAAACTGCTCTCAAACGAGTTGGCCGTGGGCGTGGCATGCAACACCCAATGCGCCTGCACGAGACCGACTCCAGGCTCCGAGTCCTGACCGGTTGGAAATTGCACCTCCAGAGTGGCGTGCCCCGTCAGTGCGCCATCGACTTCCCCGGCCCAGGCATACGCGCCGGACGCGTCCCATTCGGTGGGACTCAGATGGTAGCGAATGTGCCGGGCCGTCCTGGGCAAGATCGCGATCGCACCGAGGAGCGTAACAGACAGGGCAGCGCGAAGTTTACTGACGAACGTACGGGCGACAACGGACATGCTTCCAGCTCACAGTGGGGTATGCCGGACAATGTCTCGCGCTGGTGTCACTGTAGAATCACTGGGCGATCACCTCGCTCTCACCATCGCATCTGTCGCAACGCGACATAGGCACGCCGCGCGCTATCGATCGACGGCGACGGCGGATCGTTGATCTCGACGAAGTAGCGCTCCACCAGAGCGCCCCGGGCGGCGGCCAACAGCCGCGGATCGACCTGCTCGCCACCCACATGCAGCGCGAAGAACCGCCCACGATGCGCCGCCAGATACGCGCTCGGATTGCCAAGGCGCGCATCCAGCTCGAACCACGCGAGCGACGGATCGGTCTCGGCCAGCAGGATGTCGTACGGCACCTGTCTATCGACCGACGCCAACTCGTAGTCGTGGTTATGGTACGCGACCCGGAGCCCGCCTCCCGCTCGCCGGGCCGTCTCCCCGGCGCGATTGAATACGGCAGCCAGCTCGTGCCAGTCCCGCACCGCGCGACGCTCGTCGGGATCGATGTGCGAACAGACGATGTACGTGCACCCAAGCGACGCCGCCACCGCGGCGTGGCGCTCGAGCCCCCGGTAGAGCAGCGACGTCGGCACGTGCACGGCGCGAGCCACGAGTCCGGTCCGATCGAGCGCCGCCCGGAGTCGCTTGGCATCCCAGCCGCGCGGTCCATACAGCTCGTAGAGCTCGACGTCGCGATACCCGACCGCCGCCACGGCCGCCAGCGTGCCCTCGGGATCGCGCGTGAACGTGTCGTGCACGGTCGAGAGCTGTAGCCCGATCGGCTGGAGCTGATCACCCCCGGTCTCGAACAGACGGGGACCGGCAATCAGCGTACTTGCCGCGGCCCCAAGAAAGTCCCGTCGATTCATACGTCGAGCCGCTCGAGGTACTGATACGCGAACCGCACCGCGTCGATCCCCGGTGCCGGCGGATTATCCTCCTCGACATACCAATGCGAGATACCCGTGTCGATCGCCGCGCGCATCAGCGCGGCAAAGTCGATCGTCC
>DATMNB010000235.1:0-10897 GCA_035569435.1 Gemmatimonadaceae bacterium
GCCATGCAGCAGTTGATCGAGTCGATGCGCGAGACGATGCGGGACGCCCCGGGGGTTGGTTTGGCGGCGCCGCAGGTTGGCGTCTCCGTGCAGGTCGCGGTGATCGAGGACCGAGCCGAGTATCAGACGGGGGCGCCGCCCGAGTCGTTGGCCGCGCGCGAACGGGGGCCGGTGCCGTTCCACGTGATCATTAATCCACGGCTCGTGCCGGTCGGGGACGGGGTGGCCGAGCATTTCGAGGGATGTTTGAGCGTGGCGGGGTACAGCGCGATCGTGCCGCGCGCCCGCGAGGTGCGGGTCGAGTGCCTCGATGAGCGGGGCGAGCCGCGGGTGATCGAGGCGCGCGGGTGGTACGCGCGCATTCTCCAACATGAGATCGACCACCTGCGCGGGACGTTGTACGTCGACCGGATGGACGCGCGGTCATTTGCCACGGTCGAGAATCAGCGGCGCTATTGGAGTGTCTAGAGAGCGCCGCCACTCAGCGGGTGTACGGGCTCAGTGGCGAATCGTATACAGGGTGATGCGCTGGTGCACGCGTCCGTCGGTGAAGGGCCGCACCTCCTGATCGGCGACGCGGAGGCCAAAGTCTGGTAGCGCCGCGAGGAAGTCGGCCACGCCGATGCGGCCCGGGTCGGCGATGAGCGCTGTCCCCGTCGGGGCCAGGGCGTGGCCCAGCATGTCGGCGACGACCGGGCCGTAGCGGTGCTCGTACAGCACGTCGGCGGCGAGGACGAGATCGAACGGGTCGAGCGGCGGCGGGACGGTCCAGTTGACGAGCTGCGTGGCGACGTCGCGGGCGAGGGCGCGGCGGACGTTCTCCTGCGTGAACTCGAGCGCCTGGGCGTAGTAGTCGGTGGCCAGGACGTCGTAGCCGGCGCGGAGCGCTGCAATCGTCACGAGTCCCAGACCGCATCCGAGCTCGATGGCGCGGCCGTGCGCGGGGGTGTCCTCGAGGACGCGGGCCGCGAGGATGTGCGAGGAGGGCCAGAGATCGGCCCAGTAGGGGAGGCGCTCATCGAGGACGTAGTCCGCCTCGCTGATCAACGTGTCGGAGTTTTCGGGGCGGAGGAGATCGAACGCCACGTCGCCGACGACGACACGTTCCTCGATGGTGATTACCTTCTCTGCCATGTCTCTCTCCGTCTGGCTCGTGGCGCTCGGGAGTGCGGTCGGCGGGGTCACGCGATTTCTGCTTGGCGCCGCGGTGCAGCATCGCGTGGGGACGACGTTCCCGATTGGGACCTTGGTGATCAACGTCAGCGGGTCGCTGCTGTTGGGATTTCTCCTGCGATTTCTCCTGGCAGCGCCGACCGTGAGCCCCGAGGTGCGGGCGATGTTGACGGCGGGGTTCTGCGGGGGATATACGACGTTCTCGACGTTCAGCGCTGACGCGGCGTTCCTCCTGGAGTCCGGACAAGTGGGGCGGGCCACGCTCTATGCGGTGGCGAGCGTGGTCCTTTCGATTACCGGTTGCTTTGCCGGAATGTGGGTGGCGCGCGCGGTCAGGCTGATGTTCGCGCCCATGGCTTGATGCGCCCGAAGCGCATCATTCGTATCGATTGCCTTATCCCGTGGGCGCCGCGGTTCGCGCCCATGGGATAAGATCAAGCCGCTCGAAGCTGATCTCGCGGCCGGTGCGCTCGTCGCGGCCAAACGTCTCGGGCGACTGGTAGAGCCGCCGCAGCGCGTCATCGATCTCGCTCAACTCGGCTGTCTCGCGGGCGGCTTCCGAGGCATCCAGCTCCTCGTCCATGGTGTCGGTGCCCTCGTCGGCCAGGTGGAATGGCACATTCGACAAGTCGCCCGTCTGTTCCTGCACAGTGTCACGGGTCTGTGCCCGGTAGCGCTCCAGCGCCGCCACGACTCTGGCGCGTTCTTCGATCAGGCGTCGTTCCAGGTGCTTCCGTTGCTCGGCGTTCATGATTTCCCCGTCAGGTGTTCTGATCGGCTATACAAGAGATGGGCCGTCCTTTCGTCAAGAGTTCGGGTCCTCGGGAACACACGACCACGCTTCTTGCGTCCCTTGTAGCCATGTCGTCGCGACTGGCGCTCGTGATTTCCACTGATCCGTTGACGGCCGCGCTCTTGGGTCTCCTGTTACAGGTCGAGCAGGTGCCCGCAGTTTACCATGCGAGCGGTGCTGAGCCTCTGCTCGCCGAGTTCGACCGGGTGCGGCCGACGGTGGTGTTGGTGGACATCGACCATCCCGACGGGTTCTCTGAGGCGTTCACCAGCCACGCCCAGTCGGCTGGCGCCCGGGTGATCGTCTACAGTCCGGCGCGACTCACCGACGAGGTGCGCGACCGCGCGGTCGCGCGCGGGCTCGGGTGGTTTGGGTTGCCGACGGTCCGAACGACGTTCGCGGCTGCGATCGAAGGGCGCGCTGGCTAGCTGCCCCGGCTTAATCGGCCCGGTAGTACGCCTCGATGCACCAACGGACGACCTGATCGGACAGGGTGCGGAAAGCCTGGTCGTCGCCCCGGGGGACGCCGGTGCGGACCTGGGACTCCTGGAGCTCGCGCTTGATCTCGACGAGGACGCGCTCGGGCGGTTCGCCCTGGTCGCGGAGGTGGGCAACCTGCTCGCGGACCGCGTCGCGGAGCTCGATGAGCCCGGCGTCATCGCCGCCGGGGCCCGCGAGGCGGATGGCAATGTCGAGGCGCCGGAGTGCGCCTGACGACAGTCGTGGGCGGCGGCGTCCGTTGGGTCCGGGCACCGCGGAGTTCGACTGCGGAGTGAGTGGCATTTCGTACTTTCCTACGTATGCGGCGCCGTGTCAACAGGCCGGGATGGAATCTGCCAGCCGCATACGTGCTGTTTTGTTTGAAGGGCAGGGACTGTCGTCCCTGCCCCCCTGCGACCCCAACCGCCCCGACACCAGCGAGAAGTCAACATGGGCCGGATGTCAACAGGGACACGAACCAAGCTCGTGTCCCTGTCGATTTCCGCTCCGTGCGTCCCGCGCTACTGCTGCTTGGGCGCGTACCCCATGAACTTGGCCCGGACCGGGCCGGTGCGCTGGTTGTTGACCAGCTCGTGATCGAACTCCCCGTACGCGACTGGGGCGACGCGCACCTGGACGAGGTCGCCCTGTTGCCACGCGGCGGTCTCGGTCTGGTCGGAGGTGTAGACGTCCCAGACGCTGCCGTCGTCGAGCGTCACGTAGCGGCTGCCCGAGCGAATGGCGACCACGGCGTGGGCGTTGCGCGGCGTGCCGTCCGCCGTGCGTGAGATCGGCGGAAGCGGGGCCGCTGCGGCGGCGAGCGGACCGCGCGGTGAGGACTGGAGCGTCTTGGTGACGCTATCGGCGACCTGCTGCCGATACCGCTCGATCCAGTGCTCGAGGACGGCGATTTCCTGCGGCCGGAGGCGGGAGACGCCGCTGGATTCCCACTCGTGGAGGCTCATGAGCTCATCGAGGTGGATCGATGAGACTGGCGCCGCCGCACCGCCTGCGGGCGGTGGGGGTGGGGGTGGCACCGTGTCCGCCGCGTCATACGACGCGTCGGTGCGGCCACCCGGCGGCAGGTTGGTCGGACGGTCGGCCGGCGTCGTGGGGGCGATGGACACGCCACCGCTGGCGTAGCCATTGGCGCCTGGCGCTGCCGGCGCGGAGTAGCCCGGCGGCGGTGCAGGGTAGCCGCCGGCCGACGGCGCGGCGGAGTACGCCGCGGCTGGCGCCGGTGCGTAGTTGGTCGAGGGCGGCGGGTAGACGCCGCCGTTGCTCGAGTAGATCACGCCCGGGACGCGGCCGCCGTAGCCGGCGCCCGGCGCGGGCGCTGGGCTCGCGGTATTGGGCGCGGGGTCACCGGCATAGCCGCGATTGGTTGCGACGGCGCCGCCATTTGCCGGCGCGGGATCGGCTGAATACCCGCGAATCTGCGGGGTCGGAGGCGGCGGATTGTAGGCGGCGTTATTCGCGGCGGCGCTGTTCGCTGCCGCGTTATTCGCTGCCGGGCTATTCGGGGCCGCGCTGTTGGCCGGGAGTCCGGGGTTGTAGGTCGTCGGCGCCGCGCCGTTGGCCCAGCCCGCCGCCGCACTCCCCGCCCCGTTGTTCCCACCAGCGGCGCTGTTCGTACTCGCCGCGCCACCGGCAGGATTCGCGGCTCCGGTCGGTGCCGGCGCTGGCGCCGCCTGTGGCGTGGCCGGCGTCGCTGTGACCTTCTGCCCCGTCGCCTGCTGCTGTCGACTCCGCGGCGACGAGTACACGATGCCCCAGCCTCCGCGGCCAGTCGTGTCCTGCGACTGCGCGCGGGCCGCCGAGGCGGGGGTCAGACTGAGGATCCCGACCACGGCGGCAATGACCGCGGTGACGAGACGCGGGACACCAGCACGATGTGTCATGAGGCCGACTCCTGTCGAGCGAAACGGGTAGCGCAACACGGGACCGTGCAGGCCACGTGGGTGAATGCAAAGACAAGACCGCGCCTCTCGTGTTGACGCGATGGGCACATGCTGTCGGTTAGCGGCCACACACGCCAACGAACTGCGGCTAAGCGACCTCGACCATAACACTGTCACGACTCGATCCGTCCTCTGCGTGGCACGATCTGATTCCGATCCGGTGGACACGAACGGGAATGATCCCGCACGATCCGGCACGATCCCTCGAGGATGCTTAGTACCCGCGAAACACGACGTCGGTTCGCGCCGCGCGCGTGCCGGTCAGAACTGCTATGCGCACGCATGCATCGGTCGTTGCGTTCGGTCGGAGTGACCGCGGTTCTGATGCGCGGACTAGTGTGCGCCGACGACAGAAATAGTATCTTGTCGCGGATCGGTGGTCAGTTGCTCCGTGTGTTGTTCTATGAGTTGCTCCACGCCCCGCGCAGTTGCTCCACGCCCAGCGCCCAAGGAGCGTCAGGTGCCACACCACAGGATGCCCAAATCGTCGCACCCCTTGGTGCAGGCGATCCGTTGTCTTGCGTGTCTTGCGGTCGTCATGCTGGCCGCCTGCGAGCAGTCGCGCATGCTGTCGCCGAGCCAGGCACCGTCTGCCGCCGCGACCGCGCGGGCCACGCTCAACTGCACGGTCTCCTTTGGCGCCGCGCACACTGTCTCGTCGTTCCGATGCGGCGCCCCGGGCCAGGCGCCGATCGACATGCTCGCCAAGAGCCGGGTCAAGGCCGCGCTCGCGCCGATCTCCAAGACCCGCGTGGTGATCACCAGCACGAACGAGGTCTCGTTCGCCACCAGCAACTTCAGCTACGTCGCGAACATTTTCTCGTTCGACGCGACCATCACGAACCTGATGACCCAGCCGCTCGGCACGACCGACGGCGTGAACCCCACACCGCAGGGCACGCGGGCCGTCGTCGTGCACGGACCGGCCGCCGCCGGAGGCACGGGCACGGTGACCGTCGCCGCCGACTCCGGCACGATGACCCTCACGGCGGCGAATCAACCGTTCTGGCAGTACGACGCGATCATCCGGCCGGATTCGACGAGCCCGCCGTCCAACTGGAAGTTTGGCGTGCCGTCGACGGTGACGTCGATCACGTTCCAGATCGAGGTGACCGCTGCCATCCCTGCCGAGGCGAGCGTGCTGCGGTGGCTGGTCCTGCGGCAGGGGCTGACCGACTCGACCTTGAGCGGCGTCTGGCGTAACACCTCGAGCGACATCTACGCCGTGGGGAATGGCGGGGCGGTCCTCCATTATGATGGCACCGCCTGGAGCACCGTCGCGGCCGGGCTCACGACCACGCTGAACAGCGTCTTTGGCTTTAGCGCGACGGATGTGTGGGCCGTCGGTAAGGCCTTCACCGCGCACTTCAACGGCGCCGCATGGGCGGCCGTCGCCAACCCCGGCGGGATGCTGTTCGGCGTGTGGGGCAGCGGCACCGCCGATGTCTACGCGGTCGGCACCACGATCCTGCACAATCCGGGGACCGGCTGGGTTGCCCAGACGAGTCCGACGACGCGGACGCTGCGGTCGGTCTGGGGCAGCGATGCCGCGCACGTCTGGGCGGTTGGTGATACCGGCACGATCGTGTTCAATGACGGCACGGGGACCTGGGTCACGCAACCGAGCTGCACGACAAACAACCTGCGGAGCGTCTGGGGCGCGTCGGCGACCAGCGTCTATGCCGTTGGCGCGGCCGGGACCGCCTGCTTCTTTGATGGCACGACGTGGACGTCGGTCAACGTTGGGACAGGGACAAACGTGTTCCTGGAGGCGGTCGGCGGGAGTGCGGCCACCGACGTGTGGGTGGTCTCCCCCAACGGTCTCCTCTCCCATTTCAACGGCACGGCCTGGTCCCAGTCTCAGGCGCCCGTGGGCACGACCCTCCTTGGCGTGACCTCGGGCAGCGCGTCGTCGGTCGCGATCGTCGGGAATCACGGCACGCTGCTCAACTTCAACGGGACATCGTTTGTTCTGGCGCCCAACGCCGGCCTGCCGATGTTTGGCATCTACGCGACCGACACCAATAATATTTTCGCCTCGAGCGTCGGGACGATCTTCCATTACAATGGGACCAGTTGGACGAGCACCTTCGCCGGGGCAGGCGATCAGTTCCGGGCGATCTCGGGCACCGGGGACAGCGACATCTACGCCGTGGGGAACCAGGGCTCGGTCACACACTTCAACGGCACGTCGTGGGTCAAGTTCTTCCTTGGCGGTGGGTTCAATGGCGTCTGGGACATCCCCAACCAGAACACCATCTACGTGGTCGGCGGCGCGGGGGTGATCAAGAAAGGTTCAACCTTCAACGCTGGATCGTTCAGCACGATCGCGCCGGCCAATCCCGGGGCCGACCTGACGGCCGTCTGGGCGGATAATGGCGACGACATCTTTGTCGTCGATTCCAGCGGCAACATTTCACACGCGACGGCCGCCGGCGTGTTCACGGACCAGAGCTCGCTCGGCGTCCCGCTCCGGGCGATTCATGGGTTGAACGGCGTGGATCAGTGGGCGGTTGGGGCAGGTGGGAACGCCTTCCGGTTGATCGGTCCCAACCCAACCTGGACGGCGATCCCAACCGCGACCACCAATATTCTCCGCGGCGTGTGGGACGCGGCCGGCGGCGACGTGTACGCCGTTGGCGATGGTGGTGCGATCGAGCACTGGAACGGCGTGAGGTGGAGCACGATGGCGAGCCCGGTCACCACCACGCTGCACGCCGTCCATGGCACGGCACAAGCACATATTTACGTCGGCGGGGACAACGGCGTCATACTATTCGGTACTCGTTGAGTGGAGCCTTAGTTTGATGCACATCACACAACCCGCCCTCGCTGGATCCGCTGGCCGACTGGCCTGGTCCGAGCCCAAGCTGACCGAGCACATGCTCTTGTCAGAGCTGTCCGTGCTCGGCCCCAAGCTGCTCGGTCTCCTGCAGATCGGGTTTACGTGCACGACGAATCCGAACCAGCCCGGCTGCCCACCCCCGCACAACTGACCCGGTTTCGCCAGGCGTAGGTGGCCGAGTCCGGACACCACTGGCGGTTCAATGCCGTTACCGGCCTCACGTCGGGTGACGAGTCACGGCTGACGCACGACGTCGGCGGCGAGCTGTGGGTCCGCAGGGATAGACTCGTCCGCGGCGCAGGATACGACACCGCACTCCGCCAGAGCCGCCGCGAGCTCGCGCGCACCGGCGCCATCCTCCGCCTTCGGCGTCGCGGCCGCTACCATGTCCACGCCTCGGGTGTCGTCTCGCCCGCGGGCCGCGCGTGGATCTTCACGGGCGTGACCGGCAGCGGCAAATCCACCATGGCCTACGCCCTGGCCCGCCGCGGCTGGCGGGTGTTGGGCGATGACGGCGTCATCGTCGAGCCCCACGCCGGAGACGGCGGCGTCACCGCCTACGCGTGGCGCGACACGATGCTGGTGAGTGCCCTCCTGAGGGCTGAGTTCCCCGAGTTGGGCGACGACGCCGACGCCCGGGCGATTCCGGGGGACCTGAGACGTCGGGTGCCCGCGCCCCATGTCGGCGTGGCGCATTCCGGTCCGGTGGCCGCCGTCATCTGTCTCGACCAGGGAGCGCCGGACTCCCTGACGCCGATCCCGGCTGTCGAGGCGCTCGTCGAGCTCGTCCGGCAGTCGGCCTGGGTGTTGATCCCCGATCCCGCCGCTCGGCTTCACCTGGAGGGGCTCCGCGCGTTGGTGACGCGGGTGCCGACCTTCCGGCTGACGCACTCCCCGCACCAGCTGCAGGCGATCGAGGCGACGCTGGGGCAGGCCGGGATCTGAGTCGGTCTTTTTTTTGACCTTACCAGAAACAACAGTTTCTGAATTAGAAGTTTACGCTGTAACCGATTTTTACTGTTGTGCGTCACAGAAGATGTCGGCAGGCAAGCTCATCTTCTCTGTGCAGCCGCGCCATACCAAGCGCAACAGTATCAACAGCTGGTGATGTGCGTACTTACGCGATCGCCATGGAGGTTGCAGTGTCGTCGGTCCGTGCACTCTGGATTGCCATTGGCGTCGCGCTCGGCCTCACGGCCTGTGGTGATCCGTCTAGAATATTGTCACCTGACGGAACAATCGGTGGCCCAGGAAGCCCGACGACGGCCACCGGGCGCGCCGCGGTGCACTGCGTCGTGCAGTTCGGCGCCCAGCACACGGTGTCCTCGTTCCAATGCGCCGGGCAGGGCGACGCGACGACGACCGATCTGACCACGCACCGGGTCAAAGCCCGCCTCCTCATCGGCGGCCAGAACGTCTACGTCACCCTCGGCGCGAGCGGCTTCCTCTACAACGCCACCACGGGGCTCTTCTCGTTCAACGTCACCATCCAGAACCTCATGGCGCAGCCCCTCGGGACCGCCAACGGCACGACGGCCGCCCTGCAGGGCACGCGGATCTTCGTCATCGCCGGCCCGACGGTGACATCGGGCGCGTCGGGGGCAGCCACGGTGGCCAGCGACTCGGGCACGGCGATGTTCACGGCGCCCAACCAGCCGTACTGGCAATACAACGGCATCCTCAAGCCGGACTCCACGAGCGCGCCGTCCAACTGGAAGTTTCAACTTCCCGTCGGCGCCGCGGGGTTCCAGTTCGAGGTCGAGGTGAGCGCGCCGATCCCGGCCGAGAACAGCGTGCTGCGGTGGCTCGTGCTCCGGCAGGGCTTGAGCGACTCGACGTACAACGGCACCTGGCTCAACACGCCGACCGACATCTACGCCGTCGGGACCGGCACCACGGTCGCGCACTACAACGGCTCGGCATGGAGCCTCATCGCGACCGGTCTCGCGGCGGGCACGGCGTTGCAGGGCGTCTATGGCTTTAGCGCGTCCGACGTGTGGGTCGTCGGTGGGAGCCTCACCGCGCACTACAACGGCGCCGCCTGGTCGACGGTCACGAACCCTGGCGGTACATACAACGCAGTCTGGGGCAGCGGCACGGCCGATGTCTATGCGGTCGGCTCCGGCGTCATCCATAACGCCGGCAGCGGGTGGGCGTCCGAGACGTACACCGGCCGCTCGACGCTTCGCGCGGTGTGGGGGAGCGATTCCGCGCACATCTGGGCGGTCGGCGACGCCGGAACGATCGTCGAGTACCTGCCCACGGGTGGCGTGTGGACTCCGCAGACCAGCTGCTCCCGCGGCACCAACCTGACCGGGGTGTGGGGCTCGTCGGCGACCAACGTCTACGCCGTCGGTGCCAACGCGACGGTCTGCAAGTACAACGGCGCCACCTGGTCCACCGTGACCCTTCCCAACGGGGTCACCGGCACTCTGGACGCCGTGGGCGGCAGCGCGGCCAACGATATCTGGATCACCGGCGATGGCGGCGTGATCGTGCACTACAACGGCACGTCGTGGACCCAGCTCACGGCGGTCGTCGGGACCAACCTGCTCGGCGTGACGTCGGGGAGCGCCAGCGCCGTCGCGGTCGTCGGCACGAACGGCACGTTGCTCAATTATTCTGGGTCCGGCTTCGCGCTGGCGCGCGAAGCCGGTCTCCCAATTTATGGGATCTGGGCGACCGACACCAACAACATCTACGCCTCCAGCGTCGGGACGATCCTGCACTACAACGGCACGACGTGGACGAGCGCGTCGGCCGGGGTCAGCGATGTGCTCAACGGCATCTCTGGCGCCTCGAACGCGGAGATCTTCGCCGTCGGGACGAACGGCGATGCGTCGGTCTATAACGGGTCCACCTGGGCGCCCGTCGCGCTCGGATCGGGCGCGCTCTACGGCGTGTGGGCGATCGCGCCCACCCTCGTGTACGGCGACGGCGACGCTGGACTCATCGGCTACTTCAACGGGTCAGGATACCAGCAGTCGACCGCGGCGACCAGCGCGAACCTGCGGGCCATCTGGGGCGACGCGGCCACCAACGTGTACACGGTCGCCTCGAACGGCACGATCTCGCACTACACGGGCGGGTCGGCGTTCACGGCCATGACGAGCGGCACGACCAACGCGCTCTACGCGGTGCACGGCTACACCGGCGTCGATGTGTGGGCGGCTGGCGCGGCCGGCACGGTCACGCGGTACGCGAATGCCGGCACGACCTGGACGGCCAGCAATGCCGGGACGACGCAGACGTTGCGCGGCGTGTGGGATGCCGACACCAACGACGTGTACGTCGTCGGCGACGCCGGGACGATTCAGCACTGGAACGGCGGCCAATGGCTGAACATGCCGAGCGGGGTGACGACGGCGTTGCGTGCGGTGCACGGGACGGCGCGGACGCACATCGTGGTCGGTGGGGACAACGGCGTGGTGCTCTTTGGCACGCGCTAACCCCTGGCGGGTCGGCCTGACGCTGGTGACCCTGGCGGTCACGGCGTGTGGAGACCCATCGAGCATATTGGCACCAATCAGTGCATCGCGTGGCGCCACGGCGAGCACCGGGCGTGCCGCGGTGCACTGCGTCGTGCAGTTCGGCGCCCAGCACACGGTGTCCTCGTTCCAATGCGCCGGGCAGGGCGACGCGACG